>NZ_CP019791.1:3340050-3643691 GCF_002007645.1 Anaerohalosphaera lusitana
CTTACCTGGCTCTACACTTTTCTTTATCCAAACATTACCGCCGATCACGGCCCCCTTGCCTATGGTCACCGCACCGAGGATCGTCGCCTCGGCATAGATCGTAACGTCATCTTCCAGCGTCGGATGACGTTTCTGTCCCCGAATGATCTCACCTCGTTCGTCTTTCGGAAAACTGATCGCACCAAGAGTGACGCCCTGATATATTTTTACATTTTCACCGATTTCTGTTGTTTCACCAATTACCACACCCGTGCCATGATCAATGAAAAAATTCCTTCCGATCCTGGCACCGGGGTGAATATCTATGCCCGTCTTGGAATGAGCATTCTCCGATATCATCCGCGGGATCAAAGGCACATCTCGCACATAAAGCTCATGAGCGATACGATGAGCAGTGATCGCGTGTATGAACGGATACGATATAACGATCTCCTCGAAAGACTCCGCTGCCGGGTCCCCGTCATAAGCTGCCTGAACATCGCCCTTGAGCACCTCACGCAAATTTGGAAGCTGGTTCAAAAGTTCTTCGGTGATCTTAACTGCCATTTCATGGCAATCGCAACCCGGACACGGTTTGAGCCTGCATTTATGCTTAAGTGCCCGCTCGATCTGCTCAGCCAGCTCATGCCTTACCCGGCAAACGATGTCGCCAACCGTATACCTTATGCTGTCTCGTGCAATGCGTCTCTTGCCTGTATAACCAGGAAACGCAATTTCCATCAGCATGTCAAAAATCTCTACGATCTTGCTTTTTACAGGCAAATTCGTAACATCGATAAAATTTATACCGGAGTCCCCTTCATAGGTCTCCAGTATTGAGTCTACCAGTTTATTGGTGGCCTTGTCCACGATGCATCTCCTGTCCTTTACTTGAACAACTCGGTTGAAATATATCTCTCGCCGGTGTCGGGAAGTATAACGACGATCGTCTTGCCCTGCAGCTCTTTTCGCTTTGAGACCTCTATTGCAGCATATAACGCTGCTCCCGAACTGATCCCTGCAAGAATACCTTCCTTTGCCGCGAGCTCACGGGCGATCTCCATAGATTTCTCATTACCGACTCGAAGAACTTCATCGTAAACATCTGTGTTAAGTATACCAGGCACGAAGCCGGCACCAATCCCCTGTATCTTGTGGGGTCCGGGCTGATCCCCTGAAAGAACCGCAGAGCTTTCAGGTTCGACAGCCACAACGCGAAGCTCAGGATTACGCTCTTTGAGCACCTGTCCACAACCGGTTATGGTTCCACCGGTGCCGATACCAGCTACCAGGATGTCAACCTGTCCATCCGTATCCTGCCATATCTCCTCAGCCGTAGTCTTTCTATGGATCTCCGGATTCGCCGGATTTTCGAACTGCTGACACATAAAAGCATTGGGAGTCGAATTGACTATCTCATTGGCTTTTTCGATAGCTCCTTTCATACCCTTCTCAGCAGGCGTGAGCACGAGCTCGGCACCAAGCATCTTGAGCAGACGGCGTCTTTCCACACTCATAGATTCGGGCATCGTAAGCATCAACCGATAACCCTTGCATGCACATACGAATGCCAGACCGATGCCTGTATTGCCGCTCGTAGGCTCGACCACTATTGTATCAGGCTTTAGCTTGCCGGCATCCTCCGCGGCCTGGATCATTGCATATGCAATTCGATCCTTGATGCTGGCACACGGATTAAAACTCTCGATTTTCGCCAGGATAGTAACTCCAGCCGCACCGAGCTTGTTGATGCGAACCAAAGGCGTCTTTCCGATCGTTTCGACTATATTTTCATAAATCTTTGCCATGCCAACACCCTTTCCTGAATACTCATTAGTGTTTCACTCCCCGGGCACTCAAGAATTCTAAAGCTGCCGGATTAAATCTGGAAATCCAGCTTCTTCTTGGATTTCGCCCTGTCAACCAGATCCTGAAGAGTCGTCGATTCCAGAACAGTCATAATGGCCTGATGTATCTCTATCCAAACCTGGCGGGTGATGCAATCAGTACACCTCGAACAATAATCCGTGTGCTCAACGCACTCTACCGGCGTCATTGGCCCTTCCAGCGTCACAAATACATCGCTAAGTCTGATCTCTTCAGGCTTCTTTGCAAGCATATAGCCGCCTTTAGGACCGCGAACGCTTCGTACCAGACCGGCAGATTTCAAAATCGCCATCAGTTGCTCAAGATATTTACTGCTGATGTCTTCACGGTCCGCTATGGATTTTATCTGCAACGGTCCCTCATCGACATGCTTTGCCAGGTCCAGCAAAGCCCTTAATCCATATCTGCTTCTTGTAGATAACTTCATACATATCTCCTAAAATCCTAGTACTATACTAGTTTTACTGTGGAAAGTTTGCCATGTCAAGCCCTGCACTAAAAAAAACCAATGCTAAAATTAACAGAAGAAAATTACACAACAATATCGTTAGACCATTGACAGACGAAACTATCTGCATTAGAATTTGAAATAGACTATTGGGGAATAGCTTAATGCGGGCGTTGTTGACGAAAAACCCGAATGGGGGCTAAGGCCAAGGGAGGCACAGGAATGACGAGAAACTCAAAAAAAGTAGCTTTTATTGCTTCGTATTTGCCTAAAAAGTGCGGTATTGCAACATTCACTTCTGACCTGATCTCAAACATTTCTTTGGCCGCCGGCAAAAGCTTCGACCCGCTGATTGTGGCAATGCAGGCCGAGCAAGACTGCCGTTACAAGGATCCCGTCAAGTTCGAAGTAAGGCAGAAGGTCAAAAACGACTACATTTGCGCTGCTGACTACATAAACTTCAGCCATGTCGACCTGGTTTCCGTCCAGCACGAATTTGGCCTCTTTGGTGGAAGCGCTGGGTCATATCTCAATCTGCTGCTCGATCGCGTAAGTGCACCTGTAATTACTACCATGCATACCGTACTCGAGGAACCGGACAAAAACTATTTCCGTTCAACAGTCAACGTGTGCAACGCATCCCACCGCATCATAGTCATGAACAAACGCGGGATCGAAATGCTCCACGAGATTTATGGGATCCCCAGGGAAAAAATACTTCTCGTACCTCACGGCATTCCGGATCTGCCTTTCGTGGACAGCAGCTACTACAAACACAAATTTGGCATGGAAGGCCGAAAAACGATCCTCACATTTGGTCTCCTAAGCAAAAACAAAGGCATAGAGCTGATGCTCAGAGCATTGCCGGAGATCGTCAAAAATGACCCGAGCGTACTATACATCATTCTCGGAACGACACATCCCAGTGTTCTGGCACATGAGGGCGAAGAATACCGCACAAGCCTGCAGCGTCTGGTAAATGAGCTCGGACTGCAGGATCATGTCCTATTCCACAATCAATTCGTAAATGACGAGGACCTGCACAATTTCCTCTGTGCCGCCGATATCTATGTAACGCCCTATCGAAACAAAGAACAGCTCACCAGCGGCACTCTGGCTTTTGCAGTCGGCACCGGCAAGGCCGTTGTTTCAACACCATATTGGGCAGCCCAGGAACTGCTCGACGAAGGTCGAGGCCGTCTGGTGGACTTCGAGGACCACCACCAGCTCGCTGAAACAATAGTTGAACTAATCAAAAGTGAAGAGGTTTTTTACTCGCTCAGACGCCGAGCTTACGAATATGGCCGAGACCTGACATGGCAGCAGATCGGTACCAGATACTGGAAAGAGTTCAACTCCCCATCCTTACCGGTACCCATACCTGTAAGAGCAACACAAGACACCCAGGAAAGCGTATCAGTGCTGGACGTCCCTGAACCCCCGCTCGACCATCTAAAAAGACTAACTGACGACACCGGCCTTTATCAGCACGCAAAATTTATCTTGCCCAACAGACAGCACGGCTACTGCACCGATGACAATACACGGGCACTTATTGCCATGACAAGATATTACGCCCAGTACGCAGAACCTGAAGCATTGAGGCTTTTCAACGTCTATCTTTCTTTCGTGTTTGACTCACAGCGTCCCGACGGCACGGTCAGGAACTTCATGACCTTCGAACGACGCTGGATCGAGGACGAACCCGAACACGATGCTCTTGGCCGGGCACTGTGGGCATTCGGCGCGATCATCAATAAACCGCCGCTGCCGCGGTATCTGCCCGTAGCTAAGGACTGTTTTGACAAATCCGTCAAACATATCGCAGGCCTTTCACTGCGAGGCAAGGCCTATGCGATCTTCGGGATATCTCACTATCTGAGCCAGTTCCCCGGAGCAAGCGATATAAAACGCTATCTCGCGGTGGCTGTTGAACATATAGCTGCGAGTTTTGAAACCTATAGTGAGCCCGGCTGGGAATGGTTTGAGGAAAAGCTATCCTATGACAACGCCGCCCTTCCCCACGCTATGTTCGAGGCCGCGATCTGTACCGGCAAAAAGCGATTCCTGGACATCGCATTGAAAAGCTGTCAGTTCCTGATCGATAAGACATATGACGGAGACCATTTCAGCTTTATAGGATGCAAGGGATGGCACAAAAAAGGCAGATCAAGAGCCATATTCGACCAGCAGCCTATTGAAGTCGCCGGCACCGCGCACATGCTCAGAAGTGCATACGACGCCACTGCGGACAGGGACTATCTTAAGCTGCAGCGCAAGGCCTTCGACTGGTTCCTCGGAGAAAATGACCTGCATATCCCCGTATACGATTTTAAGACTAAAGGCAGTTGTGACGGCCTTCAGCAGAACGGCGTAAACATGAACCAGGGCGCAGAGAGCATGGTAAGCTTTCTGCTGAGCCTTCTATGCATCGTTGAGAGTTACAGCACACGCACCACTTACGAACCGCAGCAAATGCTCTTTCCAGAGCCTGTCGAAAACCTCACGACTCCCAAACACCAGCAAATACGAGAGATTTTTTTACAAAGTAAGTCTTCAAAGAATGGTTTAAAAAAGCAGAACTCAAAAGTATCAGAGTCCTGAATCGCTGAATTGCTCACAAAAAATCAAAGATGAAAAAACGCGGAAAATGTGGCTTTTTTTGCTTGCAGAAACCACTTTCAGGCATTACATTTCTCAGTTCCCGGGGGGATAGTATTCGCTTTTTCCATATGGGAGTGTAGCTCAGTTGGCAGAGCAACGCCCTTTTAAGGCGTGGGTCCTGGGTTCGAGTCCCAGCGCTCCCATATTTTTCTTGCCCCCGCCAATCTCAACCTTCAACCTCTTGACGCTGGGCAATAAGGGAGTCCTCAAACCACGCCAGTTGTCGTTGTAAGACTTAGAAAATATACTTGAAAATAAACATATTTAGGTATAATTTTAAGCCAGTTAGAATAAGTCACGGCGTCCTCGGTCAAAATTGCATTTCAGCAAAACGGTGCAACCGAAGGGGACGGAGTACGCCTATTTTTACTGCACGGTTGCAGTTTTAGCGTACAAAGCGCTTATTTTTCCAAATGGGTTCGAAACGCCACAGCAGGGAGGTATGGCAAATGGAAAACACAAAACCCTATCGTTTTGCTCTTATTGGGGCTGGGGGTTATATTGCGCCGAGACACTTAAAAGCAATCAAGGAGACAGGAAATGTTCTCGAGGCAGCACTTGACAAGAGTGACTCTGTAGGAATTCTCGACTCTTATTTTCCCGAGGCTAGCTTTTTCACCGAATTCGAACGCTTCGATCGGCATATTGAAAAATTGAGGCGAGAAGATGGACACGCAGTCGACTATGTATCTATCTGTTCACCCAACTATCTGCACGATTCGCATGTAAGGTTTGCCCTAAGAATAAAGGCCCACGCGATCTGCGAAAAACCCTTGGTGCTAAACCCCTGGAACGTCGAAGCTCTCGAAGCTATCGAACAGGAGGACACCAACAATGTTTACACCATTCTGCAGTTAAGGCTGCACCCCACAATTCTAAAGCTCAAACGCGAGATCGAATCAGGACCAGCCGATCGCATCCACGATATAGAATTGACCTACATAACGTCCCGAGGCAAGTGGTATATGCACTCATGGAAAGGAGATATTACCAAATCCGGAGGGATCGCAACAAATATCGGCGTGCACTTCTTTGACATGCTGTCCTGGATATTCGGAGCAGAAAAGGACAACAAGGTTCACTACTACACACCCCGAAAGGCCGCGGGCCTGCTCGAATTGGAAAAGGCACGCGTAAGATGGTTTTTGTCACTCGACAGCGAAGACCTGCCGTTCGAACCTGAACCGGACAAACCAAAGACATACCGCTCCATAAACATAGACGGCAAAGAAGTAGAATTTTCGGGCGGCTTCACGGACCTTCACACCCTCAGCTACAAGAAAATACTGGCTGGCGAAGGGTTCGGTCTGAAGGACTCCTTGCCTTCGCTGCGTATTGTTTCGCAGATCAGAAACCTCAACCCTATAGGGCTCAAAGGTGATTACCACCCATTTTTAAAGAAAGCGTTTGTAAGTGATGACTAAAGACTATTTTGTTCACAAAACCAGCATAGTAGATGAAGGTGCCTCGGTCGGAGAAGGCACCAATATCTGGCATTTTTCACATGTAATGAAGAACGCTCGAATAGGTAAAAACTGTATCTTCGGGCAAAACACCTGTGTTTCACCTGATGTCATCGTCGGCAACAGTGTAAAAGTGCAGAACAATGTTTCCATCTACACGGGCACGGTCATCGAAGATGATGTGTTTCTGGGCCCTTCTTGCGTTCTGACAAATGTCACCAATCCACGCTCTCAGGTAGTCAGGCGCGACCTTTATGAAAAGACGGTCATCAAACGCGGCGCCACAATAGGGGCCAACTCCACGATCGTATGCGGAATCGAGATCGGCCGCTACGCCTTCATCGGCGCAGGCGCTGTAGTGACTCAAAACGTCCCTGATTACGCTCTCATGCTCGGGGTCCCCGCCAAACAGTCCGGGTGGATGAGTCGACACGGAATCCCGCTTAAGGACCCAGACGAAAACGGCGTGATGACCTGCCCTGAAAGCGGCTACAGATACAAAGAGGTTCAGCCCGGCAAGATGAAATGCCTCGACCTTGACGAAGAAGCTTGCCTACCCGAGGAAAAATCGGTGGGAAAAGCTCCGTATGACGACTTCAAAATTAGCTGATAATAAAGTCCAAATTTCAGAAAACACATGCCATACGAAAAACGCATTATAATAGGAGGTCTTCCCCGTTCTGGGTCAACCTTACTTAGGTTTATGCTTGATGCCGCTTCCACAATTATTTCGGGTCCGGAGACTGCTTTCTTCACTCAGCCCCTGTTTCAACAGCAGGCCACAATCGCTCGTCTTGCCCAAAGACTTGCCGATAAACTAAATATATGTCCCGAACGCCTCACAGAGGCCGTTATAACCGCGCCAACTTCCTGCCAAGCATATGATTCTATCTCCGATCTGATGGGTGAAAACGCTGGCATCTCAAAACCTTGCTGGGCAGAAAAGTCCCCCCGCAACTGTTTCTCTTATCACAGGCTACATGCCGAGAATCCTAATTTTTATTTCATAAGCACCATTAGGCACGGCCTTGACGTAGTAACTTCTGTGGTAAAAAACCATCCAAACAATGCAAATCAGTATTGGTGCCCCATCCAACGCTATGTCGACACCATGCTTGCGATCTACTCGTTCAAGAGCCCACGTCATTTAATTGTAAAATACGAAGACATGGTCACCTCACCACAAAAAACAATGAATCAAATATTTGCCTTTTTGGGGCTTAAATACGAGGACCATATAATTCAAAGCTTCCGCCAACCAGCTTCGACTCGTGATCTCACAAAGGTGCACCAGCCAAAATTGAAGCAGGAAATCAGTTCAGACTGGATTAACAGATGGAAAGCCCTGCAGCATAGTGAACGTGTGAATGAATTCATGCAACATTCCAAAGCGGTGTATTGGCTTGAACATTCAGGCTATGAACTCCCACAAAGATCTTATACATGACCGACCCTTATTGGAGCGGATCATGTAATGATTTGGAACGAAGACGGGAACAGGCCAACTGGTTCGACAAAGGCGTAAGACACTAGAAGCTGTTTCAAAACTAACTTCATTTTAAACTTGCGCTATTAAACGACTTATGTAAACTTTGCTGTAAAACGGAAATGTTTTTTCAGCAAAGGATTTGCCGATGGTCACGGATGACAATGGAAAAAGATTGAGCCGTTGCTGCCGAAGCACAAACAGTCGCCCAAAGGCGGACGCAAGCCGCGTAGCAACCGGGAAGTTTTCGAAGGCATTTGCTGGGTCCTTCGAAGCGGGGCCAGGTGGAAGGACCTGCCCGACAGGTACCCCTCAGCGAGCACCTGCTGGCGTAGATTGCAGCAGTGGGAAGAGCAGGGAGTGTGGCTCAAAATGTGGCGTAAGTTCTTGTCAGAGCTGGACGAACAGGGCCAGCTCGAATGGGAAGAGACCTTCGCCGACGGCTGTTTCGCCTCGGCAAAAAAAGGGGGCCACAGATTGGAAAAACCAAACGCGGAAAGGGTACGAAGTGGATGGTGGTGGTCGATGGCCAGGGAGTCCCTCTCGGTGCTCACCTCGATTCGGCCTCGCCTAGTGAGATAAAGCTGCTGGAGCCGACTATCGAAAAGATTGCTGTGCCGCGAAGAGGCCGCGGGCGTCCGCGAAAAAATCCGACTCGCATCGTTGCTGACAAGGGCTACGACAGCGACCCGCTCCGTGAGAGACTGGCCAGACGCAACATTGAATTGATTTGCCCGTACCGGAAAAACAACAAGCAGAAGAAATATCATGATGGCCGAAAAATGCGGCGTTATAAGCGTAGATGGACGGTTGAGCGGACTTTTGCCTGGCTGGGCAACTTCCGCCGACTGGTCGTTCGGTATGAAAGAGAGATTAAAATGTATCAGGCGTTTTTTCATATCGCATGCTTGATTATTACGCTAAGGCAGTTTTGAAATGGCTTCTATTCAGAAAACAACTGCTTGGCGGTTTTGAAGAAATCCACAAGACTCAAAACTGTAAATAAGGCTGCCTATGAATGTGGATTTTGCTAGCTCTTTTTTTAGGATATATGACTGGCCAACGTATAATAAGACTTAGGGATCTAATCGTTTTTAAAAGAGTAACAAGTCACATTAACCCAGATACCGCCTTCCTTTTTCACTATTAATAGAGGGTTCCTCTAAAAATCAGTTAGATTCGTGCAATTTATTGCCCTTTTGTTATAATTAGCTCATTGACAATTACATTACGGTTATTCGACTCATAATCAAAGGATTGATCATGATGCAAGTAGGACTTTTCGACTGGCAGACTCGTTTTGAACAACTCGACAACAGCGGCGACCCACTTGTCAAGCTTAATGAAATAGTCGACTGGGAGCAATTTCGCAAAACCCTTGAGATTGTCAGAGATAAAAAACGAAAGTCCAACGCAGGCAGAAAACCCTTTGATGTTATACTCATGTTCAAGATATTGATACTTGATTCCCTGTACAATATATCCGACGATCAGCTCGAATTTCAGATAAGGGATCGTATTTCCTTCATGCGTTTTCTCGGTCTGGGTATTGGCGACAGAGTGCCTGATGCAAAGACCATATGGCTTTTCAGAGAACAGCTCACCGAAGCCGGCCTTGTCGAAAACCTTTTTACTCAGTTCGACGAGTTTCTGCGTAAAAACGGCTTTTCTGCCAAAAAAGGCCAGATCGTGGATGCCAGTATTGTAGCGGTTCCAAAGCAGCGTAACACCAGAGATGAGAATAAATCCATCAAGAACGGCGAGGTTCCCGAAAACTGGAGCGATACCAAGAAACGCCAGAAAGACACCGATGCACGCTGGGTGCAGAAGAACGGCGTAAACTACTATGGCTATAAGAACCATATTGATATTGATGTTAAGCACAAGTTTATTCGCAGCTGTGAAGTAACGCCTGCCTCTGTTCATGACAGCAATGTCTTTGAAGACTTGCTTGATGCAAACAACAGCAGCAAGGATGTATGGGCCGATTCTGCCTACGGCTCGACGGAAAAACGGGATAACATTAAAGAAGAAGGCTACCGCGGCCATATTCAACGAAAAGGCTGTCGTTATAAAAAACTGACTCAGCGTCAGATAGAAGCTAATTATAAACGTTCGAAAACTCGCAGCCGAGTTGAGCATGTCTTCGGCATACAGAAGATGCGGGCGGGCAACTTGATCATTCGAACTATAGGAATAGCCAGGGCCAAGACGAAAATTTGTATGCGAAACCTTGCGTATAATATAGACAGATACTGCCTGCTGGCTCGACTTTAGCCGCCAACGGTGCGGCACTACGGCCGCAAAGCCAGTCGGTGCCGCTTGACGCCAGTACTGAATGCCGTCATATTGAGACAAATAATCGTAATTGTGCAACAGTGAGTTCAATTTTAACTCAAAATATTGTTAATTTAATACGTGAGCCGCTAATCTTGATTTTTAGAGGTGGCCTAGACTTTGTCCAACTGAATTGCATCTAAATTACTCTATATGAAAAGAATTAATTATGAGCGTGCCAGTATATAAAAATCCTAAACAAGCACTGAAGGCTACCGACCAGTTTTATGCAAATCAGGCGGGCTTCCAATATACCGAAGAGCTCGTCACCGACTGGACTCGCAAATTCGTAAATATTCCCGCTAAAGGAAACGTACTCGATCTCTGCTGCGGTGACGGCATCTGGTCCAGAGGTTTTCAGGTCAATAATCCACAACTCGATCTTTACGGCGTCGACATTTCCGAAGGAGGCATTGAAAAAGCAAAACGCCTGCTCGATACTGACGACGAGCATTTCTTCGTCTGCAACGTAGAAGTCGAATTGCCGTTTTCTGATAATTTTTTCGACCTTATTTTTGCCCGAGGTCCCGGACTCTACAACCAGCATAGCATGGATCGTCCCCAGACGATCCGCGTCATCGAACAGTGGCACAATAAGCTGAGTGACCGCGGGCTTTTTTATTCCATTTTTGCATCTCGGCCCGAAGTAATGGGCACTTATACCCCTATGAAAAATGTGAAGCTTCCTTATAACCGCTCACCACGCAAAAGCGATACCATAGATTTCTCCGGGGGCAAGTACCACCATACGATTCAGTCTTTTTTGACGCCATTCTGGAAGGCGAGCAATGTCGAGGTGAAAAAGTACTCCTTTTTCAACAATCTGCACGTCCTTATCACCCGTAAAAAAGTCGACTAGAATTTAGATGATTTTGCTCCGCTTTTGTTCTGCATCGGAATCCTGTTTTTACAAAATCCTGACGTAGAAAAGATAGATTGCTAAATTCCCCTTCCACAACTAAACGACTGAAACAGTTCAAGGCTATTTTGCAGCGTTATGCACAGATCGCCGGCTGGATTGCCAAAGACGGGCTATTAAAGTATAAAGTTCGCGCTGCTGCGACTGTGGTCGCCGGCACTATGAGCGGAATGCTTCAGGCTGCAGCTCTTGGGCAGGCGGTTTACTACGCCAAACTCCTCGAAAGAGGGAACACAGTTGCATTTTTTGGGTTTTATTTTGATCCGCGCAAATCGCTCGTTTTGATAACTATAGCATCCATCGGCGTTCTCATCACTTTGCTCGTATCATCCCTGCTTCAGTTCTTCTCGAGATATCAAGCAATTAGAATAAACACAATTTACGAGGAATTCTGCGTTAAAAGAGGCATAAAAACAGCAGCAAATTTCCAGGTTTTGCATAGCACAAACGTTTCCTGTCCCCCTGACGAAAAGATCGTCAGACGCATCTGCCACAGCGACTGTCGTCTGGCGGGCAGAGCCCTGCGGCTGCTCTTGTGGGCCGTAGGACCTTTCACTCAACTGGTGATATTCGTGTCCATCCTCTTTTATCTGGACCAGATCGCAACCATTTTTGCCGGCCTGGCCGCTCTCGCAACAGGGTATTTTCTCTACCGGATAAATCAGTCTGCAACTGCTGATTCACGCATTTACGAAGATTCGGGACCGGGCGCCGCAACTGAAAAAGCTCAACTTATTCACCAGGCCTGTTCCATAACACAGTTTGGCCACGTGCCTTCCTGGTATGAAGACGTTTACTCAAATGGACAGATCGACGTCAATCGAAAAGCCTATGAAGCCCGCTTGTCTGTAACAGAACGCAGCCGCCTGGTCGTAGGCATCCTTTCCGCTATCATCATAGGGGTTGCTATCGTTTACTTCGGCGGCAAAAGTATAGTGGCCGGAACCAGTTGGGGTGCCCTCCTAGCGTATATCTATATGCTCAAACGTTCCACTCAACTAACGGAGCAGATCGCAATCACGATAACCTCAGTAAACAGGTTCTACCCTCAAATTAAGCGATACTATGAATTTATAACACACAGCAACACTCCGCCAAGTTCAAAGCAATGTCTATCCGGTCCCGACGAAGTGCCGACAGGAAAACTTGGCTCCGAGGCTGTAGCGGGCACTGAGAGCGAATATATCCTGAAAGCGGGCCGGCCCATAGCATTGCTGTCACCTTATCAGATCAACCGCTATTCACTGGCACACACGATTGAGTCCCTGTTATCAGAGTCATATATTACTTCAGTGCTCCCCAGCACTTGCTTCATAAGCAAAAACTACAGCATTCCGCCTTTCACCTTGAGAAACTTCCTGTACCTTTCTGATGATGTCACCCGCACCGAGCTTAGTGACCAGCTGGCCGCCGCCGGTCTCAAACCGGAATCATTACAGACGCTACCCCAAAATATAGACAGCGTTATTTACCCCGATCAATGGCAAAATCTTGATCCGACGCTGCGATATGCGATCGCAATGCAGGCAGTCTGTAATTCATCTTACAAATGGGTTTTGATCGATCGGATTGTTGTCACGACCCTGCCGAAGGCGACTTACGATCATTATCTCAACCGGTTAGAAAAGATATTTATTATAGTAGTGGATTCACCCAAAATCGACTACAAGAAGATAGGCTCTTACAACGAAGAAAGAGTAATAGTACTGAAAAATTCAGCTATCGCAGGTATTGGGTCGCCGGAATGGGCTTTGGATAACAAAGAGCAGATCGAATCGGTTATCGGTCCGCAGTTCGCGATCGAAGCCGCCCAAATAGCAGAAGCTGATATTTCTGCAATGGAAGAATAGCAGAGCATAGGGGTCAGCTAAAGAGACTTATGTCTATATCACCAACGTACTTCGAATATCTAACACACTTCGGGCAGACAGAAACACTGTATCAACTCCACAAACAACCTGCTTCGAACATGATCGCGCTTCGACATGACGTTGACCACGACCTCGACTTGGCCCTGGAAATGGCCTGGCATGAACATGACCGGAATTGTGCCGCTACATATTTCCTGCTCCACACTGCTCCATACTGGCAGGATCCACACTTGATTGAAAAGTGCCTTCAACTGCAAGACTTTGGACACGAAGTCTCGCTGCATATAAACGCTCTTACAGAGTGGTACGCCGGCACAATAGACGACGTTGCAAAAAGTCTGCAAAATATATTGATGCCGCTTGCAGAAGCAGGTGTCAAAGTAAAGGGTATAAGTGCTCACGGCGATAAAGCCTGTTATCACCAAAGTTTTATTAATTACTGGTGTTTTGCAGAGTTCAAACCCGATGATCCATCTATCTCCGAAAACGGACTTTCCGCCGAGGGCATCAAGGTTATTGATCCAGCATTCCAAATTCCATATCCCGAATCCGAAATACTGAGACGTGCGGACGGACAAACATTTGATCTTTGGTCCTTATCTGCTTCAGAAATCGGTATTGAGTACGACGCATGCCATTTACAATTTGATAAATACTTCACCGACTCAGGAGGCAATTGGATTAGGTCGGAGAACCCGCTGAGCATCGATCTGAGCGAGGACAGGCACCAGATTCTCATGCACCCCATCCATTGGCGAGGTCCCCAAAAAGTATTTTTCTTCTTGTCAGCAGCCAGGAGCGGCTCAAAATGGCTTACCAATATGCTCGATCAAGCCACGCCCCTGTCAGCCAGGCACGAATTCACTCTCAATCATTCATTTGCCGAAGGCGAACCAAAGCTGGTTAAACGTACGGGTCCGGGCTTTGTCCAACTCGCGGAAAATAAAGAAAAGATTAGAGAGCTTCTTGGCGAATCACATACTTTTGTGCAAAAACTGCCAAATGATTACGCAGAAGCGAACGTGTACCTGGAACAGTTTATTCCGGAGCTGCAGGAGGAGTTCCCCGAGGCCCAGCTCATCCATCTTTTTAGGCAGCCCAGAGATGTAGTTCGTTCTATTATGAATCGCGACTGGTACGCGGCACCTGAAGACAACGCTCACCCGCGTCTGGATGTCCCTAATTTTGAACAACTCCCACAGTTTGCGAAAGCCTGCTGGTACGTCCGCAAGGCAAATGAGACTCTAAGCAAAGTTTGTAAACGACAAATCAAGTTTGAACGCATGGTCAACGACGAAGAATATTTACGAGAAAAACTGAAACTACTGGACATCCCCTACTACCCACGGTTGGCCGCACGCGAGTTCCAGAAGGTCATAAACGCCAACCAGAATAACCAGCTCCCCGTATATGATCATTGGTCACCCAGACAAAAAAGGATTTTCGACTCTATACTTGGCAAAATGGATTCTGCCTCGTATGGCTGCACTCTCGATTTTATTGAAAGTGCAGCGATCTTCATTGAAAATGCAAGATTCTCGCTCATTTCGCTTTTCCGGAAAGTTTTGGGAACCAGGGCTGTTGCAATTCCTCTGGACCTCTCTAGAGAAGGCATAACCTGCAAGAACTGTGATGTAGAGCATCGCGCAGACGGGCTCTTTATTAAGCCTGACGGAAAAGGACACGCACATGTTCTGATGGCTGGAGGCTCCTGGAAAAAGACTTCGCCTCCTTCGGGGTTCGAAATTAAGAGCGGCCATTATTACAAAGGATCACTATCTTCAGCCACACCGAACCAAAATCATCAGGCATCTATAATGTGCCTGGTATACAACAAGTCCGGCAACCTGCTTTCCAAACAAAATCTTGCTGCCGTCAGTCATGAGTCACCGCGGGCAGATTTCGCTTTTCGACCAAAAGTCAATGCTGGTAGATTCAATCTGGCAATTTACATACCGGTTGGCAAGATGCAACAAGGACTGACAGTCAATGACATAGATTTGCACGCTGTACCATACTTGGAAAAACTATAATTCCTTCAGCTCCATAGGATTTCTCACAATGCCGTTAAAAATCTGTATGTTTGTTTTTAATAACTGTCAGCATGATTCAAGAGTACTCAAAGAAGCAGGTACTTTGGCCAGGGCAGGACATGATGTAAGAATAATCGCCCTGCTCGACAAAGACTCTCTGCCTCTTGAAGAACGCGACGGGTTCAAGATCATCCGCATAGAACGCGACCCGATCCATTACCGTATACTTCGGGCAATACGCATAGGCACGTGGAAACATACTTTAACCCGGCCGCTATCCTGCATCCGTCGTCTACTGGTCCGCATTCCCAAAGCTGCGGTTCGCACTTCACGCTCATTCCTGTCCAAATTTAAGCGACGCCGCCTCAAATCTTCAGCAAAGCTAAAAGCTTCTTTTTTACGGCGATCCTTTAACAAAACAGTAGATGCGGCCCTCGACTACCACAACCACGTAAAAACAATCGGCGCGCGAACACATATTCGACAAAATTTCAAAAAACATCCGATCTACTTTTTAATAATAGGCTGGTTGATCATTTCTGCTTATCTATTCACGCGATATGGCTATGTGATTGCAAAAATTTCTATTTGCCGCCCATTAATAATCTTGTGGGCTCGGCATCTTAGAAGTATTCTAAAACTTCATATCATTCGATTCTTAAAGATACTGTGGGCCCGACACTTGCGAAGAATATATAATCTCGGAATCTGTCGCCCTTTTATAGTCTTAGAAACTCGATTATCACGCAGTCTGAACAATTTCTTTTATGGGTGCTGCAAGAAACTTCTAATGAGATTTCACCGCCCTCTTTGCTTTTTAGACTATTATAATCGCAGTTATCCTCGTGTCCTCACTGACCCGGCAGATGTATATCATGCTCACGATCTCAACACACTGCCCCTGGCCTACAAGTTACACAAGAAAACTGGTGGCTCTATTGTTTACGACTCCCACGAGTTTTACGTTGAGCGAAACAGAGCGAACAAGACAACTCCGTTTCATAAGTTCCTTCTCAAAAGATTCGAAGCCTTTTACGTCAAAAACTGCGAACACGTTATAACCGTCAGCAGCTCCATAGGTAAAGAACTGAAAAAACGGTACTCGGTTAAACAACTGTCAATCATATTGAACGCGCCGCAACGTACCGATTCTGCTTGTTTGACAACGAACGAAAACATAACTTTACGATCACAGATCGGCATCGATGCAAATAAGAAGATAATCCTCTATGTGGGCAACATCAGCCTTAACAGAGGACTCGAAAATCTGATACAAAGTCTTTCGTATTTAGACAACTGCGTTCTCGTTATGATGGGCAAAGCAACGCAAACCTACGCCGACAAGCTATGCGAAGTGGCAGTTGATTCAGGCGTCAGCGACCAGGTACATTTTTTCGGACCTGTACCGCAAAAACAGGTAATAAAGTATGCATCATCCGCAGACATTGGGGCAGCTCCTATTCTCAATGCATGTCTGAGCTATTATTACTGCCTGCCGAACAAGCTCTTCGAGTGCATGTCTGCTGGCCTGCCGACAATCGGCAGCAACTTCCCCGAACTTAAAAAAGTCATAGAGGGCTACGGTATAGGAAAAACATTCGATCCGGAAAGCCCCCAGGACATTGCCGACGCCGTTAAATACATCCTTGCCGATGAAAATGCACTCAACGAAATGCGCAAAAGATCCCTCGAGGCTTCTGAAGTATTTAACTGGCAAAATGAAGCCGAAAAGTTGCTGGCAATTTATGAAGCCCTAGATTTCAAACCGGAAGTTTACCCGCAAATAGTTTCAGCTTAGCTCATGACGATTTCTATAAAACCTTCACAAGATCACCCCGACGTTTCCATCGTAATGCCCTGCCGAAATGAAGAGGCGCACATCGCCCAATGCATACAATCCGTGCTCGACCAGGACTATCCTGCGGACAATTACGAACTGTTGATCGTGGACGGCATGAGTGACGATCAGACCCGCAAGATAGTACACGATAATTTCGGAAACACCGAAAATATCAGAGTTATTGACAACCCGGCAAGAACTACACCCCACGCCCTCAATGCGGGCATCAAAAACGCACGGGGGCAGATCATAATGATCATGGGAGCTCACGCACACTACGCAAGCGATTACGTCTCTAAGTGTGTGAAATCATTGCTCTCAACAGACGCAGACAATGTTGGAGGTATCTGCCGTGTTCTCTGTGATGACAAAAACCTTCTGCACAGATCGATTGCTGCCGCTCTGAGCTCCCCCTTCGGGGTGGGCAATTCCTATTTCCGGATCGGCACTGCCGAAAGGCGATATGTCGACACAGTCTTCGGAGGCTGCTATCGCAAGGAAATCTTCGAAAAAATCGGTCTTTTCGACACCGACCTCCTTCGTGGACAGGATACTGAGTTCAACGCAAGACTGCGAAAAAATGGCGGAAAGATACTGCTCGACCCTCAAATTGTTTCCGCTTATGTAGCAAGAGACACGCTCAAAAAGCTCGTCAAGATGGAATGGCAGTACGGATATTTCAAGCCGCTGGTAATCAAAAAAGTCGGCGGGCTCTTTACCCTTCGGCAAACGGTCCCCCCGGCATTCGTTTTGACATTGGGCATTTTGCTCGTCACGTCTTTTTTCTCCCTGCTGTCCTTCTATATCTTACTTTCATTACTTCTTTTGTATCTCTCGGTCAATATCCCTGCCTCTACCTCAATAGCCCTTAGAAAAGGAATAGGCCAAATTTTATTTTTACCTGTCATCTTTGCCATCATCCATTTTTGCTGGGGCACAGGTTTTCTTGCAGGCACAATAGATTTCATTCTGCTTTCCAAAGAATCAAAGGAAGGCCTCACAGACATTTCACTTACCAGATAATCATCAAATCCGAATCCTCATGCGAAGTGCTTTAAAAGATCTGGGCATTCAATTCAGCTTACTAATAGCTGACACAGTATTGATTGAGATTGTGTTCCTGGCTTCCTTTCTGATCAGATACGGCTTACCTCTGCCCGAAAGAAACATACTCGCCTATGAGAGCAGCTCGCCACTTCTTACATTGATCTATATATTAATGTTTGCGATCTGCCGGGCCTTCAAACGGCGGTTTACCTGCCATTGGGATGTCTTCAAACATGTCGCTTGCGCAATGGCAGTGGGTACCCTCTTCAGTTTCATGGCTGTCTATCTGTTCAGATTTAAATGGATGGCATTCCCGTCCAGCATCTTCCCAATATCCCTTGTCCTGGGTACGATCGTAATATCAGTTAGCAACATGGTAATCCTGCGTTTGACTGGCAGAATAAAAAAACGGGTCCTCGTTCTCGGCAGCAAGGGGCAAGATTTTTTCTTTGGAGGTAAAAAAAGGCTCGTACTCATTCATACCCATAACATTGTCGATATGCCCAAGTACAAGGACATTGATGAAATACTGATTTGTGAAAAAATCCACGAGGACTCGCAGCTTAACCTGCTGATTTTTCTTTTTCTAAAATCTAAAGTGGATGTAATTTTCAGCCCAGACTTATACGATGAGCTGCTTAGCAATAATTTGACAGAAAAAACTTCTATTCAGTTTCTTTCAACATTCCTCGGCAAAAAATCCGGCTGGGAGGAATTTCTGATTTGGTCCGTAGACATTATCTCCAGCATTGCGCTTCTCATACTCACCCTGCCGATAACCATTCCAACTGCCATGCTGATCAAGTTGACGTCGCCGGGCCCTGTCTTCTACCTGCAAAGACGAGCCGGGAAGGACGGTAAATTTTTTACGTTGATCAAGTTCCGCACAATGGTTGACGATGCCGAGCACAAGACCGGACCTGTCCTCGCACAAGAAAATGACCAGCGGGTTACAAAACTGGGCCGTTTCCTTCGCCAGACAAGAATAGACGAACTGCCGCAGCTAATAAATATAATCAAAGGAGACATGAGTATGGTGGGCCCAAGACCTGAGCGGCCTCATTTCGCCAAGCTGCACAAAGCACTCAGAGGCATCAGACTCGCTGTCAAACCGGGACTTACAGGACTTGCACAGATAAGAAGCTCCTACGACATAAAGCCCGAACACAAGAAGAAATACGATTACCTCTACATTCAGCGGCGCTCCGCACTGCTGAACATTTACCTGATGATCAAAACCCTTCCCATAATTTTGCTTCGCAAAGGTATCTAACCCCCCTCCTCAGCTCTAAGCTTGTACACATACACCCCCTCCTTTTCTGCATCACCTGAAAACGTCTTCACCCTCCTTGCAGACGGATTTTCCATTCTGTCGTAATCCTTTGCCTCTATTGCAACATAGTCTGCGTCTGACGGAACATCTCGCACAAAAACTTCCCACTGGCGGCTTGAATAAAACCCAAGCCTCGCATCCAGGACCCCTATTAACGCATCCTCCGGACAGTTTTCGTCAAGCCACTCTGCAGCCTGTAAAAACTGCTGTTTATCGAAATTGATCGGCCGAAACAGTCGCGGCAAGCAAACAGCGATTGCAGCAGCCAGAAGAAACAGGGCATACATCCGGACAGAAGCAAAGTTCAGCTTGGAGTGCAGCCATTTAGCAATATCTATCCCGCCCACAGGAACAAAGAACACTGCAAATGCGATCATCGGCAGACAATGCCTGGAGCTGACATACCCATGCGTTACGTGCAGAAGCACCAGCATGCCAAAGTAAATGCCCATCAAACACCAGATGAAAAACCATTCATCTCTAAGCAGGTCTTTACCTCGTCTGAATGATTTTGCTGCCCCAAGCAGCAACGGTACCACAAAAACGTAATTTACAGTCTGCCCAATTACTTCCAGCACTTCCCATGAACTTTCCAGCACACCAGTCTGTGTCTGAGCACAAACCCACTGCAAATGCCCCGAAACATGCGATAGATTTCGATTCATCTGGCAAACAGCAAACAAGCCCCTCAACTGCGGAGCAACAAGGTCGCCCCCTACTTTCACATAAAAAATAGAAGGAATAGCAAATCCCGCCAAGGCGGCTAAGGCCATCAACGCCGTCTTTCCTTTCCCGGTTCCCTGATTTAGTCCTGCAAAAACAGCTACCGCCCATCCCCCGACAACCAGCATCAACAGCACTGCCTCCGGACGGATCATCTGACCTACTCCAGCGCAGATCCCCGCACCAGCAAAAGCCCAGATGTTCTGTCTGCGGCTGCCAAGCATCAGAAGCAACAGTCCCAAACCCAGAAACAAAATGTAAGGCCACTCCCTGAGTACGTCACTTCCATACTTCGCCGGGGCTGGCAAAATCAACAGTATTAAAACTGCCCAGAAGCTCTTCCCCGCACCCACCACCAATTTACCCACAAAATACAACGGGATAATTGCGGCAATCTTGCAAAGCAGGGTAACCGACTGCGCAGCCGTGGTCCAGCCTACCAGACTGTCTGGCATAACGACAAAACCAAGCACACGATACCATGCACTTATCATGTAGGGATATCCGGGTCCGTACACTCTGCTTCCTAGCGAGCCCGTTGCAGCCAGATCTTTCGCATCCTCTATGTACCCAACCCCGTCTTTTGCTATAACTACGGTTGTCGCAATGAGATATAAACCTATCGCAAGTGCGACACAGATCAATATGGTGATTTTGAGTGAATCGCCAGACTTCTCTATTTTCAGATCGTTAAAAGCGTGCATCTATTCGTCTCCGGTTACTGCTGCAGATGTAGATCATCATTTTAAGTTTATCTCGGGTGTTCGCAAATATAAAACATGCTAACCTGTTTTTTGCCGGGCAGCGTCGACCAAAAAATCTCTTAAAATTTAACCTTGCCTCTTCACGGATATCCTTCATAATGGACTTCGAAAGGCAGTAAATTAATTGGGTTTCGCTGGAGGACCTGCCATGACGCCACAGGAGCTTACAAATAAGCTGGACGAGATAATCGATCACTCACGCACTGCGGTACTGGCTACCACAGACGCAAACAAACAGTCCCACATGCGATGGATGACCCCAGCAATGCTAAAATTCCGCCCCCGGGAGATATTCGCCTTCTCCATACCCGGCTCAGCCAAACTTGACCACATCCACACAAACCACAACGTCCAGTGGATGTTCCAAAGCCGCGACCTTCGCGAGATAATCACCGTCGAAGCCTCTGCGAACATAATAGACAACCCTTCCATCAAGACCGAACTCATGGAAATCATCGGTCACAGACTAGGCATCTTTTGGAAAGCGAATGTCGGTGCCGAAGAATTTGTCGTGCTCGAAACCGCCATCAAGCACGCAACATACTTCCTGCCCATGAAAGGCATTCGCCAAAACGTAAACTTCGCTTAGGAGATTTCTCCATGGCACAGACACCTGACGTCAAGAAGTATGACAAAAAGTTTCTGATCGGCCTTCTCGAACAGATGGCCCTCATCAGGCGTTTCGAGGAAAAGGCCGCCCAGCAATACGGCCTCCGCAAAATAGGCGGTTTCTGCCACATCTACATAGGCCAGGAAGCCGTCGCGACCGGCGCAGTCTCAGCAGTCGACCTCGCCAAAGACTACGTACTCACAGCATACCGCGACCACGGCCACGCCCTCGCCGTCGGCATGGACCCGAAATCCGTCATGGCCGAACTTTACGGCAAGAAAACCGGCTGCAGCCGTGCAAAAGGCGGCTCGATGCATATGTTCGATGCGAGCAAAAACTTCCTCGGCGGCAACGGCATCGTCGGCGCACACATCCCCGTATCCACGGGCGTAGGCCTCAAGATAAAATACCGCGAAGAAGACGGCGTGGTCCTCTGCTTTTTCGGCGATGGCGCCATCCACCAGGGTTCTTTCCACGAGTCCCTTAATATGGCGGGCGTTTGGAAGTTGCCCGTTGTCTACATCTGCGAAAACAACCAGTACGGCATGGGAACCGACTACAGACGCGTATCAGCCGAGCCCGACCTCTGGAAACTGGCCGGCTCGTACAAAATGCCCGGCACCTTCGCAGACGGCATGAACGCCCTCGACGTACATGAAAAAGTCAAAACCGCCGTCGAACGGGCCCGCTCCGACTCTCAGCCCAGTCTCATCGAGGCCCGCACCTACCGCTACATGGGCCATTCAATGAGCGACCCTGCCAAGTACCGCACCAAAGAAGAACTCATGGAGCAGAAAGAGCAGGACCCGATTATCATCCTGCAAAAACAGATGAACGAAGCCGACATGCTCACCGACGACGAATACAAGGAAATTGACGACAAAGCGAAGGAAACGGTCAAAGAAGCGATAGACTTCGCAGAGAACAGCGAAGAACCCGAAATCGACTCATTATATGAAGACGTACTTGCTTAACCCGGGGACAAAAACATGGCTGTGATAAGTTACAGAGACGCACTTAACCAGGCTCTTGACGAGGAAATGACCCGCGACGACAGCGTCCTGCTTATGGGCGAAGAAGTCGCACAATACAACGGAGCGTACAAAGTCAGCCGAGGTCTGTGGGACAAATACGGCGACAAACGCGTCATCGACACGCCCATTACAGAAGAAGGCTTCACAGGTATCGGCGTCGGAGCCGCGATCGCGGGCCTGCGACCAGTCGTAGAATGGATGACCTTCAACTTCAGCATCCAGGCACTCGATCAGATCGTCAACAACGCCGCCAAAATGCGCCACATGTCCGGCGGACAACTCAAGGTCCCCATCGTCTTCCGCGGTGCCAACGGCCCTGCCGAATACCTCAGCTCCCAGCATTCCCAGGCACTTGCGACCTATTACGCCCACGTACCGGGACTCAAAGTCGTCGCAGCAGCCACCCCTTACGACGCCAAGGGCCTGCTCAAATCCGCCATTCGCGACGACAATCCCGTCGTCATGATGGAAGCCGAACTGCTCTACGGCATCGAAGGCGAAGTCCCCAAAGACGAATACCTCGTCCCAATAGGCCAGGCTGACATCAAGCGTCCCGGCGACGAAGTCACCATCATATCCTTCGGCAAAGTCGTCCACAAGGCCCTCGACGCAGCAAAACAACTGGAAAACGAAGGCATAAGCGCTGAAGTCATCGACCTTCGCAGCCTCCGCCCCCTCGACGAGGAGGCCATCATCAAGTCCGTCCAAAAAACCAATCGCTGCGTGATCGTCGACGAATCCTGGCCGGTCTGCAGCTTCGGCTCATACGTATCCCACATCGTCGCGCACAACTGCTTCGACGTCCTCGACGCACAAGTCGAGCTCATCTCGAGCATCGACGTACCCATGCCCTACAACCACACACTCGAACTGGCGGTCCAGCCGTCGGTCAAGAAGATAGTACGAGCAGCAAAGAAAGTTCTCTATATCGAAGACTGAGGAGTAATCCATGGCTGAAAAAGTCCCAATGATCGCACTTTCACCAACTATGGAAGACGGCCACATCGTCAAATGGGTAAAAGAGGAAGGCGAACAGGTCGATACCGGCGAGGTCCTCTGCGAGGTCGAAACCGACAAGGCTACAATGGAGTACGAATCGACGTTCGAGGGCACCCTTCTCAAGATCGTCGTCCCAGAAGGCGAAAGCGCCAAAGTCGGCCAGATGATCGCCGTCATCGGCGAAGAAGGCGAAGACATATCAGAACTCCTCAAAGAAGAGCCCTCCGAACCCGAAGAAAAAGAAAAAACCGAGGCACAGAAACAAGAGCCCGAAGAAACAGCCGAAGAAGAACCTATCGAAGAAGGCGCAGAAGAGCAAACAGAACCCAAAGAACAAAAAGAAGAACCGAAAGAAAAACCCAAACCTCAGCCCGCCGCAGCCAAAACCAAATCCAGCCCGCTCGCCCGCAAGATCGCCCAGGAACACGGCATAGATATCGAGCAGATCGAAGGCTCCGGCCCCGACGGACGTGTCGTAGAAGCCGACGTCAAAAAAGCCGTCGAACAAGGCACCACAGGCAAAACCGCCCCCGCTGCCGCAGCACCAGCAGAATTCACCGAAAAGACAGAAAAAGTATCGCAAAAACGCTGGCTCATCGCAAAACGCATGACCGAATCAAAATTCTCTGCCCCCCACTACTACCTCAAAGTATCCGTCCAGATGGACGACCTCATGGCAAGCAGAAGCCGCATAAACGAAAAACTCGACGGCAAAATATCGCTCAATGCCATCCTCCTCAAGCTCATCGCCCAGACACTCACAAAACACCCCACCGTAAACGCAAGCTGGAACGACGACTCCATCACCATGCACGGCCGAGTCGACATCGGCGTAGCGGTCGCCCAAAAGGACGGCCTCATCGCCCCCGTTGTACGAAACTGCGAAACCAAAACCATCCGCCAAATCGACAGCGAGTTGCGTGACCTCATCGACAAGGCCCGCACCGGCTCGCTTTCCTCCGGCTCCTATTCCAACCCCACCTTCACAATCTCCAACCTCGGCGCGATGGGCATCGAAGAATTCACCGCCATAATCAACCAGCCCGCTTCCGCAATACTAGCCATCGGCCAGATCACCCCCACCCCGATCATAAACGGATCAGGCGAGTTCGACGCTGCCAAGATCATGAAGCTGACCCTCGCATGCGATCACCGCGTTATCGACGGCGCAGTAGGTGCGGCCTTCCTCAGCGAACTAAAGCAGACCCTCGAAAACCCGCTACAGGCCGTCTGCTGACGTACACCGGATACTTCTTAATCAGCAGGGTACACAGTGCGCACCGGCAATATTTAAACCGCTCCTTGTCCCCACCCCTGCGCTCATATATAATCGAAGGCTTTAATTCAGCAATTTTATAGGAATAACAATATGTCTTCGCAAAAACCCACAATCAATGACTGGGACCTCAGCACAACCAACCTCCGCCGTCTCAAGAACGTCAACTACGAAGTAGCCGTCATCCCCGTAGGCGCAACCGAGGCCCACAACTGGCACCTGCCCGAAGGACTCGATTTCATGCACGCAGGCCACGTCGCCCGCGAAAGCTGCCGCAAAGCATGGCAGAACTGTCAAAACATCGTCTGCCTGCCGCCCCTCCCCTACGGCGTCGACTGCAATCAAATGTCCTTCCCCCTCGCCATACACCTCTCGCAGTCAACCCTCGACCAGGTAATGCGCGAAATAATCACATCCCTCAAACATCATGGCATCCGAAAAATCGTCATCGTCAATGGCCACGGCGGAAACAATTTCGAACCGTTCGTCCGCCAGGTCCAGAGCGACCTCGATGTCCACGTATTCCTCTGCAACTGGTGGAAGATCGGCTTCGACAAATACGACGAGATCTTTACCCGACCCGACGACCACGGCGGCCAGATGGAAACCTCCGTCGCAATGGCCCTTTGCCCCGAACTGGTCGAAATAGAAAATGCCGGCACAGGCCACGCCCCGCCCTTCCGCTTCGAGGCACTTAACAAAGGATGGGTCAAAACCAGCCGCGACTTCGGCAAGCTCAACGATCACTGCGGCGTAGGCAACCCAGAAGGCTCAACACCCGAGCGTGGCCGGCAATACCTCGAACTCGCATGCGACCGGCTGAGCGGCTTCCTGACCGACCTCGCGACCACCCCCATCGACGACAACTTCCCCATGCAGCCGTAAACCGCTCACAGCATAACCCAGCGCAAACAAAAACGGGCCGCCCACCTCGATGAGCCGCCCGTTTTTTCATTCATATTCTGCCAGATCTGCTATTCACTGCCTTCCAGAACCAGCTTCGCGTCAACCCAGTCACCGTGGTCCTTGTCGCTGGTCTCGCCCGTATCGATCAGTACAAGACGCACTTCCTCGACACCGCGAATATCCAGATCCATAAGCTGCTTGACGTTATCACCAGTCATATCAGGGCTCTCAAAGATCAGCTTGCCGTCAGCGAAGACACGGAACATCGCACTGCCGCCCGAACCGACCTCGTCATCGAGACCAACATGCCCGGTCAACTTATCCCAAGGCCCGTCCAGCTTGTAAACCAGCTCCGAACCCGAGCTCACGCCGATACCCTTACGATACGTCTGATCGTTAACCGTGATCGTCCTGCCGCCGATGCTCTTATCCATGCGGTATTCGCCCTTGACACTGGCAGGCTCAAGATCGCTCAGATAAACAACCTTGTCCGGCAAAGGCTCAGCATTGAGATCACGCAAAACGTTGAACTCCGCCGCCGAACCGAACTTATTGCCATTGAACCCGTTCAGTATCTTGATCCGAACGAACTCTCCCCACGTAACAGGCAGATCCACATGCTGCATTTCTTTGATAGGCTCAAAGCTGCCCTTGTAAACAGGCTCGCCGTAATCGTCCTTGCTGCGACCGATATACAGCTCAAAATCCTTGATCATACCGTTACCAAGATTCTGCCTCGCCATATATTCTAACCCGTTGATCGCATACAGACCGTTCAGCCCGATATCGATAATGTACGGATGCTCGGTCACATCATCGCCCGGATTCTTACTGTAATTCGAATGCCAGATAGTCTCAGGCGTACCGTCGAACGCGTTATTGATAGAGTTACCCTGTTGCGAATTCGTAGTAACCGTAAACTCGGACTTATCCAGATCAGGCCTTACCTCCGGCACCGGATAGTCCGGCGAAGCAGGTATCTCAGCATCCTCATCGATGTCCAGATGCAGCTTAGCCGACTCATCCGTCGACCTGCGTGCAAGCCTTATATGCACGATACCGCGTCTGTCCTCGGCATCATAATACCACGCCTGCCTCGCGCTGTCATACGCCTTCGGCTCAGTCAGCTCGAGCACCTCTTCGCCGTCCACCGTAATAGAATCAGGCTTGACCTCCGAGTGTATCGTGAACTGATAGACCCGCGAATCCAGCTTGCCGTCAAACTGACCAACGCTCGGACCAACCGTCACTTCAACATCACCCGCAACGCCCTTCGGCGCCTTAACCTCGATAAGCTGCGTTGCAAATTCGCCGTTCTGATACTCACGCGTCTTACCGTCATCCTCATACATCTCAAACGACGACTCGCCGTACGGATAGATATCGAACGTTAGCGGATCATAAGCCTTCTGACCGGTATACAGCATCTCCGGATACATCGGAATTATCGCACCGGCCTTGACAATAACCGGCAGCTTCTCGAGCGTAACCGGATACGCATCGATCGTCTTTGGGCCTTCGATCCGCCTGCCGTCCCAGTAATCGATCCACTGACCGTCAGGCAGATAAATATCTTCCTTCCGCCATCCCTTGCTCACGTTCATGCTCGTATACACCGGCGCGATCACCATCCAGTCACCCAGCATATACTGATACTGCGTAGTCTTATCCCACGTCTTCTTATCCTCAGGATAGTTCCAGATCATTCCCCGCACGATCGGAGCACCCGTATCGTAAGCCTCCTTCGTATACTTATACATGTAAGGCATCATACGATTCTTCAGCTTCAGATACTTGCGGTTGATCGAAAGGTAAGGCTCCTCATAGCTCCACGGACTCTTGTTCATCCTGCTCCAGCCGTTCATCGCATACAGCACAGGCGTAAAGCACTTCCACTGCAGATCACGCGTATACGTCTCCGGACTTCCGCCGAAGATACCGTCCACATCCGTCGTCGCATAAGCCTGCCCGGACATCCCCGAACCGATCAGCGTCGGAATATGATAGCGGATCAGATCCCACGAGCCTGCCTGATCACCGGTCCAGCAAACAGAGTACCGCTGAGTCCCCGCCCAGCCCTGCACGGTCCACACAAAGCCCCGAGTTTCCGAATTACTCACCAGCGATTCCCACGCCTGCTTGTTCGCATCCAGCGACCACTGATAAGCCGGTCCCGTCCATGCGACGTCCAGCTTCTGCAGTCTCGTCCCTGCCGTACCGACTTCCCATTCCGTCTTCGCCAGCCCCTTCTCGGTCCAAAGCCCCGTATAAAATCCAAGAGCCTCCAGACTATCAACAACATAAGGCAGCTCGACATAACCACAGCCGTACCCGTCATTGACCAACAACCACCCGCCCGGCATATCGTGCTTGCGATACTGCTCGGCACAGCGATCTATTACGTCCGTGGTGATCTCCACAAAATTGCCGTCTTCATCTTTGAGAGGCTCCCCCGTTTCCTTGTCACGCGTCATCCACGCATCCGCTTCGCCAAGCTGCAGCGCCCACAACGGAACGAAATTAGGCCTGCCCGTAAACTTCGTGTACAGATCAACCACACGATGGAAAGAATCACCCACGAAATAATATGCGTCAAAACGATCCTCGTTGTGCATCAGACTGATCGACTGATTGGATGTAAAATCGTATGCCCCAGTCGCAAAGGTATTCCGCAACACGCCGTAGCCCTTACTGCTCAGATAGAACGGAGCAGGATTCGGATGTCCGCCCTCGTTCCAGTTACCGTCCGCACGGATGTCGATCTTAGTACCCTTGTGCGAAAAATAACCGTTCTGCTGACCGCCGCCGTAAAAGTACTCGTCAATTTCGGTACTCAGTTTCTGAACCGTCTTCTCGCCAAACTGCAGCGGCTCCATCTCTTCCCACATAAGCTCGCCGTCACTGTCCTTGAGCTCAAACCGACAGTTCTGCTTATCCATGCTCAATTCCAGCACATCTGAAGTGAACGTCACGGAATCGTCCGTCTCCGTAACCTTGATCTCCGCACCATCGCGTACATGATTAATAACGATCTGCGCCTTCTCAGGATTGTTCCTCGGATCGGCAAAATCACCCTCATATGCCGCACTGATACGGAACACGTCCGCCTGGTAGAATATCACCCTGACCTCATACCCATTATCCGTCTGAGCTGTATACTCCTTGATCGCGGGCCTCTGAGTAAACTTCTCCACGGCCCCAGGCTTTGAAGCATGCTCATCCGCAACAGCCGTAAAACCAGCCGCCAAACACAAAAGAAAAACAAATACGACTTTAACCAATTGATTCGATGCAAAACCTGTTTTCATTTGTACGCCATCCACTCTTCACAAAAAAGTTAAATTTCCCGCACGAAATGCGGTCTTATGATACAAACGCCCATTGACCACAAAAATACAAAAAACGAATGCCAATAGCAAGCAATTTAAGCATTACACCCCGCCTCAAAAATTCCAACAATACTGCCCATCTGCCGCCATCATCAACATGCAATCACCTGAATTTATAGCTCAGTCACGCAGTCTTTCCTGCCGCTTCAACGCCAGTTTAAGCTGACGCGGATCAGATATGTAATAGGCCCACGCAGCATCACCCGAACCGATCACCTGCCAGTGCTCGTATACCGTCTTCTCAACGTATTCAGGCAGTTCATGATCAACCCACGAATTGCGTTCCCACTCAGTGATTGCCGCAACAACATCGCCCACCTCATCTGATTCCATGACCGTGGGTTCCAGTTCATCCGGATCCTCGCTCAGGTCATACGCAAAAACCTTTCGCAGATAAGGCCAGTAAATATACTTCATATCCCCCTCAACATATCCCAGCGGACTCTGGTCATACCACGACGAAAAGAAAAACCGTCTCTCAGGATCTAGCTGTCCCCCAAGTGCATTAAATCCGTCAAATTCAATACCCTGAACCTTAACCCCCGCTAGCTCCAACAGCGTTGGCGTCACATCGAGCTGCGAACAGGGAGTTTCCACTTTCCTGCCCCCCTCCAGTCCGCCCGGCCAGTTTATCACCCACGGAACCCTGATAACCTCCTCATGCGGTATCCACCTGCCGTTATCAAGCTCATCCCTAAAACTCGTCCCGTGATCTCCGATAACACAGAATATCGTATCCTCTGCCAGCCCCCTCTTATCGAGCTCATCCCTCATCCTGCCGATAAAATCATCAGTATACCTGACCGTTTTCAGATAACGCGAATAAGCATTTTCCTCCGCATTCGCTTCCTCGCCGGGCAATTCGTAAGGATCGTGCGCAACCGACGTCAAAACTGTCAGTAGAAAAGGCTCCTCGCTCTTATCAATCCATTCAAAAGCCGGGCCCGTCAACCGCATATCATCACCCGAGAGATACCCAAGGTTCACGGACGGATCTTCCAGATTCTCCCTGTACCACCCCCAGTCAAATCCGAAATTACTGCAAAGACTCGGTGCACACTCAAATGTACCTTTAGCCGCAACAAAAAAAGCACTTCGATAACCAACCGCTCCCAGAATAGAAGGCAAACTCGCATAGCTATGCTCCACCGGCAATGCCTCCACATAATCCGCCCTGATAACCGGATCGGTCCCTGCAAGCGTCGCCCACAATGCCTTCGTCGTATGCGAAACCGGAACACGCGTACAATCCATATTCACCCCGGCTTCCGCCAGCTCAGCAAGATTCGGCGTTGTCCCAGCCGCCCCATCGCCCAGCGAAGTTGCCTCGTATGACACACTTTCGAGCAAAATTACCACGATGTTGGGCCTTTGCTCACCTTCTGCACTCACACGCACCTCATCCAGCGAATAAAGCTCTCTGCCACTGTCGCTCTTCTCCTCGTCGCCGGGGTTTACACTGGAAACTATCGCTTGCCAGTGACTGCTGAAACCAAGTATTTCACATATGGCAGGAGATCTGGGCTGAGATTTGACTTCTTGCTGAATGATCACGATCAAAGCAACAATAAGGGCGGTCCTGGCAGCAAATTTGAGATGATAAAGGCGCTCTTTTACAACCTTGGAAGGCTTCACAAAAAACTTGGTAAGAATAATCGCGCAAATAGCCCCCAGTATCCCTAGCAGTATGAACCTGCCCCAGCCGGCACGCAAATGGGTCACCACCAAAGGCCAAAGATCCTTAAAATCCCGCGCCAACACCCTGATCAGCCCGCTGTGAAGTTGCACCCCGCTGCGTATAAGCCACCCGGTATTCAGCAAAGACCACGCACAAACCGCCAGGGATATCGCTATGGCCCCCCTGGCCATCGTCCGCGAGGGCCTCAGCGCATACAGCATGCTTATTATTAAAAGTATAGTGCCGAAAAACAAGAGATCGGAAATTGCAACAATCCCTATTTGAGCCATACCGCCCAACTGATCCTGCTTGTAAAGCACGATCGCCTTGCCGGCCACTGTACACACCAGGCTTATCAGCAGTATCACTGTCTCTATCCTGCAAGACACATATTCCTGCACAAACTTTGACAGCCTTGCCGTACCTTTATTCAGTTTATTTGTAGGTTTGGCCATTAAAAAACGTCCCACAACTTACCCGTTAACTGGGCAATCTAACACAACAGCAGCAAAATTACAAATCATTTCTTTAATATTATCTCCGCTTTGTGTGCATAATGCCCAAAGCAAATTAACAATTTCTAAACCCCTGAGTCCGGCTAGGCAACCTGAAACTGGCAAAAACCCATTCAGCCGAAATACTCATTGATTGGCTATGGCCGTTTTACTATAATACTATTTTGCTGCCAACCCTGCTTAGCGAGTAGACAGATGTCAAAAAGTCAAAAACTCAAGGACATGGTCCCAAAGCACGACTTCCTCAAAGTCGAACAGGCCTTCCGCAAACACGTCGGCCTTGGACTGGAGACGACAGACACAGACGGCTACGAAGTACGCCAACTCTGCTCATCTGACTGCCATCCCGAATTTTGCCGACAGATCCGTGAATCCCGCCCCGGCTCCAGCAGGTGCCGCGAAGACAGACGCCGAAGCCTTACCATGGCCTTCGAAACCGGCCAGCCCTACATATCCATCTGCCACGCCGGACTCGTCCTTGTCTGCGTACCAATAATGGAAAAGGACACACCCCTCGGAGGCCTCTTCTTCGCCAAATGCCTCTCTGAACCGGTAAATGAGGTTATCACAGAAGACATAATAAAACGTCTCCGCGGACTCAGACCATCCAAAATCAGAATGGCCCTGACCCTGGAAAAGCTGCCCGTCTGCTCGGCAAGGCAGATCCACGAAGCCGCAGAATTCCTCTTTATCCTGTTCTACGAAATCACCGGCCTTGACCCCCGGGTAGTAAAATGGCGACGCGAAAAAGCCGACCAGCAGGCCCAGATCAGCGAATATATCCAGGAAAGCAAGAAGGTCGGCCCCAGTACCCACTACCCATACAAGAGCGAACGAAAACTCATCAGCAAGGTCAAGATAGGCGACAGAACGGGAGCAAAAGAGATCCTCAACTCCATGCTCGCGGAAATAATCATACAAAATCCCGGCCAGCTCAGCGTCCTCAAGGCCCGCCTGGTCGAGCTTCTCAGCATCCTCAGCCGAGCAGCAGTCGAAGGCGGCGTCGACATAAACGACATGCTAAAGGACAACCTGGTCTACATCGAAAAAATAATGAACATCGACACTCAGGACGAACTCTGCGCATGGGCCGGCAAGGCCCTGGACGAATTCACCGACAAGGTCTACGCAAACCAGGACGACCAGAAAATGACCCAGATCAAGCCGGCCATAGAACACATGAAGATGCACTTCGACCGAACCTTGTCGCTCGCGGAGATCGCCAAGGCCGCACACCTCAGCGTTTCCAGGCTCGCCCACATCTTCAAGGAGCAGATGGGCATGACGATCGTTGACTATCTCACTAGTCTGCGGATCGATTACGCCAAACGCCTCCTGCTCGGCACCGACGAGAGCTGCACGATGATCTGCTATAAAATAGGCTACAACAACCAGAGCTATTTCACCCGGACTTTCAAAACAGTCACAGGCATGACCCCTCGCCAGTTCCGCGAGAAAAACAAACGCCCGCCCAACCCCGAAGCAAAGGGAAAGGCCTCCTGAACCTCAACTGACCCCTCAAAATCGTCCCCTTGCAAACTGCATTCTTGACACCCCCATCTTTTTACACATACTATAGCCGCATGAATAAGAAGATTGCATTACTCGGATCGACCGGATCGATAGGCACAAATACATTGCGCGTTACCGAATCACTTGGATCGCACTATGAGATTTACGCCCTCACCGCGCACAGCAAATACGAGCTGCTCGCTGAACAGGCTCGCAAGTTCAATCCCGCTGTCGTCGCCCTCACCGATCCGCAACTGGCTGATAAATTCAAAAATGCACTAGGCGACTATACAGGCGAGGTTCTTATCGGACCAGACAGCCTTTGCACCATCGCCAAAATGCCCGAGGTGAACACCGTAGTAACCGCGATCGTCGGTGCCGCGGGCCTGCCCGCAGTCCTCACAGCCGCCGAGCACGGCAAAACCCTCGCCATCGCAAACAAGGAACCACTCGTCATCGCTGGCGAGCTACTCACCGAGGCCGCCGCCAAAAGCGGTGCGAAAATTCTCCCGATAGACAGCGAGCATTCCGCCATTTTCCAGTGCCTCCAGGCCGGAAAAACAAGCGAAGTACAGAAAATCATCCTAACTGCCTCAGGAGGCCCCTTCCGAACCGCCTCCCCCGAGCAGATCAAAAACGCAACACTCGAAGACGCCCTCGACCACCCAACCTGGTCAATGGGTCCCAAAATAACCGTCGACTCCGCCACAATGATGAACAAGGCCCTCGAAGTCATCGAAGCTGTCTGGCTTTTCGGCGTCCCCGTAGATAAAATAGAGGTTCTGGTCCATCCCGAATCCATCGTCCACTCCCTGGTCGAATTCGTCGACGGCTCGGTCATGGCCCAGCTCGGAGCCCCCGATATGTGCACCCCGATCCAGTACGCTCTGACTTACCCGGACCGCGAAACAGGCATCGCCAGCCACCTCGACCTCGCAAAACTCGGCCAGCTAAGCTTCGAACCGCCAAACCTCGACAACTTCAGGGCACTCAAGGTCGGATTCGATGTAGCGGCCGCGGGCGGCTCTGCACCAGTCGTTTTCAATGCAGCAAACGAAGCCGCAGTAAAAATATTTTTAGAAGGCGGCATAAAATTCGCCCGCATTACCGAACTTATCGAAGAATGTGTGGATAAACATCAAGTAAGGCAGCATATCTCCCTGGAGGAATTGCTCGAAGTAGATAAATGGGCGCGCGAATTCGTCTCAAATGCCGCATCGAAGTCGCCCACCTTATAAATAGCACCGTTCCCTGCAAATAGGGTCAAACAAAGGCCGATATCTGGCCGATAAACACGAATATACTTATTTAAGCGCAAAATTCATAAGACCCGAAGGACTTAATTGATGGCAGAACAGAAAAATAACTTCAGAAATATATTCAACCTGACAATCTTCATCGCCGCAGTGGCTTTCATAGGATACATGATCCTGCACGACCCAATGAATCGCCAGACGGCCTGGAACATCCTCAAGGTCCTCATCGGCTTCGGCGGTGTTGTCGTCATACACGAGTTCGGCCACTTCGTCGTCGCCAAAATGGGCGGCATCAAGGTCAAGGCCTTCTCCGTGGGCTTTCCCCCGCTGTTTATGGGCATCAAACGCACCGAAACCGGCTTTCGCTTCCGCTTCCTGCCCATGATCTTCAACCGCAACCCCGAAAACCCCGACGATGCGGGCCTTGTTTTCACACTGCCAGGCAAATTCAAGCCAGGCGAAACCGAATACAAAATAGGCCTGATCCCCTTCGGCGGCTACGTAGGCATGCTCGGTCAGGACGACACGGGCCCGGCCGAAGAGACCAATGATCCACGCTCATTCGCCAACAAACCAATACCGCTCCGCATCGCAGTAGTCGCAGCAGGCGTGACATTTAACGCAATAAGCGCGATCCTTATCTTCATGACAGTCTTCATGATAGGCCTCGAACTCCCCCCTGCCGTAGTTGGAAATGTCGTACCCAACTCCCCCGCTGAGATCGCAGGACTCCAGCCTGGCGACAGGATCATCCAGATCAACGACCAGGAATTCATCGATTTCACATCGATCCCCATGAATGCGGCCATATCAGACGAGGGCGAACCTCTCGAACTGAAAGTCAAACACCTCGACGGATCTGTCGAAAGCATGGACGTAGTCGCTTCCAAACCCGCCGCATCTTCACTGCCCGTAAGGGCCATCGGTATCGAGCAGGCCGGAACTCTCAAGATCGCGGACCTGAAGGGCCCTCCCGCTGAAATGCTTTACGAACAGACCGGCTTCAAGCCCGGTGACGAGGTCGTAAAGGTAAACGGCACCGATGTCGAATACGCCTGGCAAATGGATCGTCTCATCGAAAAAACAGCGGCCCCCACGACAACATTAACCGTAAAGCGAAAAATCGATGATGGCACAGAATTCGTCGACGTAGATGTCCCGCTAAGTCTGGCAGCTACCAATCGCAACTTTGAAAAAGGCTACGATCTCGCCCACATCTACTCAATGGTTCCCAGACTCAAGATATCAGCAGTCGCTGACAGAACAAGCGCACAGAACTGGAAAGACAAGATCAAACTTTGGTGGCGTGAGAATATACTGAGACAGGAAGTCGAAACCGCAAAGCTGCCCTTTGAAATAGGCGATATACTCGTGCAGGTGGGCGAGGTCAAGAATCCGACTTTCAAGGAACTCAGAGATGTGACCGAGGCCCACAATAACAAGCCAATGTCCGTAAAGGTCATTCGCAAAGACGAAACGGGCAACGAAAAGCTGATGGAACTTACTGCAACCCCCTGGCAGCAGTTTACCCGAAAAGGCGACGGCCAGGTCCAGCTCGGTATCGGCGTCGAACTCGATGCGACTCATCCCGTCGTAGCAAAAACAATAGATGTACAGAACGGCCCTGCCAACCTGAACATAGAATCGGGTGCTAAAATCACCGCTGTCGACGGCCAGAAAGTGAAAAGTTTCTACGACGTAATGCGTGTAATCCGCCAGAACCAGGGACAACGCATCACACTGGACTATCGCGTAAACGAAGAAGTCGCCACCGCGGTCAATCTGGACATCCCCGCGGGCAACGATTTCATAACCGCAAAGAACCTGATTGCCGTTAACATACCATTCAAGCCGCTCAAAGAAGTTTACAAGGCGGCCGGCCCAATCGACGCGATCGCAAAAGGCTCAAAGAAAACATATTCCTTCATCGCCCAGACTCTCTCAACTGTTTTGGGCCTTGCAAAAGGCAACGTCGACCCGACCGCTCTCTCCGGTCCTGTCGGCATCGCCACCGCAAGCTACAGCATCGCAAGCACCGACACCATGTACTACGTTTTCTTCCTCGGACTGATCAGCTCGGTACTGGCGATCATGAACCTGCTGCCGCTGCCCATTGTTGACGGCGGAGTGATAATCCTGCTGCTCATCGAGGCCATAAAAGGCTCACCTCTCAGCAGACTCACGCAGGAAATAATAAGCTACGCAGGCCTGGCATTCATAGCCTTTGTTTTCGTCTGGCTGTTCTACAACGACATACTTAACCTTATTTTGGCCTGATCAAAACAGAACTTATTAAAACACCCATGAAAATAGCCGCCGTAATACCCGCATATAATGTTGGAAAGTATATCGGCAGGACAATAGAAAGTGTTCTGGCGCAGACCAGACCTGCAGACGAAATCATCGTCGTTGACGACGGCTCAACCGACGATACCGCCGAAAAGATCGAATCTTTCGGCGACAAAGTCAAACTGATCCGCCAGCAAAACGCCGGTGCCTCCGTCGCCCGCAACACAGGCATCGAAGCAGCTACAAGCGAATGGATCGCTCTCCTCGACGGCGACGACGAATGGCTCCCCCATCACCTGCAAAACCAGGAACATATCCTGAAAAACAACCCGGACCTGCACTGGTCAACCGCAAACTTCAAATTCTGCTACTGCGCCGACAAAACCCAAAAAAACCAGTCAGACCCGGATGCCATGAGGACTGCCCTGTCGGACAAACAATACCTCGAAGAATACTTCCAGGCCTTCATCAACCACACCACCGGCTGCACCGACACGATCATAGTCAAACGCCAAATCCTCTTCGAAGCAGGTCTTTTCACTCCCGATCAGCCCATGGCCAACGACCTCGACATGTGGTGGCGTATCGCATATCTCTGCCCAAGGATCGGCTGCAGCCCCGAGCCCGCCGCCATCTACCATCTGCACGTAGCAAACAGCATAACCAAGGTTCACAAGTCCCCCTCGATCCTGGCCGACCTCATCGAAAAACACATACAGATCGCGAAGGACCATAACGCATACCACCGATTCAGACCCTGCGCCGAACACCTCCTCCGCTTCTGGATTCACAAGTATTTCTTCGACGAACGCATCTCAGAAATAAGACCACTCACCGACCGTTTTCCTCACATCCTGCCGCTCGGCTACCACACTATACTCCGTATCCTGACAATCTCACCGCGCACCACGACCGCCCTGATGCCGACGCTGCAAATGATCAACCGCCTTCTGCGTTTGAAAGTTTAATCAGGTCTATATAAGTGCCCGACCAATACGATAAAACAACGATCAGTATCGTCATAGCTGCCTATAACGCAGCCGAGCACCTCCCCCGCGCCGTCAAAAGCGTCCTGGCACAGACCATACAGCCGAACGAAATCATCGTCGTCGACGACGGCTCCACCGACAATACAAAACAGGTCCTGGAACAATTCGGCGACCGCATCAAATATATCTATCAGAACAACGCTGGCCCGGGCGCCGCCCGAAACACAGGCATCCAGACCGCAACTTCCGAATGGATATCCTTTCTCGATGCCGACGACGAATACCTCCCCAACAAACTCGAAACGCAACTGGAAATACTCGCCAGACATCCGGACCTGCACTGGATCACAGGCAACTACATACGATGTCTCTGCGACACCCAAACCAGAGTCCCCCTGCGTACAAAGGACGAGATCAATCAAATCCTTAATGGAAGCGACACCTACGATGACTTCATGCAAGCCTTCACTATCGGTGTTTTCGGCTGGACCGGAACCATGCTTATCAGACGAAACGCCATCCTCAAAGCGGGCATGTTCCCAACCGACATCTACCTCGCAGAAGACATCGACCTCTGGCTCAAAATTGCCTATAACCACCCTCGCATCGGCTTTGCTTATGAACCGCTCGCAATTTACCACATGGGCGTCCAGGGCAGTCTCGCCCGCAACAAAGCCAGTTACGCAGATACGAATAATTTCTTGAGTCACCATCTCAAACTCGCAAAACAGCACAATTGTGAAGACGCGTTTCAACCATGCGCCCGCCGAATACTCGTAGCTTGGATACGCTCGGCCCTCTTCGACGACCGCGTCAAAAACGTTCGTTCTGCAATAAATGACTTCCGAAACCTGCTGCCCCCCGGGCTCTATCTGTTTTTCTACGTCCTGTCCATATTCCCGCAGCTAACGATGAAAACCTGCTTGCTCCTTTCCGCTATTTCTCGTAAGCTCCGATTGCGCAAGAGAGTATGGCATCCGACCGACTGACAAGAACGAAAGGCCTATGACAAAACCGTCATCAAAACCCGTTTCCGTCATCTTACCCGCTTACAACGCTGCCGAACACATTCAAACAGCCGTCAGCAGTGTCCTCGCCCAGACCGCACCGCCCCAGGAAATAATCGTCATCGACGACGGCTCCACCGACAACACAGCCGAGATAGTCAAATCCTTTGGCGAAAAAGTAAGATACATCCATCAGCCAAATGCAGGCGTAAGCGCAGCCCGCAACACTGGCATAAAAGCAGCATCCGCAGAATGGATCGCCTTCCTCGACGCAGATGATGAATGGCTGCCGGAAAAACTCGAAAAGCAGTTCGCCCTTCTCGATGCCGACCAATCCCTCGCATTCTGCTCCGCCAACTATATCCGAATATCTCATGACCGCACCCGCTCCGCACCAGATGTCGACCCGGAAAAATGCCGCACGCTCACATCCTCTGACAACCGCTTCGACAGCTACTACACCGCCTTCGCAAACGGCATCACCGGCCACACCGATACCATGCTCATCCGCAAAACTATTCTCGAACAGGTAGGCATGTTCAACGAATCAATCTCGCGTTTCGAGGACCTTGACCTGTGGTTCCGCATCGCAGCCGTCACCGAAAACTTCGGCTTCATATCCGAACCGCTCGCGATCTACACCGTTGAAAACCCCGAAAGCCTTTCGCGTTCAACCTGCCCGATTGAAACATACGCCGACTTCATCCGCCGCAATCTCGCCTTCGCCAAGCAGCACGACAAGCTCGATCAGTTCACTCCCTGCGCCGCCAAACTCCTCCGCCAGTGGATCCGCTCGATGCTTTTCGATGCCCGCAAAAACGATATCCGCCTGCTCCTTGACGAATTTCATAACCTTCTACCGAACGCTTACATACGAAACATGAAAATAATGACAGCATGCCCAAACACAACCGCCAACCTCTGCCGACTCGCCTCAAGGATCATCAGAACCTTCAACCTGCGCAGCCGCGTAGTCGCCAAACCAACCCCAAAACAGAGCAGACATTAAACTCATGACGCAAAAACACATCAAAATCGCAGCCCTGACCGCCGGCAAAAATACTCCCTCAACACGCTTCCGCATTCGGCAATATGCAGAACGGCTCGAATCGCACGGCGTAACGGTAGAAGAACACATACCATTCTTCGAAAAAAGCTGCGGCCTGCCAAGCCCCTTCAAAGCCGCCGCACGCATCCCCGCCCTCTTCCGCTCACGTTCCGCTGACCTCATCTGGATCGGCAAAGAGCTCGTCCAGGGCTACCCCACGTTCGAAAAACTGCTTAAACGTCCCCGCGTCCTCGACGCCGACGACGCCATCTGGCTCAATTTCCCCCTCGGACGAGTCGCAGCCCCCTTCATCGCCCGCAACATGGACACGGTCGTCGCAGGCAACTCCTACCTCGCAGATCACTTCAGCCAGTACAATCAAAACGTCCACATCGTCCCCACCGCCATAGACCTGAACCGCTACACACCCCGGCAGATCGACACGGAACCGGAAACTTTCACAATAGGCTGGACAGGCCTGGCCTGCAACAACAAGTATCTCGACGACATCGAACAGCCGCTCAAAGAGTTCCTCACCGCGCACCAAAACACCCGCCTGGTGGTCCTCTCCAACAAACCCTGGAAGCATAACTCGCTGCCCCCGGATCAGGTCGAATTCATCCGCTGGACACCCGAAAACGAAGCAACCACTCTCCACCGATTCTCCGTCGGCATCATGCCCCTGCCCGACAACAAATGGACCCGCGGCAAATGCTCCTTCAAAATGCTTCAGTACATGGCCGCCGCCCTGCCCGTCATCGCCTCACCTGTCGGCATGAACAAAGATGTCTTCCAGAAAGGCGAAATAGGCTTCCCCGCCGACACCCCCAAAAAATGGCGTCAGGCCCTCGAAGACCTGTACAAAAACTGGAACGCACAAAAACAAATGGGCCAAACGGGCCGCCTGATCATCGAACAAAACTACAACGCCGACACCATCGCTGCCCAACTAGCCAAAATATTCCACACCCTCACCGACTAGCCAGACCACACCGTGCTAACCCATGAAAAAAACATCTGCGGGTATGGCCCCAACACAAGTTCACGCCACCAATTGCAGCACTGCAGTCACTTGGAATAATTAATAATTACTATTGTTTGCGCCGCAAGATTGCCCCCACACCAACCCCAAACAAGGCAAGTGTCGCCGGTTCTGGAATTAGTGAGATACGGCTTATCGTCACTTTATCGCTGTACCAGGCTCGCGTCGCTGCATAAATCGCCCCGTCAGGCCCGAATGTAAACACATTCAGATGCATATCACCGCCCGTTGCAAAAAGACTGTAGGTGCCGTCTTCTTCTATCTTATACAAACTCCAAAGCCCAGGATGTTCCCGACTAATGCCAGTCGCAAAAAGGCTGTTGTCAAAATCACCAACGTCGTCAAACCCCAACCTGAAAGATGTCAGTATACCTTCAGCCACTCGGCTCGCTGAGCCGTTTTCGTCTAGCTTGAACACACCGCTGTAGTTCTCGCCTTTCCCATCATTGGAAAGATACATGTACCCCGGGTATTTGTCACCATTATTAATGTCTATCCCAGCCGGACCGCCGCCGTTCATCCCATAGGGAAACCCGCTGAAAAGCTGCGTTGAACCATCACTCAAAACTTTGTCTAAATGGTCATCGCCCCTCGTACCAGCAAACATCATCCCAACCTCTTCGTCAAACCCAAGTGCATAAGGCTCATTACCGGCAGTAGCGAAAGGAGAAATATTGCCCTGCATATCAACACGGTAAATACCACCACGACGGCCATTCGTGGGCCTCGTCCCGTCGCCCACGTAAAGGTAGTCTCCATAATCCGTACCACCGGTCCACACCATATTACCAGGAAAATGAAGTCCACTCACGAATTCGTTTGCGTTACCATCAGGCGTTATCTTGTAAATAGAACCGTCATTGCCCTCAAACTCAGCACCATAATGAGATACAAAGAGATTGCCCTCGGAATCGAATTCCATCCCCCCAACCTGGCCCAGGCTCTTCGAAGACGGATATGTCGCGTAAACTTCTGACCTGTAATTAGAATCAAAAACAACCGCTGTACTACAAAATGCATTAGCTGAAACAACGACCAGAACAAACAGACTAAAATTAGCAACTTTCATCATTACCTCCATAAGCTATAAAACCAATTACAACTAGAAGAGGTAGATTACACTATCCCGACCACTTTTGTCAACCATAAACCGAGCATTCCTGTCTATTTTAGTCGACATTGCTGCGTATTAACCGCCTGAATATGTCTTTATAAACCTCCACGATCTTGCGAACATCATGATGCTCCTCTACATACTTACGCCCCTTCCTGCCGTATTCCAGATACTCTTCACCATCAAGCAGCCTCCCCAGTTCCTCCGCCATTAGCTTTTCATTACCACCGCAACTGACTCCGCAACCATGCTCTGACAGAAATCCGTCAGGATCGACGTTCAGCGACAAAATTGCAGTTGAACACTTGCATGCTTGTATGAATGTATTTGGAAACCCCTCAGCTTCACTTGTATTCACAAGCACTTTCGCCCTTGCGAAATATCCCTCTATTTCATGAAAGGGGACCTGCTCGACGAATTCAAGATTCTCGATTTCATCCGCCTCCGCTTTCAATTCAGCGTAACCAGTATCCCCAGTCGCCCGCTGACATATCATCACGAACCGTACAGTCCCGAACCGCCTTGCCAGTTCGAAAAACTTCCTCGGCTGCTTAAAACCGATACTCCTGCCTACCCACAAAACAAATTCTTTCTCTCCCGGCTTTACCCCCAGCATACGATGGCCATTCGGCACAACTGCAGACTCAAGCCCGGTCGTCTTCCTTAGTTCTTCCGCATCTGCATCATTCTGTGCGAAAATACGGTCAGCATGTCTCAAGGCCCAAATAAAGGCCCTACCCAAAAATGTGTGCTTTCGCAGATAGGTCCCGTCACATTCGAACCGATGCGCGGTCCTGTAAACGAATTTGCGACCATACAGCAGACAAAAAAACCTCACCAGCGGAACCCCAGGCGAAGCGGTCTTTATCACATACACATCCGCATCAGCACGCTTCAAGGCCCGCCATACTTTCATAGCGCCGGCAAGGGAGTTCTGCGAAAAATCCAAACTCTTGAGAACCCTGATCCCCTCCCAGCTCTCTTCTTCTGCCTGCCCAAAATCAGCAGCCACAAAGCTGACCTTAAAATCATCATCCCTCGCCATCTCAGTACCAAGATAATACAGATCGACCTCAGCCCCGCCAATACATCCTTTCGCATCATGATTGAACAGACAATATGACTTGGGAGAAACAAAACACACTTCTATGGGCTCGTTCATGTGTCACAACTCCTAAATGCTCGGATAAATCAAAGATGCTTTTATGATTTCGCCAAAATCTCATTGTATAAACTCATATATTGAGCAGCAGAATCCTGCCAGGAAAACCGCAGTGCACGCTCACGTGAAATCTCCGACATTGACTTCAGCATCTCCGGCTGCGCTATAAGCCTCTCAACCGCATCAGCCAGGGCCCCGGGATTCGCATCAGCAACGGCAATGCCGTTCCCGTCAAGCAGCTCTTCAAGCCCCTCACAATCTGTGCTTATCAAGGGCAGGCCGCACGCCATCGCTTCCAGCATAGAATTACTCATACCCTCCGACATAGTGCCGCTTATGTAAGCATCGGACTTACGATACAGCCTGCAAACTTCCTTCGGCTTTAAGTGCCCAGACAATTCTATAGCATGCTCCAGGCCCTTCTCAGCAACATCCTCCCTGAGTTCATTCTCGAGCTGACCCGTTCCAACCACAGAAAGCCTGACATCATGCTTTTTGTCTCTGAGAATTCCAACAGCTTCAACCAGAAGGTCGAGCCGTTTCGTAGCACTGAGTCTCCCCACCGTGATCAGGTTAAAGGTCCCATCAGAACAGTTCCGGCCGGGCTTAAAAAGATCAGTATCCACACCATTGCAAATGACAGTGTAGTCGGCTTCGGGCATAAAATTTTTCGCTCGCTCTTTTAGTCCATTACTGCACGCAACAAGCAATTTAGAGTTCTTCCATATCCGCCTGAACAGCGGCGCAAGCAACTTGTAATCAAGCTTAAAACGGGGATTCAAACCGGGCACGTCAGAACCACGCAAAGACACCAGATAAGGCAGCTTGCCACGGTTACGATAGCATAACCAGCCGCTAGGAAACGCAAAAAACGCGTGAGCCAGATCGTAATCATTACTGCGCACCATTTGCCTGCAAACCTTGTCCGCCTTCATGAGCCATTCTATAACTTCTATTTTCCGCCAGCACTGGAGTGACTTCTTATGCACTCCAACCCGGGTCACCTTGACATTCGGAGCAAACTCTTCGGTAAAAACACCAGGCTCAGGCGCAGAGGTCAAAAGATCTATCTGCAGTTCTGGATTACCCGCAAATTGCTTGAGCAACTGCAGATTGGCATTCGCACCGCCACCACCAATGGGCGGGAACTCATAGTTTATCATAAGAAGTTTGATCATCTTGCCTGCACCAAAATCCTATTCTTCTTTCCGTGCCGCAACATAAAGATTTGTCTGCATGAAAAGAGGCAGCCGTCTGAAGCCGATACTCGAAAACAGCTTCGCTGCTGCACCACCGAACACTCTGCGAACTTTGATGATATTGTAATCATTAACAGGACTGATCTTAACAAAACTAACACCGAAACCATGCTTCTCCAATCGTTTCTTCAACTGTCCAGGACTGTGCAGCGAAGGATGAAAGCGTTTCCACCTCAACGACCTTGACGAGATTGTCTCAAATAATGCGTTGCTGTACTTGTTCGGTGTTTCAAACAAATAGTACCCGCCATTTCGAAGCACGCGTTTGACCTGCTCGATGTGCAAATCAATCTCGGATATGTGCTCAAAAAGATCGAAGCTCAGCACCAGGTCGAATGATCCATCGGCAAAAGGAAGTTTTTCAGCAGCCTGAACGTTCAGCTTCACACCCGGATATTCTTCGCGCCCATAACGAATAGCAGTCTCAGAAATGTCAACTCCCTCAGCATCATGCCCCTGCTCACTGAGCCGGCTCACAACCGATCCTATACCGCAGCCGATCTCAAGTATTTTGCACGGCTTCTCCAACAGCCCCGTTTTCTCTAGAAAGCTCAAATTGCTCTGCAGATCCCCCCGCTGTTTCTTCCCCTTTGCAAGACCTTTCTCCCAGGTATTTTCATAAAACCTCTGCTGGCCTTGCAAATCTTCTTCGAGTTTCGATTCTTTCTGGCTCATCCCTTCGTCCGTTCAAACAAAACATGAGGACCAAAGGTCTTCACGGGTTTATAGTTCTCCCTGACATACTTCCGGAAAGCTCCCATAACCTCAAACCGTTCCGCTTCTTGCTCCTCAATTTGCTCAGCCAGAAACCTGGAATACTCCGTCTCGAACCGCTCAACAACATCCGACCTTTTAGGCAGCAAGCCTTTCTTCGTAACAGGCCAAAGCTCCAAAGGAGGCCGATCATTCGGAAAATGCCTTTTTCTGGAATCCACAATAAACTGCGGAGGATCCTCTTTGAACTGCTCGATTAATTGCGACACCTCTTGTTGAAGCCTGGAAGGACTCATCACATGCATATTACCCTCAAACGCCGACCTCGCCGGGCTGAACCGCTGCGCCTCCACATAAATGCCCGGATACCATCCCCAGACATACATCTCCGCATCCTCATCGCTGTTCTGCCTGATATACCTGCCGACTTGCTGCCACGCACTCACGCCCCCCCGCCGCTTCTGCTCACCGAGCTGCTCAAGTTTCGTCAAATACCCCCTCCTCCGCTCACCGCCATAATCGTTCCCCGTCCACGGACTCTTGCGAACACCCGCAAACACCGGCGTAATCATCACAAGCATCGCGACCAACGCAACCGCACCGCTGCCGACCCACACACCCTTCCTGCCCCCAGCAAGCAGCCCCCAGTGCCGCCATACCAGGTATCCCCCGCACATAGCAGCCGAGGCATTCAACGGCAGAAAATACTGCTCGTAAGGCCTCGGGCTCAGCCACAGCAAAGCCATATCCCCAACCCACCATACAAACAAAAACACCGCTACCGCATCCCGCGTTTCAAAAGTAAACGATTTCACGAAACGCCGAACAGCAGCCGCCGCCCCCGTCAATATCCCCATCAGCACCGGAAGTATCAACACACCGTAAAAACGTAAGACAAACTCCGCCTGCTCCGAAAAACTTCTGACCGCCCGGCTGGAACCTACATATGAACCCAATCCTAACCCTCTATGCAAGGTCCCCTCGACGCTGTAAACGACATTCGCAACCGCTCCGATAAACGGCACGTCCAGCAGATAATAAAACCCCTCACCCTGAGCATAGACACGACCATCGGCTACGTGGGTCTTATCAAAATAAACGTAAAAGCTGGTCAGCACGATCAAGCCGATCAGGACTCCGACACCGGCAAATATCCAGACAGGCTTGTGGATCTGACGAACACCCGACCTGACCCCTGCAACTATATGACCCCTGCAAACGATCAGTTGGTGCACAACAAACACAGCTACTGTCAGCATCACCGCCAGCTCTACCCTGCCAAACGGTATCTCACGCTCGAAAAACAGCCCCGCCTGCCCCTGCCATACATACAATAGCAAAAATGGAACCAGACCTGCAGCACCTCCCGCCGCAAACAACCCCAGCTCCTTAACTGCCTTGAGCCAGTTTATGTGTCCGATAACCGCACCGCCCACAAGCCACAGCCACACCGCCGCCGAAACAGACAAACCGGTCGGCTTGAAATAATACGATCCCATAGCAAAAAAGCCGCAAACCAGCATCAGCCACCAGCCGCCACCGTACCGCCGGAGCACGAAACAGCACGCAGCCGCTATCATCAGAGCGATCATGTACTGCTCTTTAACATTGCCGAACTTGGCCAGAATGGGCGCTGAAAGATAAAAAGACGCAACAAACACCCCGAAAACCGCAGCAAGCCCCCCGAAAACCCGCCACAGAGTATAGAACATCATCGCAAAAGCCAAAACCTGGAATATCCCCTGCAGTATCTTCGGACCCGTATCGTTGTACCCGAACAGCGCCACCCCGATCACGTTCACCAGCAACGTCCCGGGCCGCGCCGAACTCATCTCGTCAACACCCAGCTTCGCCCCGTCCAGAAGATGCGCAGCCGAATACACATACGCCCCGCTGTCAAACGGCCCCGGCGTACTGAGCTCAAGGTACTTGCCCATCGAAAAAGGAATGCCTGCCAGTATCAACGCAATAACCGCCCACGCCCATACTGGGATGTCACGGTTTTTCATACCTTGCGTCTGAACCTTGGGCTCGCTGCCTTTAACCCTGTTTCTGCGTCTGCTTTTGTTACGCCCCATCGGTACCTTCCAAAAAAATAAAGGGGAGCTCTAATAATTGCTTTTGAGCGGCAAAATGAATTGTTAGAGGTGCCCTAAAGCGTTGCCCCCTCTCCCGATCATCCCATGATCTTCTCTATAGTATAGATCCTGCGGCCCTGCGATTCATGATATGTTCGCACAAGTATTTCCGCCAAAAGTCCCATAAGCAAAAACTGGAACGAAGTTATTATCAGCATCGCCGTCAGCAGCAGCAGCGGATTGCGGTTCATCGAAAGATGGTCCGGCGAAATGAATTTCTGCCACAATACCGTAAAGAACGACAGCATCGCAGCTACACCGGACAAACCGCCAATACCGCCAAAAACATAAATTGGCTTAGTCGAAAACGACGCCAAAAACTTGACCGTGATCAAATCCAGAACAACCTTAAATGTCCTGTTCAAGCCGTACTTGGCTACGCCAGTAGTCCTCGGCCTATGATTTACGACCATTTCCTCAACGCGTTCACCGCCCCAGCTCGCCAGAGCCGGAATAAAACGATGCATCTCGCCGTAAAGACGTATTTCCTTGATCGAATCCCACCGGTATGCCTTCATGGTGCATCCATAATCATGCAATGACACACCCGTTATCTTCGAGATCATCCAGTTCGCAACTCGAGAAGGTAAAACCCTGCTCAGCCACTTATCCTGCCTGTCCTTTCGCCATCCGCTGACTATGTCATACCCTTCGTCCAGCTTATCCACCAGTTTCGGGATGTCAGCAGGGTCATTCTGCCCGTCGGCGTCAAGTGGTACTACTACCCTGCCCCGGCAATGTTCAAAACCAGCCGCCATCGCCGCCGTCTGACCGAAATTTCTGCGGAATTTTATGATCCGAACCCGTTCATCGCCCTCGCGTAAGGATTGCAGGACCTCGAGGCTCTTATCAGTACTGCCGTCATCGATAAATATTACTTCATAGCCGTCTCTGTCCCTCAAGGCTGAGGTGATCTCATCGTATAACGGACGAAGACTTTCCTCTTCATTGAAAACAGGTATGACAAGTGACAGTTCAAGGGCAGCAGAATTTTCCATAATATGCTCCTGAAAAGGGACTTACATTTGGCGGCGATTCTAAACCGATTCAAATCCTATGTAAAGTCCTATCTAAACGTCGCCGAAAAAGGTTATTGATAATAAGAATTTGCTTTGCTAAATTATGTATCGGCAATCAACGCTCATAAATAATTCCATTTGACTATTTGAGAGGTAAAAATGAGGACATCTCACGTTTTGTCATTAGTAATTGTCGCCCTGCTCATCCCCGCCATCGTTGGATGCCAGGAACCTCAGGCAGCGAAATCCACCACAGTAGAAACCCAATCCCAGCAGCAGATCGTCTCACCGGACCAGGCTGATCAGACACAAACCGACGCCCCCGCGACCGGAGATACAGCCTCAGCCGAAAAAAAGGACGCCCCCAACGTTACAGTTGAGGATAACGAGCACAATTTCGGGATCGTCGGCCCCGGAACCGTCCACAAAACAGAATTCGAATTTAAGAATACCGGCTCCAAACCTCTCAAGGTCATTGACATTAAAAGCACCTGCAGTTGTACCGTACCCGCATTGAAGAAGAAAACATATGAGCCGGGTGAATCGGGTAAGTTTTCGGTCACTTACACTGCCTCGGAACATGAAGGCACAGACAAAAAGCACCTCTACATCCTCAGCAATGACCCTGATGAACCAAGAAAACAGGTCACGATCCAGGCAAAGATCGAACTCGACATAGAGTACGGTCCACAGCGGATGAACCTCTCGCTCAAAGAAGATAACGCCGGCATCCCCAATATCACCCTGAAAAGCAAGGACGGCGAGAAATTCGCAGTAAAAAGCTTCAGCACCGTAAGGGACGTCATTACAGCGAACCTGGACCCGGACAAAAAGGCCTCGGAATTCACGATCAAGCCCAAAGTAAACCTGGAAAAACTGTCCAAAAACCTCACCGGCTCCATAACTTTGACGCTCGACCACCCAACGACCAAACGCCTGAGAATATTCTACACCACTCAGCCGCTCTTCGAGGTCACTCCCGCCCGCATCATCTTCCAGAATGCCCAGCGCGGCGAGACCATGAAACGCACAATCCTTATCAAGAGCAATTATGCCGAAAACCTCAAAGTCGAATCGGTCGAATCACGCGACGGCCAGATCGAAGTCGTAAACCGCAAATCACTCGGCGACCGGGCTCAGCTCGAAGTTGAGTTCACCGCACCCGAGGACAACAAGGGCAGATTCTTCTCAGATAAACTGACCATCAATCTTGAAAATGGCGAAAAACTTGAAATAAATGCCAGCGGCTGGATCAAAAAATAACCCGATCACATCAAAAAGGGGCAAGTTTAAACACAACAGACTTGTCCCTTTTTTATGGGTAGCTCTAATAATTGCTTTTGAGCGGCAAGTAGAAGATTTTCGCGTTCCGGCAAGGAAGACAAAAACCGCTTTAGTTGTAGCTAAAGCGGTTTTTGTCTGACGCCGTTCGGAACCAAAAAGATTCGCTTGTCCGCCAAAATGAATTGTTAGAGGTGCCCTTATGCATTTTTGTCCATCTTTCACCCATGATTGCCCCGTTTTGCTCACTTTTGGACCATTTTCGAAGCACTTCTGAAACGGCTTCTGAGCATAAATTTCGAACTTTTGCTCCACGCCCGCTGTACAACACCCGGGCATAACCCGAAAAATGCGATATTTTTGCATTTTCTCCCAGCCAAACGGGAACAAATACTGTTTTTCAATGTCAAATTAAACACAACAACACTGCCCGTAGCAACACGGACATACGCAGCTTGTGCAGATGCAATACTGCCGACACGAATTAGCGTTAAGTTTCGTGAATAATTGTGGACGGTAAAGTTAAGTTACTACTGCTCGGATTCCGATATCTCGTTGTAAACATTGTTTTTACAACGCCTGATCGTTGATCATACAGGAGTTTCAATGATACGATTACTAAGAATTGCTACTTTCATATGTATTATCCTGGCCGTGGCCACCATGGCATGGGTTGGTTTTAATGCCTTCAAATACAAACCTGCTGAACACGCTATCATGCAGGAACCCGGACCAGTGGAGATAATGAAAAAGATCGCCCTGGACACAGGCAATAAAGACACGGTTTCACCCCTCGTAAAGCAGGCCAAGGCCTTCAAACTGAGGATCGACCCGCCTGAACCGCCCAAACCCGACCCCGAGGAGCGTACACAGAACAGGCAGATCGCAGAAAATCCCAATCCAGAACCCCAACCTCGGCCGGAACCAAAACGCGTCAACGTCACCCGCGCCAATTTCAAGCTGGTAGGCACATGCAGGTACATCGATCAGCCGCAGAAATCCCTCGCCCTGATCGACTTGCCCGCAGAGGGTCAGAAATGGGTCCGTCTGGGCGAAACCGTACGCCACCATGTGATCGCTGAGATAGGCGATGACATGGTCGTACTCGACCAGAACGGCAGGAAGAGCAACCTCTACGCTCCGGAAAAGAATTCCGTTTCCCTGCTGAAAAATCCCCCCGCCGACTCAACAACGACCTCAACAGTCACCGCCAAAGCGGCCAATATCGAACACAAAGCCGTCCCGAACCAGACACGACCCAGCACACAAGCTAATGCAAATCGGTCGCGGGGCAGAAAACCACCCGTTTCAGCACGCAAGGCACCTGTTAAAAGACAAACGCCCCAGGAACGCAAAAAGATGCTGGACTCGAACATCGCCGATATTCAGCAGGTCATGAAACGTTCTTCCAACGTAGACGCGACACCCGAACAGAAAAAACAGGAAATGCAGGCCTGGAGCTCGCTGCTCAAACTGCTCGAAGAGGACCGCAAAAGGGTCGAAAAGCAGACTCAGCAGTCAGACAATGACAAGGAGCAGCCCGAACCCAAACAGGCCGAATCGGAGGATAAGGACAACTGATCCGGCGAACCGGCAGGCTATCGACGGACCACTGATTATGGGACCACAAACCGTGCCAAGCACACTTTAATGGCTCCTGGCACGCCTTTTTATGACAATAGACGCATCGACGTGATTAAATCGGAAAACCTGCTCAGTCGGCCCCGAGCAAATCCGATAAATAAAAAACTGTTCATTCAAAATACCTGACAAATAGTTGGAGTAAAAATGCTTACAGGATGGTTATCTTGCTACCGAAGGAATCGGCTCAATCTGATGATAGTTCTTGTGATCCTCACCGCCCTGCCGACACTGCTTAGTGCCGCAGAGGACAGCAAAACAAAGAAAGCAGCTATCCGCAGGAACATTTCCAAAAAGCTGATCAACGTCCCGGCAAAACAAGCCGCCGAGATTCTCAAATCTCTCGATATCGGTCAGGATGTCAACGACCTTACCTCCAACATCATTCTTGTAACCGGCCAGGACGCTGAGGACACTCGAAAGGCCCGCGAAGTCCTAAAGGTCATCGATTCGAAAAGACCTTACAGCTTCCGAAAGATCACATCCGCTGAGAAAGCGGAACAGCTCCCCGACTTCACGGCCATAGAAGACGAGATCGGAAACATTCGAATCGGCACGTTCACCGATCCTCCATTCGGTGAAACCTCCCCGCTGGCGATCGTGGACACACACGGCGACAGCCTTATCGTCATCGCACCTGAGGACCTTCTCGGAACCATCCAAAGCAAGGTCAAAACAGCACTTAGTGAACAGCAGCAGGCCAAAGAAGATGCGGACCTACCCGCCGCGGCCGAGCACCCCGAACTCGTCGCCGCTCTTGAAAAACTCAAGGACAAACAGCAGGCCGATAAGAAACAGGATCAGCCCGAAAAAGCAGTTGACGAACAGCCTTCACAGAAGAAAAAGACCGACGAAGACTTCATGCAGAACGAGCTCTTCGCCGCACTGGCGGAAGCTGAGACCGCTGCCGAAACAGAACCAAACAAACCCGCACGCCAGTCACAGCAGGTTGTAACAGAACAGAAGATCGTAGAGGCACCTGCAGAAGACGAAGCTCAGCAGGCTGAAAAGCAGGACGAGGCCCAGCAAAATCAAGAGTCTGGACCCATGCCCGGCATAAATACCGACAAAGTTATGGATCCGACGCTGCTGGAAGCATTGAAAAAACTCGCCGAACAAGGCCGCCCCCAACCCGACCAGCAGGAGCAGGAGCCCACCCAACTGGAAAAACAGCAGCCGCTAGACACCGAGACACAACCAGCCGACGAAGATTCCAAGATCGTCGAAGATATCGTACAGGAAGAACCCTCTCCTCGCGACAGATCAGGCGACACTCTTGACTATCTCCAGCAGGAACTCAGCGAGGAAGAACTCGAAACCACCCTGACACTGCCTGAAAAGGTCGAGCTCACCGCACTGATCGAACTGGTCGGCAAACAGCTCGGACTCAACTATATTTACGACCCCGTCAAGATCAAAGGCGTCGTCACACTCAAGCTTCACGAGGGCAAGATCAAAGTAAGGGACACCTACGCCCTGCTCGAAACCGTCCTCAAGTTCCGCGGCTTCGTCATGACCCGTCGAGGCGATCTCGTAACCATCGTCCCCGAAGCAGAGGCGCTCGCACAGGACCCGGCCTTCCGCACACCAGACGACGGCCTGAGACCCGGCGATGTCATAGCGACAACCATCTACAAACTCGACTACGTCGACACCCAAAGCGCAGCGCAACTACTCCAAAACATGAAACTCACCGTCGACATACAGCAGATACCCGAGACCAACACACTCATCATCACTGAGTACGCCTATCGCATCAACAGGGTAGAAAAGCTGCTCAAGATGATCGACGTGCCCGGCAAGCCCAAGACATTCGCCTATCGTCAGCTCAAATATACCCTGGCCGCGAATCTGGTCACAAAACTGGAAAGTCTCGCCGAAAAACTCGGAAGCGTAACTGTTACGATAAGCCCCGAGGCCTCCAGCCCTCAGCAGCCCGCGGGCAGAACCCCAGCTAGAAGGCCCACTCCGCAGCGCAGGCCGCAGCAACGAACTGCAAATCAGGGTGGCCAGCAGCCGGTCGAAGGTATATATCTAGACGTTGACGAACGAACCAACCGCATACTCATGATCGGTGTCGAAGAAGATATCGACGCAGTTGATGACCTCATCGACGCCCTCGACGTTCAGAAACAGGACCTCCGCGAAATACGCCAGTACGAGATCGAAAATGTTGGTGCCGAAGAGGTTCAAGGTACTCTCTCCGAACTGGGAATCATAAGCGGCACCGCCGGGCAGTACGGCGGCAGGTCCAGAACCGCCACCAGAAGAACCCCAGCAAGGCCCCAGACCAATCAGCGACAGCCGCAACCGCAAACCACAACCACAACTGGTGCGGGCACCGGCGAGGACATACTCAGCGAAGAACCGCAGGTCGTAGTCCTCGAAGCGACCAACTCACTGCTCGTAAACGCCTCACCAGAACAGCACGAACAGGTCGCCCTGGTCATCGCATACGTAGACGCAAAACTCGAAAAGGCGGCAAATCCCTACGTCATATACAGTCTGGAAAACCAGAAACCCGAAGAGCTTGCGACAGTGCTCGAAAAGATACTCGATGCAACTTCAGTCGAAAGCAAAGGCGTCGCCCAGGAAGGCGGGGTCCAGACTGAACAGCAGATGGAAGAAGAGGAAGTGATAATCGTACCCGATGAAAAATCCGCTTCTCTGATTGTCTACGCAAACCGCAAAAAGCAGGAACAGGTCGCGGAAATGATCGAAATACTCGACAGACTCAGACCGCAGGTCTTGATCGACGTGACCCTCGTAGAGATCAGCAAGGATGAGACATTCAATTACGACCTCGAACTGGTCAGCGCATTCCCCGACCTCGACCATACGTCAGGACTGCTCAATAACATTGGAAACACAACTACAGACGATGTACTTAATGATCTGAATACCAATGCCTGGGACAGAAGCAACTTCCTTGATCTAAGGTCATCCGGCGGCAGGTTAGACGCATTCTACGCCGACAACCAGATTCAGGGCCTGTTGACTTTAATTCAAGAAAAAGGCTATGGCCGAGTGCTCGCACAGCCAAAGATACTCGTAAATGACAATGAAGAAGGCGTAATAGATGCCACCAATACCATCTACGTAGCCAGAACCTCTTCGGAAAGTTCCGGCGGCGATAATGATTTTGTCGCGGAAACCACTACGTTTGATGAATTTGAATCCGGCATAAATCTCACGATCACTCCACATATCAGCCAGGGTGATTTGCTCAGACTTGAACTCGAACTTGATCGATCAAACCAGGATCCACCCTCTTCATCAGATGAGAACGTTCCACCCGGACCAAAACGCGCCAATACTATCGGTACCACTGTGACAGTACCGAACAGCAGCACCATCATACTTGGCGGAATATTGCAGCTCAACCAATCCAAGGGAACCGAAAAGGTCCCATTCCTCGGCGACTTGCCGCTGGTTGGAGGCCTTTTCAGAGGCATTAACAACAGCGACCAACAGACAAAGCTATACATCTTTGTCAAGGCCCACATCGTAAGACCAAATCAGGAAAGTACAGGCCTGCCTGACCTGGAAAACATTTCTAAACAAAAACGTGATGCCTTCGAAGACGCGGAGCGCGAGTTCCAGGAATACCAGAGCTGGCCAGGCATCGAACCCGAACCTGTCGACCCGCTCAAGGTACTTGATGCAGAATAATCGAACCAGACACCCGTTACCTTTGTATAAGTTGCGATGAAACAATTACTAATAAATACAGCCAAAAGAACCGGAATAGTAAATCCCGATTCGCTGGCTCAGTATCTGGAGGACACCGCACAGGACTCCAGACGCATCGACCAGAAACTGCTCACCGCGCCCAATTTTACCGAGGACGCGGTACTGCAGCTCTTCGCCGATGCGCTCGGGCTTGAATACTATTCCGAAATAACCGCAGACGATGTGCCCTCGAAGTTCGTCGAGACCGTCCCTGCTACCTACGCCCAGCACCATTACCTGATCGGAATCCAGAACGGCACCGACGAGCTGTCCGTGGTAACCGCGTCACCGCTCGATACCGCAGCGGTCGACAACGTCTCGAAACTAACGGGCCTGCCCACAAAGCCGGCCCTGGCGTCCAAGACGACCATCACCGCGGCCATCGACGTCGCATATGAGCAGAAGACGACCGTCATCGAAGAAGTCGCTGAAGAACTCGACTCGCAGAACCTCGACGATCTGGCTGACGAGGTCCAGAGCTCCGACGACCTGCTCGACGTCGTAAACCGTCCGCCGGTCATCAGGCTCGTAAACGATGTCCTCTTCCGCGCACTGCAGATGCGTGCCAGCGACATCCACATACATCCGTTCGAAACAAAAATACAGATACGCTACCGCATCGACGGCATACTATACGACACCCTCAGCCTCAATCGCAACGTCCTCTCACTGGTCATCTCCCGTATCAAGGTCATGGCCGGCATGGACATCGCTGAGCGACGTATGCCCCAGGACGGCCGAACATCCGTCCGCCTCGGTCAGCGTGAGATCGACCTGCGTGTCAGCACCGTCCCCACAAGCTACGGCGAACGTGCTGTACTGCGTATTCTCGACAAAACCACCGGCCTGCTGGACATGAAGGACCTCGGGTTCGCGGAAAACGACCGAAAACGATTCGACGGCATGATCAACCGTTCCCACGGCGTGATCTTCGTAACAGGTCCCACGGGTTCGGGTAAAAGTACAACGCTCTACTCATGTCTCAACCGTATCGACTCGACTCAGAAAAACGTCATGACCGTCGAGGACCCGATCGAATATCAGCTTCCGGGCATCAGTCAGATGCAGGTAGCGAGCAAAAAAGGCGTTACCTTCGTAAACGCCCTTCGGCACATCCTGCGTCAGGACCCCGACGTGATAATGGTCGGTGAGGTGCGTGACCAGGAGACAGCCGCTACCGCGATCCAGTCCTCTCTGACCGGTCACCTCGTATTCAGTACGCTGCATACGAACGACTCGGCAGGTGCCGTCTCGCGACTGCTCGATTTCGACATCGAGCCGTATCTCGTCAGCTCGTCGCTGCTGTGCATACTAGCCCAGCGTCTAGTAAGGCGTATCTGCCCCGAGTGCCGCCAGGCGTACGAACCCAGCGCACACGAGCTTCGCGAACTCGGCATAGGACCGGGCAATGAAAATACGAAATTCTACGTCGGCACAGGCTGCTCGAAATGCTTCGACACAGGCTATCGCGGCCGTATCGGCATCTACGAGCTGCTCACAGTCGACGAGGACCTTCGCGAAATGATCTACCGCCGTGACTCATCAGGCGTCATAAAGAAAAAAGCGATCGAAAACGGCATGCGAACACTGCGAATGGACGGTTCAGATAAAGCGGCACAGGGTGTGACAACAGTCGCAGAGGTCCTCAGAGTGACCCAGCCCGACTAGACGTACGAACAGCAACCATCGTCTGTATTGACAGCGGATAAATATGGCAAGATTTGCATACACAGCAATAAACCACAACGGCAAAACAGTCAAAGGCACTGTGACCGCTGAAAGTCCGTTCTCAGCCCGAAAACACCTCCGCGCAAAGGGCATCCACCCTACGGGCATAAAGCAGGCCCCGCGCGAAGAACAGTCAGCGTCTATCAAACGCATATTCAAGAAGAACAGCAAGGCCCAGGTCACCGAATTCACCCGCCAGCTCTCGACTATGCTAAACTCGGGCATCAAGCTCACCGAGGCGATCTCGGTACTGGTCCAGCAGCTATCGGACGAAGAATTCAAGCATGCGATAACCGACCTGCGCGACCGCGTCATCAGCGGCGAATCCTTCGCGGACATCCTCGGCGAATACCCGCAGTACTTCGACGTCATCTACGTCAACATGGTACGCGTCGGTGAGGTAACCGGAACGCTGTCCGAGTCGCTGGCCACTATCGCCGACTTCATGGAAAAACGACGTCGCGTCGAATCCAAAATGTTCACCGCGATGATCTACCCGATGATCCTCATCACCGCCTGTACGATCGCCGTGTTCATCCTGACAGTTTTCATACTGCCCAAGATCATCGAGCAGATCCCCACAAAGGAACTGCCCTGGATAACCGAGGCGATGATGAAAACCAGCGAAGTAATGCGAAGCCCCTGGGCACTGGCTATTTTCGGCGGTATCGCAGTCATCATCACGGCCTACAAGAAATTCGTCAAGACACCCCGCGGAGCACGTATCAGGGACAAGTTTCTACTCTCCCTGCCGATGTTCGGCCCGCTGATCAGGCAAAGGATCATCGCGCGTTTCGCGTCGACGCTGTCAACACTGCTCGGCTCGGGCCTTTCCATGGCTGAATCGCTCAAGATCGTCGCACAGGTCAGCGGAAACACCATCATGGCCGACGCCATAACAAGGTCGCGAGAACGCATACTCTCCGGTGCCGACATCGCAACCCCCCTTCGCGACAGCGGCGTGATAGACCCCACGATCGCCCATATGGTCACCGTAGGCGAAAAGTCCGGTGAACTCGAACAAATGCTTATGTCAATTTCCCAGAACCTCGAGTCCAATTCCGACGTAGTAATCGAGCGTTTATCCGCAGCATTGGAACCCGTGATCATCGTCGGACTGGTTATAGTTGTGGGCCTGGTGGTCTTTGCAACCATTCTGCCGATACTTCAGTATTCTTCGCAGATTTAAAATTTGAAAACGCAATTCAAAGCTAAACTACTTTTCAGAGGGAAACATGAGAGCCAAAAGACGTAACAGAAGAGCATTCACAATGGTCGAACTGATCGCAATCATCGTGATTCTCGGCCTGCTAAGTGCCGTCGCAATGAGAAGCTTTACCGGCGTCATGGACAAAACCCGTGTCCAGACAACCAAGTCAAGTCTTAAGACACTCCACGACGCTGTGATCCAGTTCAAGTTCGAGACGGGCCGCTATCCAAGCGAAGATATGGGCCTGGAAGAGCTGGTCGTGGAACCAACGGACGTTACCGGCTGGACGCCCGGCGGATACCTCGAAACCACCGAAGTACCGCAGGACGCATGGGGCAACGACTTCGTCTACATGAGACATCCAGACAGCGGAAAGCCTTTCGTCATCATCAGCTATGGTGCTGACGGAGAGCCCGGCGGCGAGGACTATAACGCTGACCTCTACAGTACCGATGCAAGCTAAAAACACGCTACATCTTGCATATGGAAACAATAAAGCCGGTGAGCACCGCTCCAGAGGGGTCGTGCTCATCGAGCTTATTATGGTCGTCGTGGTCATCGGCCTGATGACCGCTGTTGCCTCCATAGCACTGACGGGCCGCATCGGACCTGCCAAACTGCAGTCACAGGCACGCGACCTGATCAAGACCTTCGAGATGGCCCGCGACGGCGCGGCACGAAGCGAAAACCGCTACGCTATCCGGATCGATTTCATTGACCAGACTTACACGCTTCGCGAGATACCGCCCGAGGGCATGGAAAAATCCCTCAGCGAAAATCCGATAATCAAACAGGTCGAGCTGACACCCTCCCAGGCACAGTTCGACTACGTATACTTCGATGACGGTACGGACTCAAGATTCCCAGGCCCCGGCCGAGACGCGACAAGCGCCACGTTTCTCGCGGGTCGTGCCGGGTGGCAGAACGGTGGCAAGATAGTCCTCATAGATCAGGACGGCAACCCCTGGTCGATCATAGTGAACCGTATCGGCAGAAACATCGAACTCGTAGAGGGCGACAGCGAAATATTCGAAAACGTCCTTAAACCAAGATCGCGAACGGAACTTATATTCTGAGCATGAAAAGCAGAAGAACTAAAAAACACGGCTTCACACTGATGGAGGTGGTGCTCGCACTGGCCCTGCTCGCAGGGGTTATCTGCGCGATACTCGCCGCCACCAGCAATCTGCTCCAGGCCACACTCGATTCGAGAAATCGCATGCGGGCCTTCGAAACGGCCAGAATGAACATGGAAAAACTGCTCGCCCAGACCTCCGTTGAGGAAATGAACGAGTACGGCGCATCAGAAAAGTACCCGGAGATAAGCTGGGAAACCGTCGTGGAACCGTTCTATGAACCCATCACAAACCGCATGTGGATCCAGGCAACCTGCTCAGCCACCTATCTCGACCGCGATGCCGAACAGCAGCAGGTCGAGCTTACCAACTGGGTCACCGACCTGTCCAAAGAGGACGTGCAGAAGATCCTCGACCAGCAAAAACGCGAAGAAGAATTCCTCGAAGAACTCGAAGAGTACCCATACGGCGACAGCCCGGAAGGCCTCTACAAACACGCCAGCGTCCTCGCCGACACAGGTGATTACCAGCGAACCGCGATCGTCGTCGATGAACTGCTCGAAAGATACCCGGACTCCGATCCCGCCGAGGGCATTAAGAACAAACTCCCCGAATGGTCGGAAGAAGCCGCCGACCAGGGCGATTACAGGTCAGCTTCCAGAATGGGCAGAACAGTCTTCAAATACTTCCCCTCGAGCTCCGCAGCCGACCAGATACGCCCCAAACAATCTGAATGGGAAGAAAAAGAAAAAACGCAGCCGCGCAATGAACCCTCACAGCCGGACGAGCCATCCGACCCGCGCGATCCGACCGATGACAACCAGGACCGGGACGACCAACAGGATCAGCAGCCGGACGAAAACCAGCCTGATGACCAGCAACAGGAAAAACAAGCAATGGATATGACAGTAGAAGAGTTAATGGAAAATTACAATATAGACAGAAGTACCGCTGAGATGTTCTACAAGCTCTTCCAGTCTTTTAAATGATCATGAAAAACAGCTATCGGCAAAACAGCAGCAAGCACCACGCAGGCTTCAGCATGCTCGAAGTCGTCACCGCCGTTGTAGCCGCATCCATCATCATGATCGCGACGCTGACCGCTTTCAACAGGATACGCTCGGCCACACATACAATGCACAAAGCCATCGGCTCACGCGACAAGGTTTCCGACGTCCTTCAACTGATCACTGAGGACCTGGACACACTCGCAATGCCCGGCTCCGATACACGACTGTCCGTAAGAAACCACACATTCCGCGGCATCACGAGAGCCAGGCTAACCATTGAGAACAGAATTTACGACAGCAGCAACAAGGCCCACACCTTCGAAAGCGTCACCTGGCAGACCGATTACGATCCTGACAGCCAGTCATTCATCCTCTATCGTGCCCACGGCGGCATGGCCCTTGAGGACCCTATCCTCGACACCGTCGGCACTGAAGAGAGCCCCTCGCAAGAGGACCTGCAGGACTCGGACCTGGAGCCTTTCATTCCTGTCGCCACGGGCCTGACCTACTTCGAAATACTGGGCATGGCAAACGGCAGAGAGCTGCAAACCTGGGCGTCTTCCAAACTGCCCACAGCCGTAAAAATAGTCCTCTCTTTCGCCGACCCCGTCGAAGTCGCGCCCGGCGAGTTCGAGATACTCGAAGAGGACCTCGTGACCCGAGTCATAGCTGTGGACCGTACACGCAAGATAAAATACAGCTTCATGAAAGAGGAATACGAACTGCCCGACCCGAATGATTTCTCATATGAAGAAGATCAGGAGGACCTGGACGAAGACACTGAAGGCGAAATGACGGATCAGTCGGCAGACGAACTCGAATTTGAAGAAAATGAATAGAAGCGCACTTATAAAATCCAATCCACGACAAAAAGGTGCAGCACTCATACTCGTTCTGCTTGTGCTCGTACTCGCCAGCACCGCTGTATACACCATAGGCTCGCGCATGTCCACGCACCGCCATCGCGAACAGTACGTGATAGACTACCAGAACGCACGCTACGCCGCCGATTCCGCCATGAAATACGCCCTGGCAACCGTCGGCGAAATGGACTTCGAACTCCGCCAGAGCGAATATGCAACCGAGTTCTGGGACTTCTCCGATCTGTTCCAGTTGAACGAAGAAGAATACAAACAACTGCAGCTATACCTGGCCGCCAACCCCGAACTGATGTTCGACAAGAGCGACATATACAAAAAGGGAACCAAACTCAACGATCTCAAAAAATCCGGCGAGTTCAAAACCATCGACGAATTCTTCGAACGAGCCGACTACGACAATCCCGCAGTCGATCCTAACACTGTCACCGTGCCAGGCCCGTACGGACCCGAATGGCCCTACGTAACCGATCCGATGGAGATCGAAATTGGCGACGCCACCGTAAAGATCGAGATCGAGGACGAAAACGCAAAGATGCCCATAATGTGGCCCACGATAAAAGACGAAGAATACCGTCGGCAGGCAAAAGACTCCTTCGACATCTTCTGCGGCTACATGGGCCTGAGCTGGGAAGACGTTGACCTGCTCGAAAAGCAGCTTGACACAGTCGCCGAGTACAAAGAATTCAAACCGTCAACCAAGCCGACCGCCACAGAAAAACCGGTCAAACAAACATCCAGACCATCCCAGCCGAACGCCCGAGATCGCAGAAGGAATACTGCAAACCGCAGCCGAACCGTAACAAGACGCCGATCCGCCACCGCCGACGCCGGCGACTTCGCCCGTCTGCTCCATGGCTCGATAGTGGATCTCGAAAAACTTGCAGAGCCCATAGACAACACCGGCGACCGCTACGTTGCACCTCTCAAATATCTCGCTGTATGGGGCTCGCAGAAAGTCAATATAAACACCGCCCCGCGCCATGTACTCGAAGCAGCATTCGCCTTCGGAGGAAGCCCGGCAGAGGTAACCGAAGCAGTCATACAGGAGCGAAAACAGCAGCCATTCAAGGATATCGAGGACTTCGAAACCCGAATGTACGGCTTTTCGGACATAATTCGCCGCACAAAACCGTTCATAACGACGCAAAGTAAGTTCTTTTCGATAAAAGTTACTGCCGAACGCGGAAATGCAAGAACAGTATCAGTGGCAACCGTCGTAAAAGACGACAAGAAAGTCTCTACCGTCGCACAATACAGCTATTGACGGCCTTCTAATGCACTTACCCGTCTACAGAACATTTTTGCAGGAACTTTGAAGCTGCAAAACGGTCTAATATGTACGGACAGACGAATTAGAGGACTTTTTTGTATCGCTTTAGCAAAGCATTTGCCCTGAAAAACCGATACAATGATATATCTTTTTTTTGTAGTATTGTGGAGCGATCTACGTGGAACACAAAAACAGCCTGGGACTCTATATATCTAATGATTCAGCGACCGCCGTTGTGCTCGCCGGCCACACCTCCGGTGCATCACTCGTCGGCGCGGTGAGCGTAAAGCTAACCGACCCCGAAAACGACGACCAGCCAAAGTCATACGAACAATTGGCCGTTGAGCTTTCAAAGGCTCTTTCGCAGAAGAACCTCAAATTTGATTCTGCCGCTGCTGCCGTTGACTGCTCGCTGTACACCCAGCACACGATTCGCAGCGAATTCAAGGAACGCAGGCAGATCGCCAGCACCATCAGCTTCGATGCAGAAGAAGCCGTCGCTACTGACGCAACCAGACTGGCTGTGACCTTCAACATCGTCGCCGCCGACGCCATCGGCTCCTACGTGTCCACATTCACCGCCGGCCGCGAAGAGATGACCGACTTGCTCAAATCGCTGCTGTCAAAATCCATCGACCCGACAGCTATCGAACCAGACGTCGCATCACTGGTGCGGTTCTTTGAACGATACATCGATGACCAGACACCGGACAACTCGCTCTACGTGATGGCCACCGAAACCGCATGCTATCTCATCAAACCCAGCACCGAATATGAAGCATCCACCAGGTCCTTCATAGTAACCCCAACACAAAATAAAACCTCGGTCCTCAAACGAGAGCTGCCCCTGACAATAGCGTCTCTCAACGAGGACGTCGACATAACCAAACTATATCTGATCGACACCACCGAAAGCATCGACACCGAATCGCTCGCAGACGTCACGACCGCTCAGATCGAGCCTGTCGACCTGCTCCAGCTTACGGGCGCATCCGGCGACCTAGCTTATGACATTCCTGAAATAGGTCACATCGCATTCGCATGGGGTGCCGCGCTTGGCGACCTTACATTCTGCCGCCGCACTGACTTTCGCGAGGACTTCATGCCCTACCAGGGCCGTCAGAAAGCCATACGCACCTGCCTGAGAACCATGAGCGTCTGCGCAACCGTAATACTACTCGCGATAGGGGCACACTTCCATCTCAAGCTCAAAACCGCCGAATACCAGGCCGACGGCATACAAGCAAAACTCATCGAACAGTACAAAGGCGCAATGCACGGCAAACCACCAGCCGGCAAAATACCTATCGTCTCCAAGCTCAAATCCGAACGGAATAAGCTCAAAAACCAGAAGTCGGGCCTCGCTCTTGGCGACGAAAATTCGATGCCCGCAAAACTCACATTCATCCTCTCGGCACTAAACGATGAAAACCTCAAGAATGCGGATCTTACTATTGATCAGATCAGCATAAACGAAAACAATATGACCATCCGCGGCAACACGCCCTCGAAGATACACACCCTCAAACTATATACAGCCATAGATGAAAATGAAAATCTGAAGCGTGTGACGGACCGCTCATCACGAAGCGGCAACCGAGATGTATTCACCGTCACACTCGAACGCCAATAAACCGGACATAGACAAATGAACGAATTCTACAAGAAAAAAGACTTTTACTTCATACTCGTACCCTCCCTGGCACTGATATGGGTTCTGACGACTATCGCCCTAAAGCTGCCCGCGGCCCAGAACGAGCTCGATCGCACCGCGGACCAGTGGCAAGATGCCAAGCCCCTCGTCACAGAGATTCTCACCCATGATCCGGGCAGGCTCGAATATGCCGCAGCACAGAGCCAGGACGGCGACTTCGATTTCGCTAAAACGATCGCCCGCCTTGCCCCGCTCAACGGCATCTCACCCTCGGCATACGACCTTCGAAGCGGCCCACCTATCACCCGAGGCGGCAACAGAACCAAAACAGCTACCCTCTCCATCGAGGACCCTGTCTCGATCGTCACACTCACCGAGTTCATGTCCACCCTGCTGTCGCAATGGCCCGACCTGCAGTGCGATTCGGCAAAGATCGTAAAGCAAAGCGACGGCCCCGACAGATGGAAAGCCGACTTCAGACTGACCTACAACTACGGCTCCTCTTGAAACACCTCCCTGGCGTCCAAAACAAAAAAACCGACCAGAAACACATCCTGACCTGCTCACCCGGACTCATATAACGCTGGCCACATTATCCAATGATAGTATCATGCCCAATCCGTAGCATCAAAAGATCTCAAAACGCTGAAAACCAGCAAAGCCTTGGAATCTGCCCCCGTTTTTCAGCCTGCCGACACAACATATAGTGGCCTCATCCTAAGCCCTAAGTAATACTGCTGAACCATCCTGCAGCGACCTGTGCATCCACCCTCTTGACCCTATTATGCCCAATTTAACGTCCTATAACTACAAATAGTGATCGTTTCAATTTTTTGAAACTTCGCCTGGGATTTTTAAAGTTTTGCGAAGGCCAATGACGATATCAGTACTGTAATTCGCGTTGAAGCCTCGAAAGGAATCCGAGGAAAACTCAACATATAGTGGCTGACTCGCATGTCGGCCGCTGGGTGAGGGGCAAAAGAATGGATTTTTTGCCGCAAAAACCCGTGCTTTTATAGGTGAAATATGAATTCTACAGATTGCGACCGCGTAAAGCGTCTCCGCACTGATCCCCCCTCCGAAAAAAGACTCACGGAAGTCTTTCAGCAGGAGAGCGAGAGATTTGCGGATGAACTGCACAAAAACCTGAACCACACGCCCCTGGGCAAACTTCTGGGCATGATTGCCGCCCTTCCGGAGGTTCGGCACGAAAAGGTTCTGCGTGCCAGGGACCGTATCGAGACAGGCGAGATCGACAAGGACCTCGACGCAGCAATGGACAGAATGCTGGAGGACCTTCTAAGCTGACAGATCATCTTCAGATTGAACCATTAAAAAGGCGGTGGCGCACAACCACCGCTTTTTTTGTGATTACCAGAAAAACACCCCCCGTATCTGCCGTCAAACCTACCGGCAGAAGCTTTTACTGACCATCAGGCACATCGTAGTCGTCCGTATCCATGTTGACAGGCCTGTAATCTGGAGACTTGGACTTTTCCACTTCCTCCTCATAGGCCTTTACGATCGCATCCTGGATCCTTTTACGGCATTCCGCATTGATCGGATGAGCGATGTCAGCATGAAGTTTGAGCCTTCCCTTTGAGTCCTGCTTGACCCGCTCCTCAGGAAGATGAGCACCGCAGTTGTTGCAGTACTTCGCGCGAAGATGATTCTTACCCCCGCACTGCGGGCAGTGATCACTCATCTTGCGAGACGGCATAGCTACGAACAAGCCGTTCGTTCCCTCAATGACCTTGATGTCCCTGACTACAAAATCGTTGTCGAGCGTCATTGAGCAAAAACCTTTGAGCCGATCATCCTTGTTGGCTACTAACTTCACTCTTACTTCGGTGATTTCCATGGTACATGCCTCGCGAAATTATTACCATCTATTGCTGTACAATAATAGACTTTCGCAGCCCATGCGTTCCCTCAGCATCGACTGAAAATCTTCAATCTCATGCTCCTCCACGTCGGTCACCATGCAATACATTGCTGAACCGCTGCCGCTCAGGCAAACTCGCCCGGGCCCCAGCGACCCGCTCCGACTTTTAAGATCGCTCAAACGCGGATAAAGATCGAAACAACTTGCCGCTAGCATATTCTCACAAATACTGCCCAACAAATCAATCCTATTTTCCGCAATGTACTGGCTAATTTCACCATGCAAACGCCTGTATTCGTCCTCGTCATGGTGATAATTCTCGTAAACCTTTTTAGTAGATACAGTTACATCGGGCAACAACAAAATTGTCTTAAAGAAAAAATTACACCGCTTTTCGTCAATCTTTTCTCCCCTGCCCGTGCAATACGCAACAGGACCGCCCATAAAAAACGGCACATCACTGCCGAGCTCGCCGCCTATCCGCATCTGCTGTCCCCTAGACAGGCCAAGATCAAAAAGTCTGTCGAGCCCCATGACCGCCGCCGCACAGTCACTGCTGGCGCTGCCCAGACCGGTGCCTGCCGGTATATTCTTCCTGAGCGTGAATCGCACACCATATTCCACTCCCGCTTCATCAAAAACCCGCCTGCACGCCCGCCAGACCAGATTCTCGGGCCCCTCCGGCGCCCAGTAAGGCCCTTCGCAGAACAGCTCGATCCCGCTTTCGATCCGCTCTATCAAAAGCTCATCGTACCAGTTCACTTTCGCCATCACCGTCTCGATCTCATGAAAACCGTCCTCCCGCTTGCCCGCTATCAGCAGACTCAGATTGATCTTCGCAGGTGCACGGACCACCACCCCTCCCTCTATGTCCTCAAATTGCTCCTTGAATTCCGGACTCATCGATGCTCGCTCACTAAAAAGTATCGCTAATTCGCATTTCAATTCTACCACATCAACCGATAACACCTGAAAGTCAGTTTGTCTAGCTAATACCCACGAAGATGCTTCAAATAACCTGAAGGCGAACCCGAATTCAGGACCTTGGGTTCGGCCCGCGAAAAAAGGGGATTTACCGCCGCCTGGACGGACTTTTAGGAGGCTTGCAGCAGGGTTCATCACCGGTGGTCATACATTCGGCCGCCTGATTTACTGAAGTTTTATTTGTGTAAAACTTCTTATAATTGGATACAGCATATACAAGGAAGAAACTCACCAAAAAGAAAAAGAGCATCAGAAGTATATTCCCCGGGCTGAACGAAGCGTCCTGATAGATTCTTTTCAGGGGGATGCTCGTGGCTCCGATTACAAGACCAAGCAAGACATAAAGTGTTTTGCATTTATCCTTTCGAAACAGAAAACTTATTATTCTTGTGATGGCAAAAGCTCCGAATAAGGCCCCCAGACCAAAGACAAAAATATAGTCCATGCTCTTGAAAACATTGTGCAGGCAGTCAATTATGAATTCGTACAGTCCCATGATCAACAAAATGAACGCACCGGAGATGCCCGGCAGAAACATGGCACTGATCGCGAAAAAGCCGCCTATAAAGACATAAAGATAGTTATCCATCATCTCCTTGGGAACGATAAAACCCAATACGATGCCGATGACAAAACCCAAAAGCCCAAACGCTACATTTTTCAACTTGTGATTTTGGATGTTCCTGTAGATGATTCTTGAGGATGCCAGGATCAGCCCCACGAAAAAGATCAGCGTGTAGGAGAAATGAACTTCCAGCAGGTACTTGATCAGCCGGGAACCGAGCAAAATGGCTGTTGCAATCCCGGAAAGCAGAACCAGCAGAAAACCCAGATCGAGTTTTTGAATGTTTTCGCGAAGGTTGCGTCTGGTTTCAGTGCCCGAATCAGTTATGGCTCGAAATACACTGCGGAAAAGAGCCGGAGAAAATGCCTTAACCGAGTTGATGAGTCTTTCATATATCCCGGTGATGAATGCAATGGTTCCTCCGGAAATACCGGGGATCAGGTCGCAGATGCCCATGAGTACGCCCTTTAAAAACAACAGCACCTTGTCTTGAATGTATGTCTGACTTTTCCCATTTAAACGGTTAGAAGACACAGTTGACTCCTTCAGGCATCCATATATATAGTTCACTGCAGTTTAGTCGACATAAGCCAACTTCATGGCCAATTTCTCGAAATTTCGGAAGTACGCGGTTTCCCCCCCCTGCCATACTGCTTACAATTTCACGTTTAGATACAACCCGGCCTCTCTGGTGTTGGTAAAACAGGTTTTTCAGTAATTCTTCTCATCAACTGAAATCGGCATTGTGGTTTCAAATCTAAACTCCGAACGCAAAAACTATTGTAAACAGCATCTTTAAGCCATATACTATCAAAATGTCATTTTTTTGCACGGATTTACTTGGAAGATCCGGGTTTGTAGTTCTTAGAATGGTGCATTAATATGGATTTACGGCAAAAAAAATTACTGCTGAAAATAGCAAAAAATAGTGTGGAATCTGCCGTAACAGGTTCGTCCAATGAGCCACCGAAAGTCGATGATCCCGACCTGCTTCAGCAATGCGGCTGCTTCGTCACCCTGAAAAACGGCAATCAGCTCCGCGGCTGCATAGGCCAGTTTACGTCCGATAAGCCGCTCGCAGACCTCGTCGACGAAATGGGCGTTTCAGCCTCACGTCGCGACCCGCGATTCCTCACAAACCCCATTACACCTGAAGAATTGCCCGAGCTGAATATCGAAATATCCGTACTTTCTCCACTGGAAAAAACGGGTAACCCCTTATCGCTCGAGATCGGCACGCACGGAATATACATCATCAGCGGCCTCTCTTCAGGTTGCCTGCTGCCCCAGGTCGCCGTCGAAACCGGCTGGTCAAAAGAAGAATTTCTTTCCTACTGCTGCCAATACAAGGCTGGCCTCGCACCAGACGCCTGGCAGGACCCGGCAACCGATGTATACCTGTTCACCGCTGAGGCATTCGACGAAGACTGGCAAATCATTTGACCTGTGGCCGCTAATTATGTATCCTTTAATTGTTGCTGAAATACAAGGAGCGACTTGTCGGGAGAACATTAGCGGGGGAATGTTCGATGTGTTGATTGCTTTTTCGCTCACGGGAGAAAGATGAAGACTAAATTTGTAACCTTCGCTGTTTTAGCGCTCGCTATCCTTGCAATGTCCGGTTGCTCAAGCCAGACCGGACCTCGCCATTCCACCTCACAGCCGATGACAACTCCGGCCGGCATGATCGAATATCTCGATTGCGTACCGGCCCTGCAAAACGCCCAGGTGTGGCAAAACTCCTACAGCGACGGACTGATCCTCAATACCGAACATTACAAAGTTTACACAACCCTGCTCGACCCCCTGATGCTCAGACAGGTCCCCGCCTTTCTCGAATCCGCCCACCGCGAATACCAGAAACAGACCCCCGCAACACTGGAGACCCACTCCCCCTTCGTAATATATCTCTTCAAAGATCGCGAACAGTGGGAAAATTTCACAAAGGAATTTACCGGCAAGCAGTCCGACCTCTACCTCAAGATACAACGCGGTGCATACTATCTCAACGGCGCATGCGTCGCATACAACATCGGCAGAAGCAGAACTTTCTCCGTGCTCGGGCATGAAGGCTGGCACCAGTTCAACAGCCGTCATTTCACCTACCGTCTGCCCTCATGGCTGGACGAAGGACTCGCAACACTCTTCGAAGAAAGCAGCTACATCAATAACAGATTCGTCTTCAGGCCGAACCAGAATCTCGGCAGGCTCGGATCCCTTCGAAAAACACTCATAGACGAAAACGCGATACCCCTCAAAACGCTGCTCGCATTGAACCCCGGCGAAGTCGTCCACTACCAGGACAGCGAAGACGTAATGGCCTTCTACGCACAGGCATACGCTCTGGTAAGGTTCCTGCGTGAAGATAATTACGGCCAGCGGTACGCACAGTTCCAGAACCTGCTCAGCGATGCCATCGAGGGCACCTGGCCCCTCTCGCAGGATGAGCAGAAGATCGCTTCGAACCGCAATATCCCATTCACCACCAGTTGGAACCGCTACGTCTCGCCCAAGCTTTTCAACCAGTACATAGAAGGCGAAATAGGATTGCTCCAGAAAGACTACAGCCGATTCTGCCGCAAGATCGTTTACAACATCAGACTGAAATAACATGAACAAAAGTTCCGACTTCATCCTCGCCTCGGCCTCCCCGCGACGAAAGAAACTGCTCCGCGAAGCCGGCTACAGCTTCGACATCATCCCATCCCAGGTTGACGAATCCGCATTCCCAACCGAGGGCATCGCCTCCGACGAACACACCATGCTCCTCGCCGCCGCAAAGGCCAGAAATGTCGCAAACACCCACCCCGACCGTCTCGTACTCGGCGCAGACACCATCGTCGATCTCAACGGACAAATAATCGGCAAACCCCGCGACGCCGCCCACGCCGAACAGATAACCCGAGACCTCTTCAGCGAACCTCATAAAGTCATTACCGGCCTGGCCCTCGTCAGGCTCAGCGACAATCTGGAGATCATCCGCCACGCTGTCACCACAGTCTACCCGCGCAAACTCACAGAACAGCAGATCGCCGACCATATCGCCGCCGGCGACTGGCAAGGCAAAGCAGGCGCATACGGCATACAGGAAACCGGTGATGAATTCGTCGAGCGCATAGAAGGCTCATTCACAAACGTTATCGGCCTGCCGCTCGAACTCGTAAAAGAATTGCTCGACCCCCTGCTGTCAGAATAATGCCCCTCTGAACTGCCTCCGAAGCACCATTTTGCACCCAACTGCACCCTACTGCTCGTCTGTATCTACAGCACTTCCGACCGTCCCAACTTCGATCACTCCAAGCTCCGTCAGACCGCTGTAAAACTCCACACTGCCCGCATTGACCCATTCTCCCCCGTCCTCGCGACAATAAAGATCATACAGCCCCTCGGGCACCCCGCGAACAGAGAACTCACCCTCGCTGCCCGTAACACCGATCCACCGCACATCAGCCAGCCCCTCAACGCCGTCGCTGGTCACCATCAGTTCCACACCGCTCGCTGGTTCGCCGTCAACGACCAGTCTTCCAACCTTAGCTGACTCATCACTGCCCATGTCCACACGAACCGAAACGCCGCTGACTGCCGGAACGCCCCTGCAGATCACGCCCGCACCGTCCCCATCCTCCTGCACAACATAAACCCACTCAGCAGGCAGGCCGTCAGCCGAATAATAGCCCTCCTCATCAGCCAATACGGTCCCAACCCTTACAGCCCGGCCGTCATCAAAAGTATAAAATACCAGCTCTGCATTTACATCAGGCCTGCCGTCCTCAGTAAAGACAAACCCGTCGATGTTCGCCCAGGGTTCGACCACAACCTCTATCCCCACCCTGTCATCACCCGCACGCACCTCGATCTCACCGACAACCTTGTCCGCATAGAACTCATGCACCACCTTTATGGTTTCCATCCCCACCGGCAGATCTTCAAGTACAAAAACGCCGTTCTCATCCGTCAGAACATGCCCCGCATCGCTGAAAAAGCTCTCGCTTGCTTCCCGCCAGCTCTCGCCAGCCTTGCTTAGAGGGATCACTTTTGCCCCCGCTACGGGCCTTCCTTCAGTATCAACAACCCTGCCGATCAGATCGCCGCCTCGCTGCAGCTCAACCAGCACACCCGAACTCGCCTCCGTGTCGATCGGCTCACTCAACGTCGGAGCCCAGCCCTCAGCATCGACTTCTACCCTGTAAACACCGTCATCAGCCTCAACGTCAAATCGACCGTCCCGACTCTGGAAGTGATACCAGCCGCCCGGATGCGGCCGCCTCTCACCCTCACCATCTATAACTCTGTGCAGTCTGACCTGGAACCTCGGAATGATCTCTCCTGTATCACCTGCCAGCACTACACCTTTTATATGCGCTTTCTCACGTGCCTCCAGCCTCACATTAAGCTTTTCCCCGCCGCTCTGAACACCTTCCATAACCTTGGTCTCGATATATCGGCCGCTGAAAACAAGTCGATAATAGCCGCTCTCAAGCCCGTCTATTTCAAATTCCCTCGTAACATCGGACCTGAGCATCACATTCTTCGTACTGCCCTGGGCCGAAGTCACGCTGATATATACAAACCCCGGATCGAGCCCTTCATCAAATGATAAAACACCGCTTATCGAACTCATCACCTCGGGCGATTTTTGGCCTATGTCCAACATGACAGGCTTCTTGCCTTCCAGCGGCAGCCTCATCTGTTCCAGCGGATAAGCATACTCGAGCCCCTCACTGTCAAACTTGGCCCAGAAACTGTATTCGCCCGGCACAATGTTCTCCAGCACAAACGCACCGAACTCGTCCACACGACCACTCTCATACTCCCTCGAACCGCCCTGCCATCCTTTCGGCCTGGCGATAATATTCGCTCCCTCGGCCGGAACTCCGTCCGAGTAGTGAGCATAGCCCTTAACTGCCATACCCTTCTGAAGGACAAACTCGACCTGGCTGTCAACATTGACATCTTCCAGCCTCACCACCCGCTCAGCCGGGGCATAGTCGTCATGCCACACCGAAACCATGTAAGGCACCTGAGATGCCTTCACGGCCCCAACTACCGCGATCCCATCATCATCACTTCTGCCCCTTGCATAATTCTCGTCATCATTACCCCCGCCGAACCAGCTCAGCCTGACCTTGGCCTTTCTCACAGGCATTCCCGCTTCATCAAAAACGCGAACAACGGCCTTGCAGCCACGCTCCAGCCTCATATCTTTCACCAACGCAACCCCATCCCGCAACGCGACCAGCGGCGCGTTCCACCAACGTCCAAGCCCCAAATAGTCAGGAGATTCAACACCTACGACATAATTGCCGCTCTCTTCGATACCAGAGAAACGGTAAAATCCCTGTTCGTCCGTAACAGCCTTGTAAAAACTCGGACCGTAAAGTTTGACTGTAACCCCACCTACCGGCTCACCCGTAACCGCATCTCTGACAGTACCGCTCAGATAGGGCCCTCGCACCACACCCACATTGGCATCAACCGAACGGAAACTGTCTTCTCTGTTCTCAGCATCAGATGTGTCAGCCTTCGCGACAGCAGCAACTTCGCCCGCTGCCTTCGTCTCTGTCTGATCCTCCATACGCGTTGCTATCCGATCCGCGGCCCTGTCAAACGGATTTATACCTTCGCCCTCCCAGCCCTCGGCAAACTCGCGAAGTATCTGCATTTCCTCATCCCCGCCCAGATCCGAAAGATATGTCGCCGCCAGCAGCCTGCTCTCCTGCTGACCCTCGTAAAGCATCGAAGTCAATCCCTCGACGTCCTTGTTGGCATAATAAACGTCCAGCAGATCGAATTCCTGCTCCAGCGCCCACTCATCCGACGAATCTCGAACCTCCTCAACTGGCTCCGCAACAGCGATTTCGTTTTGCACATCTCTCTCTAAAATTTCATCCTGTCCCTGCTCAACGGCAATGGGCTCATCGCTCCCGCCTTCATCCTTCATCACTGCAAAGCCAATTAACACGCCTACCACGATCACAGCGGCCGCACTCCACACAGCGGCCCTTCGCAGCACGTAACGCACAGAAAATCCATTTGAATTACCCACGGCCTCCTGCGACCTGACCTCATCCATCACGCGAGCCATCCGCTGCCCCATATCTGCCTGGGTGGACGCAGCAAACTCTCTTAGAAGCTCATCTTCTTCACGCAAGGCCCGCTCATACTCACGGCAGTCCGAACATATCTCGATATGCTCCCGCACCTCACCCACCTGATCGGCACCAGCAAAACCGCCGACCATCTCTGCGATCATATCCCGGATGTGCTCGCATCGTTTCATCATACGCTTTCCCCCTCTTGCGTGAGTATCGCATGCAGCTCCTGCCTCGCATGCCTCAACCTGCGATAAACCCCCGAATCTGATATCCCCAACTCTTTTGCGATATGCTTGGGACTCTTGTTCTCAAAATAATAAAGCATCAGAGGAAGCCGGTTCTCCTGGGGCAGCATCTTGATCGCCCCTTCCAGATCGACAGCGTTTTTCTCACTGTCCGCCCCGGATTTCTTGAGTCCTTCCGCCTGTTCAGCCACGATCTCACGCCCACGCGTCCGCCGCCTGAAAAAGTCGATACACAGATTCCGCGCAACCCGAACCACCCAACTGCCGAACTGCCCACCATCCTCCAGACTCTCGATTCGTGTAAACGCCTTTACCATTGCATCCTGTGCTATATCCTCTGCATCATGGACATCCCCGGTCAGCCCCATACAGACCGAAAACACCCTCTTATAGTGCCTTTCCACAAGCTGCCCGTACGCATCCCTGTCGCCTTGCTTACATGCAAGGACCAGTTTTTCGTCCTTCCTTGTTGTCAACACGGGCTCCTTGATCGACTTCTAAAATACAGACGTACAACTCGTCTAAGATATGCAAAAAAAACGAAAAAATCCACCCCTTACTTCAGAGCTATACCTAACGAACTAATATCTGAACCTTTTAATCCTCTTTCATCCCCATTTACAGCCGTTCCCGCGTATAAATAGTAATGTGCGACGAAAACGACAAAATACAAATAATCAGGACAAAAACTGCATTGCCAAAGTTTTTTCAGCAACTAACATATAAGTATAAGACTCACAAAGGCTTGCCCATAAAGATAGGAAACGCTAAAAACCAAAAATACAACTAATTCTGTTATCTTGGGAGACACAAAAATGAGGACATTTACAAAACATCTTGTGCTGCTGGTAGTTTCCTCAATGGCGATCTGTATTACAGGATGCGCCACAGCACCAAAGTCAGCCGAATCCAAAGACGTACTCCAGGCCCAGGCGCAGGAAGCCATCGCCGCATTCAAACAGAAATCCCCGGGAATACAGAGATTTCTCGACGAATCTGCCGGCTACGCGGTCCTGCCCAAGGTCGTAAAAGGAGGCTTCTGGCTCGGCGGCGCATACGGCAAGGGAATCGTTTACGAAGGCGGATCCCGCATCGGCTACTGCGACATGACACAGGCTACCCTCGGATTCACCTTCGGCGGCGAATACTTCCGCGAAATTATCTTCTTCAGGGACTCAAGCGACCTGCAGAAGTTTAAGACCGGCGAATTCACCTTCTCCGCCCAGGCCACAGCTATCGCAGCGACTTCAGGAGCCGCATCAAAGGCTGACTACAAGGATGGATACGCAGTATTCGTTCTGGCTGACAAGGGCCTGATGGTCGACGCATCCATAGGCGGTCAGAAATTCGACTACCTCTCCGAGTGGCAGGCCCAGTAACCAATAACCATCAGATAAACTGAAAGCGTGCGTATCCTCAAAATAGATACGCGCGCTTTTGGCCATTCATTATCTGGCTCAAAAGCTCGGCTCAGACGCTGAACTTTTGCAGGAAGGCATTCTGTTTTTACTCGGCCTTGCGCACAATAAACTCCGAATTCAGATCCGCCCCGCTCGGCTCCTGGAACAGACGCAGCTCAAACTCACCGACAACCGCCAGCAGATGGTCGAAAATGTCCGACTGCACTCCCTCATAGTGCACCCATCGCTTATCCTTGCAGAAGGCGTATATCTGCACCGGAAGCCCGTGCGGCGTGGGCTCAAGCTGCCTTACCATCATAGTCATTTCCTGATTGACCATAGGATGATTCTTCAGATATTCTGAAGCGTAGGCCCGAAACACCCCGATATTCGTCATCCGTCGGCCGTTTACCAGCACCGAATTGTCGATCTGGTGCTCAGCATTGTATTTTTCGATCTCCTCCTGCCGCCTTTCGATGTAGCCCCCCAGATAATCGAATTTTTTGAATCGCTCCCGCATCTCCGGCGTGCAGAACTTCACCGTCGTCATGTCGATATAAATACATCTCTTCATCCGCCTGCCGCCCGACTCGCTCATACCCCGCCAGTTCCTGAACGAATCACTGATAAGCGAATAAGCGGGCACAGTAACGATCGTCTTGTCCCAGTTCTGCACCTTCACCGTTGTAAGCGTAATATCAACCACATCACCGTCTGCACCATACCTGCTCACCTCGATCCAGTCACCGATACGCACCAGGTCGTTCGCCGTCAACTGTATACCCGCAACAAATCCCAGTATCGCATCCCTGAATACCAGGATAATTACCGCCGTCATCGCACCCATGCCGGCAAATATCTTGGCCGGATTGTTAGACAGCAGAATCGCGAGCACAAACACAGCCGCCAGAGAATACATCAAAACCTTAACGATCTGAATGAACCCCTTGATCGGCACACGCCGCGAAACCTCGAACTCCTTGTATATCGCCAGCCCCGCACTCAAAAAAGCGTCAAACGCGAACGCCCCCGCAAGCACCAGATACACCTGCGCTCCGTTCCTCAAAACCGTACAAAGCGTACTTCCTTCACCGAAGAGCCCGCACGCCGTCGCGTGAATTACAATGCCCGGCACAAGATGCGCCAACCGATCAAAAAACTTGTGATTCACCAGCGCATCATCCCACTTCGCCGCACTGCGTTTGACTACTTTCTCCACACCCTTGAAAAAGATTTTTTTAGCTATAAAATGCGCAATGACAGCCAGGACAAACAGCCCTACAAGCACTGCCCCCGCACTTATGACATCAGCATGCGGAACAGCGGACTCTTCACCGAAAATAAGGTTCTTGACCCTGACTACAAAAGCAGTGCCTGACTCCCCTGAACTTAGCGCATCGATCATCTCGCAAACTCCTTAACAATTATCCGGAAACTAAACATAATAGCCTGCTTCACAACCTGCGTCAAATATTTACGACTGGTCATATTACGTTTCCTAAACCTCTTCTTGCAATTCTTCATCAAATCAGCTACAAATGCGAACCATTCTTACCGAAACAGTAATAATTCGTAAAAGAAGCCGCGGGAAACCTCCCCGGCCCTTACAGCGTTAAAGAAAGGATTAAAAAAAATGAACAAGACTTCTGAAAAGTTCCTCCAGCAGCTCCTCGAGGCCCCCTCTCCGTCCGGCTTTGAACAACCCGCTGCAAAAGTATTCCGTGACTACGTCAAAAAGGACGTCGACCAGCTCATCACAGATGCCCACGGAAACACCATAACCGTACTCAACCCCAAGGCTAAATTCAAATTCATGCTCGCCGGCCACATCGATGAGATCGGCCTGATGGTCACTCACATCGACAAGGATGGCTATATCTACACCGCACAGGTTGGCGGTATGGACCCGGCCCTCCTCATCGGTCAGCGCGTAAAGATTCTCACCGAAAAAGGCAATGTCTTCGGCGTCATAGGACGAAAAGCCATCCACCACATGACCCCCGACGAACGCGGCAAAGGCGTTAAAATGGACAACATTTGGGTCGACATCGGCGCAGACTCCAAAGAAGACGCACAAAAACGCGTCGAGATCGGCGATCCCATGGTAATCGACGTACCTTACCGCCGCATGACCGACGACAAGATCGTCTCCCGCGCAATGGACGACAAAGCAGGCGCATTCATCGTCGCGGAAGTCATGCGCAGACTCGCCAAAAAGAAAAAGGACCTGAAGATCTCCGTCATCGGCGTCGCGACCGTACAGGAAGAGCTCGGCCTCCGCGGCGCGATAACCTCCTCCTACTCCGTCAACCCCGACGCAGGCATCGCCATCGACGTAGGCTTCGCATCCGACCATCCCGACACCGACAAGAAAAAGCTCGGCGATCTAAAACTCGGCGAAGGCCCCAACCTCCACCGCGGCGCAAACATCAACCCCGTCCTCGAAAAGGCCCTGCTCAAAACCGCCAAAAAGCACAAGATCCCCTACCAGATCACAGCAGAGGCTCGTGCAACAGGCACCGACGCTAACGCAATCCAGCTTTGTCGCGGCGGCGCAGCAGCAACCCTGATCAGCATCCCAAACCGCTATATGCACACACCCGTCGAAATGATCTCCATCTCCGACATGGACAACATCATCAAGCTGATCGTCGCCTATATCACCGAACACCCCGCAAACCGCGACTACAGAATATAGCCCCAAACAACAGCAGCAAACTCAAAAGGTGTCGGCCGCAAACCGGCACCTTTTTCTTGCGCACAGAATCACATGCATTAAATGGATAAGTAATCTCAGCCGTATAATTCCAAAGTCCGCCGAGAATGGACCCCGATAAAGTTCCTTGGAGGCGAAGCTGTTAAATTCTGCGGCGGCTCAGTACGAATAGCCCGAACAATCGAGGAACACAAATCTGCTGAAAACACTCCCGACTCACCCCTGTAGATACCGCCCCAGCACATCGCGCACCATCGCAAACACCCTCTCCGCCCCCAGCTCCCGCATGCACTCCCCCGCCTCGCATTCAGTCAGCTCCTCGCCGTACTGACAAGGCTGACAACCCTCACCCGCCGTTATCACCACGTTCTTACCCCGCCCGCCGTTCTTCACAACGCACGTCGGCCCGAATATCGCAACCGCCCGCGCCCCCACCGCATCCGCCATATGCATCGGCCCGCAGTCGTTACCAACCACCCCCGCAGAATGCTTCAAAACCCACGCCGACTCAGCCAGACTCAGCTTCCCGCGTAGATCGACCACCATCTCATCCTCAAAAACTCGCTCGTCTACCTCATCATCCTCCGTCCCAACCACACAAACCCTGCACCCCTGCCATTCCTTCCGCACCACCCCGATCAGCTCCGCATAATTCGGCCACCTCTTCCACCGCCACCTGTCATCCGTCTTCCCGCCAGGCAGCACGCAAAGCCAGGGCTCCGCCAACTCATCCGCAACCGCAGGCTTTCTCACATTCACATACGACCATGGCGCGGGCCCGCGATACCCCAGCCGCCTGGCAAGATCGACATTGTAATCCCGCTCGTTCCGCAGGAACCACTTACCAAGCGCAGGCCGCGAAACAAAAACCTCACCCCGTTCAAAACCATCCCCCACCTCATTCTCCGGAAATCCGTGCCAGCCCCAGAAAGGCACGAAAGTATAATCGAACCGCCTGCCCGCCAGCTCCGCCCGATCACTGCAAACCTCATCCACGATGCACCACTCACCGAACATATCCTCATAAGGCGTCAATATCGTCAGCCTGCACTTCGGCCACCGGATACGCAGCGCCTGCACCAACGGCGTCGCTTCGATAACGTTACCTATCCCTCCCGCACACATGACCACCAGAACCGCGGGCCTTTCCTCCAGCACCTCCCTCTCTCGCAGTTCACGCCTGCAAACGGACCTGTAAACCCACCGCTTCAAAAACTCGCCGGCCGAAAGAAACCGGTCCGCACCCCACCTCGCGGCCCCATATAGCCTCACAGATTTCAACAGCTTTGATATCTTCATATCGCCGGTCGGCACCTGTCAATTAAAGATCACGGTCTATCGCCTGCGCAACCCGCTTGAGCCTCTTCATAAGCTTATCCAGTGACGCAGGCGTTATCGACTGGGCCCCGTCCGAAGTAGCGTGCTCAGGATCCGGATGACATTCGATTATCAGCCCGTCCGCCCCAGCCGCTACCGCCGCTGTACTCATCGAAGGCACAAGGTGCGCGTGCCCCGTCCCGTGCGAAGGATCCACGATAACAGGCAGATGCGTCTTATCGTTCAATTCCGCAACCGCCGTCAAAGGCAACGTGTTCCGCACATACTCCTCGAACGTCCTTATACCGCGCTCGCAAAGAATCACCTTCCCATTACCCGCGCTGATAATATACTCCGCTGCAAGCAGAAACTCATCCAGCCGAGCACTCATACCACGCTTTAACAGCACCGGCTTGTCCACCTTGCCCAGCGCCTCCAGCAGCGGATAATGCTGCATGTTCCTCGCCCCGACCTGCAGAACGTCCGCATATTTCGCGACCACCTCAACCTGCTCAAGTCCGATAACCTCCGTCACCACTGCAAGCCCTGTCTCCTCGCGAGCCTCAGCCAGCAGCTTGAGACCTTCCTCGCCCATCCCCTGGAAACTGTAAGGACTGGTCCGCGGCTTGAACGCTCCCCCTCGAAGGCCGATACACCCTGCCTTCTTCACGGCCCGAGCCGATGCCATCAACTGCTCGCGACTCTCAACCGCACAAGGACCCGCGATGATCCCAACCTTGTTCGAACCCAGCGGAAAACGCTCAGGACCGATCTCGATGATCGATTTCTCTCTTTTAACCTCAAGTGAAGCCATTTTATAGGGCGCCAATATAGGAACAACTTTTTCTACCATGGGCGCATTCTCGATCGCACCCTTATCAACCGACCGCTTATCGCCAAGACACGCAATAACCGTCCTGTCAGTACCGTAAATAACATGGTCCTTCAATCCATAATCATTAACCACGTCGACCACATGCTGTATCTGCTCCTTCGTCGCCCCGGGCTTCATTACTACGATCATTAAACTTGCTCCTGGCTCAAATATTTATTTCAGGGTTCTTATGAAATCATTCAGACCTGTTATTATAACGGCATTTCCCGCAACTTACTACAGGAATTACGATTTGACTCTTCCGAACTCGTATTCTAGAATCAAATACCGACCATTATTCGTAAAGGAAAATGACAAATATGCTTATTACAGCACTATCCGACATCCACGGCTCACTTGAAGCCCTAAATTCGAGCAAAAGTCTGCTCAGCGACCTGGCCTCATCCGACCTCGTCCTCATCGCTGGCGACATCACCAATTTCCAGGGCAAAACCCAGACCGCCGAGGTAATCACAGCCATCCGCCGCCACAATCCCAACATCTTCGCCGTCCCCGGCAACTGCGATACCGCCGCCGTAGACGAATACCTCCGTGAACAGAACATAAACCTGCACTGCCAGACCAGAAAACACGCCGACTTCACCCTCACCGGCGTCGGAGCCCACGTACCCTGCTCCCGCAATGACCAGGCCTGCAGCCTTGAAGAAAAACTGCAGGTCTGCCTCGATCACATCGCAGAAATGTCACATGCAGAAAATAATCTCATTTTCGTCGCCCACTACCCCGCCAGACACACCGCCGTCGACTCCATCGGAGACAACCACCACGGCGGAAGCTGGAACATCCGCGACTTCATCGAACAGGCCCAACCCCTCCTCGCCCTCTCGGGCCATATCCACGACGCACCCGGCACCGACCACATCGGCAGAACAACCCTCGTCAACCCCGGCTCACTCCGCGACGGATCATACGCTCAGATTAGAATTGAACACGAACGCGTCAGGGTCCATATAGGGTGCATCAAAAAAAGGTGGCGCGAACATTTTGGATATGGTATAACTTAGAGAAAAGGTTATTTTTCGAGGTATATCATGTCACAGCAGGATTGGATTGAAGAAGCGGTTGCCGAATTTCGCAAGGGTTGCCAGGAGCTCCACGACGAGCTCGATTCCGCGGCTAATGGGACGTTGCTGGATGTCAGCGATGATCAGATCGTCAGAACGCTTGAGCCTTTACTCAAGGATGTGCAGCGAAAGGCTATCCAGACGGCATTGGAAAAATCCCAGACTGATTCGGACTACCGGCGTTGCGGCAAGTGTAAAAAAAAATGAGACACAAGGGCAGCAAATCCTACGAGTTCATCACCAAGCGTGGCAATATAAGTCTTACCGGCACTTATTATCATTGCAGTTGCGGCAGCAGCAAGCCGATCAGCAATCTTGTCAGCAGCGGCCGCAAATACAGCCGGATCGCCAACGAGCTGGTATTGCGTCATACGGCAAGTGGCCCTTATAAAGAGGTTAGCCGATTTTTGCGTCAAGACTTCAGTATTCATATATCTCACGAATCGCTGAGAAGGCGGATATTGGCGGTTTCAGGCTCTATCAGACAAAACCGTGATTGCAGCAGCGACGACCGGAAGTGGGACGAAATTGCCGGCAGTAAGCTGTATGGCTATGCCGACGGAGTGTTGATAAACGTACGTCGTGAAGGGTGGAAGGAAGTCAAACTTCTGCGTTACGAGGATGACGCCTGTAGTAAGGTCAGCCATCGTGCTGTGCTCGGTCCGATCAAGCAGTTCGGCTCTCTTGCCCGTCGTGAGGCGATTCGGATTGGAGCATCGAAAGCCAAAGACATGACGTTTTTAATGGACGGTGCGGAAGGTTTTCACAGGCATATAAAAAGCAATCTTCCTAATGCAAAACAAGTAGTTGATTACTGGCACTGCTGTCAGCACATTGGCGAGTGTGCCAGTTTGCTTTACGGTGAAAATTCGAAGAGGAGCAATCGCTGGCGAAGCAAATACTGTCATGTACTTCGAGATAAGGGGCCCAAAAAACTGATCAGGAGCTTGCGAATCAGCAAAAGCCGGGTTGCGAGCAGCGAAGACGCCGAGGCCTTGTCGAAGCTGATCAACTTCCTGTCTCGGCGGATTGAGCGGATCGACTATCCGAAATTGCTGGCTATGGGGCTTCGCGTGGACAGCGGACCGATAGAAAGTTCATGCAAAACCGTTGTGCAGGCCCGCCTGAAGAGCTCAGGGATGCGGTGGAGCCGACAAGGAGCATCCGCTATGCTGGAAGTCAGAACCGCACTGCACAGCGATTTATGGGAATATGCTATAAAAGACTGTGCCTAAATATTGTGATGCACCCGTCCATATAAAGCAAGTCTGAAAACTCTGGACGAGCACCCGAAGATTGATTAGAATCCTCTCCCAAGATCACAAACGACACATGGAGACAATATGACTATACAGAGAATTGCGATACTAACCCTGGCACTCGCACTTATTACAACCGCAGGCTGTGACAAACAGGATGAACCACAGACAAAAGCGGTAACCGGCGCAACCACCGCCTACACAAACCCGGACATGCCCCGCGAGACAGACACGTACGAGGTCCTCGGCTACCTCAAGGGAATCAAAGGCTACGTCGTAAAATACAATGACGACCTCTACCGCGGCGGCGAAATACTCGCCCGCGCAGGCATCGAAAAACTCCAGAGCTACGGCGTCAAGACGATCATCACCATAACCCCCTCAGAAGTCGAGCAAAGACTCGCAAAGGACCTCGGTATAAACCTTATCGAAATGCCCTTCGAAAATGGCGCGATCCCCGCAGAAACATTCACCCGATACATTGAAACCATAACCTCGGACAAAGGCCCCTATTACATCCACTGCCATGGAGGAAACCATCGTGCAGGCGCCCTCTGCGCCGCATACAGGGTCCATAAACAGGACTGGTCATGGCAAAAAGCCGCGATCGAATTCGGCCAGCTAGGCGGCAGCCTCCAGAAGGACCACGCAATGATCCAGTCGATCAAACAAACCCCGGCCCTCGCCGAAGACAAGCCCTCTCAGCCTCAAGAACCCGTCGACCGGCAGGAAAAAGAATCACTTGGCGACGATAAAGTCAGTAACGGGCTCCGGGTAGAAGACCCCGGCAAGCAGCATTCTGCCGTATGCGCGCCATAGCTCATCCGCACTCTTCTGCGAATCTTCCTCACGAAGCTCAACAGTCACCGTCGGAATACTCAGCCGCTCACCCGCATACGCACCAAGCGAGCCGGGCCTAGACCCCAGCTTGTTCAAAGGCAGATCACAGCACCGCGCCATAGCATACGCAACGTCCCCCGCCGGTCCATCATAATCCACACACTCCAAAGGCTGATGCAGCGTAATGATCCGCTCAGGCCGATATGACCTGATAATATCCCTGATCACACGTGACTCGGGCTCACTGAGCCCTCTCGGACCGTTCACCTCATTGTTGACACGATTCTCCGCCTCGAAATTCCTGTTTAGATCCACCCCGTTCGCATTGTATCTCTGCCCAAGCGCATACCCGTCCGGATTCGCCATCGGCATCACAACCACCCGCAGTCGCGCCAGTTTCTGAGGATTCTTGTTCAGATGATCGATCATCTTTCTCACCAGCGGCGTGCCCGCGAACTCGTCACCGTGGATCGTCGCCATCACCAGAACCGTCCGCTCGCCATTCCCCATGGACAGACACTCGATCGGCCGGCCCTGAACCGACTTACCGGGAACTGACCATGAAAACTCAGGCTTGGAAACTCTTTCCTGACCCCACGTATCACAGCCGGCTATCCCAGCCGCCATAAAAGCAAACAGACAAACCGTCAAAATCCCGCTCGCATACCGACCCAGCAAACCTGCCCAAAAATTCTTAACCATATCACATCCTTGTAAATTCTGGTCCTGCCCTCAGCTCACAAGCCTCGTCCGCAGCCGCTTCACCGCCAGCAGCCCGAACACCACGCTGAATACCACGATGTACAGTATATCCCATAACAGCCCCAAATGGAAACTGTTTGTGCAAATCGCCCTCACAAGATTCACCGAATGCGTCAATGGCACCAACTGCGAAAAAGGCTGAATATAATCGGGCAGATTCGTCACCGGAAAAACAACGCCCGAAAAGAAAAACATCGGCGATATAAAGCCCGTAAAATAAAAATTAAAATGATTGATCGTCCGCACGAACGACGCAATAAACAGCGACATCGTCGAGAACATAAACGCCGTCACAAATCCCATCACCGGCGCCAGCAGACTCGCCGGCAAAGGCACCACCCCGAATACCGAAAGCACACAAAGCACCGCGAACGAAAAGAACAGCCCCTTCGTCCCCGCCCAAAGCATCTCACCCACTATCAGATTGTTCGTCGTTATCGGCGCAGCCAGCATCCCGTCATAAACCTTATCAAACTCCAGCCTTATGAATGTCCCGAAACTGCACTCATACGCCGCCGTAAACATCGCCGTCGTCACCAGCAGCCCCGTCCCCAGAAACTCTATGTACGGCAGACCCTGCACGTTTTCATCAACATATCTGCCCAGCCCCAGCCCGATTCCCGCCAGAAAGATCATCGGCTCCAGAAAAGGCGGAAATCCGTTGCTCACGATATGCCGCGTATACGTACGCATGTGCCGATACCAAACACTGTAAAGCCGCTTATACAACGGCGGATATTCTCTTGTCCTATTGCTGTGCGCCAAGTGTGCTCCCCGTCGCCTTGAGAAAAACGTCTTCCAGATTCGCTTCCCGCATATAGTAATGCCCGCCGATCTCATCCGCGACCGTCTTGAGCAGATCCATATCCTCGCTGAACAGCCGCGTCACATCGCCCGCAACCTCCACTCTCACCCGATCCAGCACCTCCTTGCCCAGCAGATCCCCCACCGGCGGATGCTCGAACAGCTCCAACACATACCGCTCCACATTGTCCCGCAGCAGACTCCGCGGCACACCCTCCATCACCTTCACCCCCCTGTGCATTATCAGCAGCCGATCGCAAAGCTGAAACGCCTCCTCCATATAATGCGTCGTCAGCAGCACCGTCGTCCCCTGCTTCTTCAACTGCCGTATCTTGTCCCATATCACGTGCCGCACCTGCGGATCAAGCCCCGTCGTAGGCTCATCCAGTATCAAAAGCCTCGGCCTGTTCAAAAGCGCCCTCGCGATCACCAGCCGCCTCTTCATCCCGCCCGAAAGCTCGCGTATCCTCGCTTTCGACCTCGCCGTCAGCTCCATAAACTCCAGCAGCTCAGCGATCCGCTCTTTCGCCTTATCCTCCGGCATATCGTAAAATTTCGAATACACCAGCAGATTCTGCCGTATGTTCAGCTCCTCGTCAAGATTGTCCTCCTGAGGCACAACCCCCGACAGATACTTGATCTGCAGCTCCTCCTTCGGCGGCTCATACCCAAAGATCTTCAGCTCCCCCACCCCGTTCTTATCCCCCACACTCTTGCCGTACACCATCTTCATCATGGTCGTCTTACCCGCACCGTTCGGCCCCAGAAGCCCGAAGCACTTCGCCTCTTCAACCTCGAACGACAGATCGCTCACCGCCCGAACGGCCCCGTAACTCTTATTCACATCCCTGGCAACTATAACCTTATCGCCCATTGATCCCTCAAAACAAAAAAACAGACGACGACAAACCGCCGCGCCCGAAAACCTCATACCGCCCCAATCATTATCAAACATCCGCAAGCTCGGTCTAAACCGGCCCGTATATAAGGTTCGGCCCCCTAATCAAGCTTCGCCCGCAGATCCTTCAAGAGTCCGACAAGCACCCTCGGCGAAATATCCGCCAGCTCCGCCTCCGTCTGATCCGTCCGCATCATACTCGCGGTTATCTGCTTCGCCTGCTCGCTCCACTTGCGTATCTCGCCAAGCCGCTCCGACGCCTTGTTCAGCTCTCCGCCGGCCATCTCACGCAGATACAGTATAATGTTGCGCAGCAGTTCCCGCTGATTATACCCTTCCTCAGCCTCACCGCTCTCCTCACCCATGCTCGTCTCACCGAGTATCCCCTGCTGTATCGCGAACGCCTTGCGATCCAGCTCCCGCTGCCTGCGCTCTTCCTCCTCTTCGATCGGCTCCAGCTTCAGTTCCTCACCCGCATCATCACCCGCCGGCACATAACACTGATGACTGCAGAACGGGCACTTACCCTTCTTGCCGCCTGCATTGTCGGGAGCCTTGACCTTCTTGCCGCAACTCTCGCATTCAAAACCAATAGTCATTAGCCGCTCCTTTCAAACTCATTCACCGACAACCGTTCTCCTCCGCCTGCAGTCATTCGCAGTTACAAAATCTGCACTACTTCTTGCCCATCTCCGCAGATGTCTCCGCCACCACATCCGTCGTGATCCCGCCCCTGGGCGTAAAACTCGCCGTGATCTTCATCCACCTCGGCTCACACCCAGCCGCAAGATCGTCCAGTATCTCGTTCGTCAGCCTCTCGTAAAATATACCCTTATCCCGGTAGCTCTGCATATAATACTTCAGCGCCTTCAGCTCCAAACACTTCGCCTCGGGTATATACTCTATCGTTATCGTACCAAAATCCGGATGACCCGTCTTCGGACACACGCTCGTAAACTCCGGACAGCGTATCGTTATCGTGTAATCGCGTTCCGGACGCGGATTATCAAAGAATTCCAAAACCGGCTTATCTGACATAAAATTTGCCCCTGCAAAAAAAAATGATTATACTAAGAGCCTGTTATTTAATCGCCCTAACATCTAATAATACTGTATCACACGGAATTTGCAAGGGATACCGAATGTCTTCATCCACAAAAAAAGCTGTCGTCCTCCTCAGCGGCGGCCTCGACTCCGCAACCACCCTCGGCATAGCCCGAAACGAGGGTTTTGACTGCTATGCAATGACCTTCCGCTACGGCCAAAGACATAACGTCGAAGTGGAATGCGCCCGCCGCGTCGCAGCCTCGCTCGGCGTCGCCGAACACCGCATCATAGACATCGACCTCAAACAGTTCGGCCGCTCCGCCCTCACCGACGACACCCTCGCAGTACCCAAGGACCGCGAAGACATCGACGACACCTCCGACATCCCCATCAGCTATGTCCCCGCCCGCAACACCATCTTCCTCAGCTACGCCCTCGCATGGGCCGAGGTCCTCGACGCATTCGACATCTTCATAGGCGTAAACGCAACAGACTACAGCGGATACCCAGACTGCCGCCCTGAATTCATCGACGCATACGAAAAAATGGCCAACCTCGCCACCGCCGCAGCCGTCACCGGCACCCAAAAATACTCCATCCACACCCCAATAATCAAACTCTCCAAAGCCGACATAATCAAAACCGGCACCTCCATCGGCGTCGACTACTCACTCACCCACTCCTGCTACGACCCCGACCCCGACAACAAACCCTGCGCCCGATGCGACTCCTGCAAACTGCGTCTCCGAGGCTTCCAGCAAGCAAACCTGACCGACCCAGTCCAATACGCCGACTAACTCTTTCATGGAATTACTGAAGAACTACATGATCATGCAAAAGCTGGTATACTGTTTTATTCTTGAAACGATCATCCAGTCTTGGCAATAACTTGTGAAAATGCTCATGCCCAACATGCTTGTCTTGATTTGCAAGGCCTAGAGAGGTCCCCCAAATTGTCAGATTTCTCTTTCCTTCTTTCGATCGCCGATCTTTTAGGTTTTTTAATCCAAGTCTTGTAAGGTTTTCAGGGTGAAATCCAAAACCAAGAATAATCGCCATTTCCGCTTCAATTAAAAGCGCCCTCGCTCTTTCAAATTCCCCATCTTCATCAGAAGCCTCATGTATGATTTTTATGTGCTTGGCTGCTTCGTTGATGTGCTTTTGCTCTGCCTCAGAGTCAAACGGCACAACGCCTCCTCTATTCTGCCAAGGCAAATAACCTAGCTGGCCATGTACGTGAACAACCTCAATAGACCTTGCTTTCTCAGCAACTTCGTCACCACTCCTGCCGCAATTGTCATTCTTAAGAGCAGTATGGAGGAAATGCTCAAACGACCTGTCGTAATTGAACGTTACCACAGATAATTGATTTTGATCAAACTCATCAAAGGGAGCATCCAAAGCGTTGTAGAGCTTATGGTACCAACTTTGCTGCACGGTCTTCAGATAAGATAAATTGATTTTATCAAAAAGAGCGGTTGTTTTTTCATACCCCAGAAGCCTTTTAGCTATGGCCCATTTCCCGATTTCAAGATAATCTTCATGGCCACTTCTACCCAGCCAAGCATCAATTGATGATTGCCCAGACCTGGCGAATCGCTTGTAGAATTCTATAACCAAACCTTCGGGAAAACTATGCCTGATAAAAGGCTCTCGGTCGTTATTTAAGTCATTTAAAATCTCTGCCTTTAGTCGCCCACCACTGGGAAATCCATAAGGCATGCTCGCACCGGCCCCAAGAACCAAAACAGTATTACGCTTGATCATTTCTATTGCTCCCCTTTTTTTCAGTATCAACAACATTGACCAATTATCCTGAAAACGCAGCCGCATTCAAAGAAATTTCGCCACAAAGGTTCTATTTTACTGCAAAACCAGCGGCAGAAAGTAACAGTCAACCGAGAATGGGCTATCCAAAAAGCTCGTCAGAGGTTGTGCTGTTAGTTCCTGCCGCGGCCCAGTTCTCAAACGAATGTAAGAACACCAATCCACCCAGACCAAACACCACAAAAACCCACCAACCCTCTTGCAATCCGCACCCTTTCCTGCCATACTACCGCGATGATTATCAACGAAATATTCTACTGTCTCCAGGGCGAAGGCAAACTCGCCGGCACCCCCAGCGCACTGATACGCCTGGCCGGCTGCCCCCTGCGCTGCCGATGGTGCGATACCAAATACGCCTGCCCGACAACAGCGGGCCAGCCGCGCACCCCCGAGCAAATACTCACTGAAATATCCGAATACCCAACCCGCCATGCCATAGTCACCGGCGGCGAACCACTCGCCCAGCAAGACACACCTCACCTCCTTCAGGCCCTCGAACACGCCGGCATGCACGTCACCATCGAAACCTGCGGCATCCACTACCACGAAAACATCCCCTGCGACCTCATGAGCATCAGCCCCAAGCTCTCCAACTCCACCCCCGATGACCCAGAACTCGCCTCCCCGCACGACGCTGCACGCCTGTGCCCAGAAATACTCCAGAAACTGATCGACAACTACGACTACCAGCTAAAATTCGTCGTCGACACCCCCGCAGACCTCGACGAGATCGCCGAACTGCTAGATTCTCTCAACAACGTCAACCCCTACAAAGTTTTCTTCATGCCCCAGGCCTCCACCCGCGACGAATACCTGCAAAAATCGCAGCTTGTTGCCCAGATATGCGAAAAAACCGGCTTCAAAATGTCCCAGCGGCTCCACATCCTCCTCTACGACGGCCAAAAAGGCCGCTAGAAATCAAACTGGACACAACAACCGCCTTTACTTTCACCCACCATTTCAGTATGATATAGCCCGGTTGCATGGAGGCGGCCTTCACGTAAAACAAGGGTGATGAAATCTAGTAGGGAGGATGAAATGCGCACCACGGCATACCTGTGTTGCTGCCTTGCCTTCGTCTTATCAACAGCAGCATCGAAAACCGTAGGCATACTAAACCGCACCACCAATGCGCCGATCGTAACCTCCTACCAGCAATGCTGCGATCTCGGCCCCGATACGCGCATCTGGCCCGAACTCCGCGAAACCCGCAAAACAAGCACTTTCCCCATTATAACCACCGATACCGCCATCTTGACACGCCGCAATATAACCGAAAACTCCTCCGCGATTCTCCATATCTCCACAAGCGACACGGAGATTCTGCCCCTCGACCTGCCCCAGAATACATCCACGGACACCACCGCAACCACCTCGTTCAGCCCCGATTTCGTCCTGGACCTTCAATACTGACTGCCCACACAAAAACCTTCCCATATTCCGCCAGTTTTTACTTGCGGACAGCTAGCTTTTGCGTAAAATGCACGGTCTCTTGCCCAGGTGGCGGAATAGGCAGACGCGTCAGGTTGAGGGCCTGATGGGGTTAATACCTCGTGCTGGTTCGACTCCAGTCCTGGGCATATCAATCCAAAAAAACCCCGCTAAGCATATCGCTCGCGGGGTTTTCTTATGCGCCTAAAACTGGTCCATCACCAAACATCAGCCAACGGAAGCAACATGCAAATACGCTGATCCCCGAATCCCCCAACCAAATTTAACCAGCCTGATTACCCATCTTCGACTCAAGCCTGCTCACCTTCTCCATCACCGACTCCTTCAACTGCTTCTTATACTCCAGCATCTTCTCACGCAGCCCGGCATCGCCGATACTCAGCATCTGCACCGCAAGCAGCCCCGCATTCTTCGCCCCATCCAGCGCAACCGTCGCCACCGGAACCCCGCCCGGCATCTGCAGAATCGAAAGCACCGAATCCCACCCGTCGATCGAATTCGACGACTTGATCGGCACACCTATCACCGGCAGAGGCGAGATCGCCGCCACCATCCCCGGCAAATGAGCCGCACCCCCCGCACCGGCAATGATCACCTCGATACCCCTCTCATGTGCCCCCCGGGCAAATTCGAACAATCTGTCCGGCGTGCGGTGTGCCGACACAACCGTCAATTCACACGGCACCTCAAAGTCACGAAATATCTCGTGCGCCTTCTGCATTACAGGAAGGTCCGAATCCGAACCCATGATGATCGCTGCTTTTGGTTTTGTCATGATTTCACCTTCAATAAATCCCTCACTCTCACCGCGTGTTTTTTCGCTTCGTCCGTAGTAGGCGACACTATCGTCACGTGACCCATCTTCCGAAAAGGCCGCGTCTCCTTCTTGCCGTAAATATGCACCTTCACCCCCGGGATCGCCATACTCTCCGTCAGGCCCTCATATCTTACCGGCCCCTCATGCTCCCTATCTCCCAGCAGATTCATCATAACCGCCGGCCGCTTGAGATCCGTACTCCCAAGCGGGAAATTGAAGATCGCCCGCAGATGCTGCTCATACTGTGATGTTATCGCACTCTCTATCGTATGGTGCCCCGAATTGTGCGGCCGCGGAGCCGCCTCGTTCACCCACAACTCTCCGTCGGTATCCAGAAACAGTTCAACCGCCAACACCCCCTGGATCCCGGATTTCTCGGTAACCTGCCGCGCCAGCTCTATCGCCCGATCCTGAACGTCCGCATCTATCTCAGCAGGACTCACAAGCAGCTCGACAAGATTCGCCTCGGGATTGAAAACCATTTCCACCGCAGAAAAACACGCCATCTCACCCCTGCCGTTACGCGTGACGATTACAGCCAGCTCCTTGTCGATATCCACTGCACGCTCGACGACACAAGGAACGTCAAGCAATTTACCCAGATCACCTTCACCGCGAACCACTACTACGCCCTTGCCGTCATAGCCAGCCTTCCGGGCCTTCTGCACAAATGGAAACTGCACCCCCTCACCGATGCTCTTGATTACCTGCTCCCGCCCATCGCAAAGCACAAATGCCGGGCTCGGGATCCCGTGCTCCAGATAAAACTGCTTTTGAACCCCCTTGTCCTGGATCATCGCCAGCACCTCAGGATCAGGATAAATGCGTTTGCCCTCTTGCTTTAGCTTGCGCAACGCCTCGACGTTCACGTTCTCGATCTCAAACGTGACCATATCGACCTGCTGGCCGAACTCATACACCTTCTCGAAATCCCTGTAGTCCCCCTCAACAAAACGAGTGCAAACCGTCGACGCCGGACAATGGTCATCCGAGTCAAGGATATAAGTCTTAACGTCCCACCTGCTCGCCGCCAGCGCCAGCATTTTACCCAACTGACCGCCCGCGATTATACCCAGCTTAAAATCTGATGTTACAAGCTGTTCCATAAAGCCTCAGCCTTCAAAATAGGCGTTCAGATCAAGAACGCTTTTAGTTCATCAAAATAGGACCTGCCTCACCCAGTCTTCATATCCTCGCCCGGCTCGAGATCCGTTTCCTTGACTTCCCCGCTCTCAACAACAAGCTGCTTGCCGGGCCTGAGCCACAACCCGATCACACCCGTCGCAGCTACCACTATCACAGCACTGAGCACTACCGCACCCGAATAGCTCTGCGTCACGTCGTATATCCTGCCCCCAACTCCCGGCGCAACCAGCCCAGCCAGACCATACCCCAGAAAGCATATCGGATACAGCTTCGCGAACAGCTCCGTGCCGTACTCGTTCACAACCGTAGCAGCATAGACCACGAAACACGCACCGAATCCGAACCCGATCAGACACGCAACAGCCACGAACGCGTTCGCACCCATCGGCACCAGCAGCGCCGCCAGCACAATCGCCATAAACGACAGCGACAGCACGATCGTCCGATACCCGAACCGGTCATGTATCTGCCCCCAGGTGATACGGCCTATCGCGTTACCGACCGAATACAGCGAAACCGCGAAAACCGCCTGCTGAGCAGTCAAACCCCGCCACAGACCGATCGACTTGAGATTACCGACCACCAGCAGACCCGCAAATGTACCAGCGAACATACCGAGCGAAATAAGCCCAAAGTTCCGCGAGAACACGAACCGCTTGATGCCCTCCCCATCCTCACCGCCGGCCTTCTTCTCGCCGTCAGGCTCGGCCAGCAGCATCGCCGCCGCAAACACCAGACCGCCAAGAACGAGCCCGATCAGCCTGAATATCGTCAGCACGTCATATCCATTGTCAAGCATCGCCTGGCCGCCCGACGCGAACGCGATCGCGCCCCCGCCGAAACCCGCAACAGCGATCCCCGTCACTAGCCCCTTGTTATTCGGAAACCATTTCATCCCCACAGACAGCGGACAAACATAGCCGAACCCGATACCAGCACCAGCCACAACACCAAGACTCAACAGCAGAACGATAAAATTACCGCCCGAAAAAGAAGCCGCAAAGTAACCCGCCAGAAACAGCAATCCGCCGATCCCGGCCGTCAACTTCGGCCCCTTCTTCTGCAGCACTCGTCCCGCCTGCGTCATCGCCACCGTAAACACGGCAATGATCAAGCCAAATATTAGCCCGCACTGCCCGTTATCCAGCCCGTAGTTCTCCACCAACGCAGGCGTAAACGTACTCCACGCATACACCCCGCCCAGCACGATCTGTATAACGATTCCCGCAGCCAGTACAACCCAGCGATTCTTCATAGGTCCAATCCCCTTTAGGCCCAAAAAGATTTCATAATTCTACCCTACCGCTACCGCGGCGCGGTGTCATCAAAATCGAGGATGCTCTTGTAATCACCAACACTGCCGCCGTCCAGACAGCACTCGATGATCTCATTACCAAGCTTGTCAAGATCTTTACAAAGGAAACCGCTGACCTGCTCATGGAAGAACTTGCGAAGCATCTCTGCACCGACATCATAAGCTTCTTTGCCGACCTCTGGCTGCTGATCGACCTGAAGCAGACACCTCGCGATGTTCCTTCCTTCGATACGCATGCTGTCCAGCGAATAACCCAAAAGACTGCATCGCGAAGGCGTGAGCTGATCCGAATGGAACCTCGCATGGCCGCGACGCGCCAGATAATCCCGCGCCAGCCACTCAGGCATAAAGCCGGTCTTCCACGAACCGATATGCTGATTAGGCATCAAAATGTACTTCGTCTTCGGCGAGTCAACGATCTGCCTCAAAAGCAGATTCGCCTGATCGACCTTCCGACCCGTAGCGAACGGCCAATAGCTGCCCACACCCTCACTGCTCATACCGCCAGTATCAACGATACTCGGATTCGCATGTCCACGCGGGGCAACCAGACGCCACAGCCACGCCAACGCTGGCGGCAGAATATGCAGCAATCCGATAATACCATACGTCGGATTCTCAGCCGTACATGGAGGCATCCGTACACCGAAGCTGCGAATGTCCACCGACATCTTGCCTTCCACAACGTCCGGCACGATCTTACGCGGTATTACCACACGCGGATTCGGACAAGGCACGCCAGGCTCATCCTCGATATGTTCCCATATCAGCGCCGTTCCACCCGGCGCCATATCAACATTCAAAAACAGCAGCGGCTCAGACGGCGCAACCGTCAGACTCTCCAGATCATGATCCGTACCGTACTCCGTAATATGATCCACACGCACGAACCACGCATCCTCAGCGTCCATCAGCCACAGCTTGCCGTCACCCTCCTGGTAGTCAGGATGACAAAGCCCCATATCGTCACAAAGCGGATGCAGATCACACGTCCTCGCGATCTCGATAAACTGCTTCTCACCCGTCGCGATATTCTTACCGATCATGATCCGCCCATCTGGCAGTCGATGCGGCTGCTGAAGCAGCTCACTCTTACCGCCCCCGCTCGCACCCTCGTGCATAAACGTCACCAGGTTGTCATAAGGCGTCATCACCTGAACAGCCGAACAGTGAGCTGTCACCCAGCCCTGCTCGCTTCCCTGCCGGATCAGCGCACCGTAAACACCCTTCTTAGCACTCGGACCCGGATACAGATTATAAGAGAATATCTCGTGCTCCTCGATGCGGTTGTGAACAACCACCTGCTTGCCGTCAAAATCCGTATGCCTGAATGGCGGAGCGACATAAATAACAGTGCTCGGCTTGAACTCACGTCCCAGTTTCTCAACGTCCACCAGCCCCTGCAGCAAAGCAAGACCAAACGCGAAAAACGCCGCATTCGCAGGACAAACCGCGATCGCATCACCGCCGATACCAGGCTGACCCATCTCGAACGCAAACACAGCGATCTCCTGCTCACTGAGCCAGTCGAACGTCCGCTGACGCATACCCTCAAACGGAACACCAAAACGATCCTGGTACAGTTCCTTCTCGGTTTCCAGGTCATCGGCGATCAGCATACAGTTCGGATCGCGCCTTCTCATATAAGGCTCCGGATAGTTCGCCGAAATACCATTCTTCACGCGAACCACATGCGCCTCGTTAACCGTACTCCCGTCCGGCAACTCATACTCAACGTCCCACTCTTTATTGTCATAACTGCCGCAGCACAGCTCAACCAACTGCTCCGGTTTCGTCGCGAAGTGCACCTTCGGCGCCTCATCCACGATCTTCTGAATATGTTCCGGCAGCGTAATACCGTTCCAAGTCGTCTTACTACTCATAATTATCTTTCTCCAATAAACTTCTCTGCGAATCTATCTTAAAATGCGGAGTACAGCACCAAAGCCGTCACCTCAACGCAAATCAACTAAACCTGCAATCCAACCAACATCGCGACCGATTATCACGCCGCGAACTATCACGCCCCTCCCGCACGAAAAATGTCATTGCGAGGAGCCGAAGGCGACGCCGCAATCTCAAGGCCCGCGATTCTTAATGGCCCGCCCTTACTGTAATCCGCCCCAGGCGGCCCCACCATAAAACAGCCGTCGCAAAGCGACTCCCTTTTCTTCTATTATCCGCCAGTCGCATAAAACTAGGGACAGTCACCTGTTTCATGCCCGCACACTGCCAAATCAGCGCCCCCCCGTCATCCGCCGCAGGCGGACCCAGAGAACGCCACGCCAGCCGCACCAACCAGCCGACAAAAAACAGGCCGCACACAAACGCATGCACACAAAAAAACGCGAGCAGCGCCTAAGGTTGTCATCCCGGACCCCGATCCGGGATCCAGAGAATGCTGCGAGCACACATGCACGCTCCCAACAGCATCCCGCAAACGCGCCCAACAAAACAAACATGGCGCAAAAAAGCGAGCGACGACTCAGTCGCGAGTACCCACGCCTCGCCAGCCGCATCAACACCAAATTTCCCAAAGAGCATCCTTCTTATATCACTCCGACCAACCGGGCCGTATCCTCTCCTGTATCTCCCACGCATCCAGCAGCACCAGAGCCATCATCGACTCCATCACCACCAGCACACGCGGCACAATACAAGGATCGTGTCGCCCCTTTATCTCGATCGTCCTGTCCCGCCCAGCCGTATCGCACGTCCTCTGCTCCAGCGAAACCGAAGGCGTAGGCTTAACCGCCATCCGCGCAACAACCGGCTCACCATTACTGATACCGCCGAATATCCCACCCGCGTTATTACTCTCGAACGACATACCGCTCATCGCATCGTTGTTCTCACTGCCCAGCATCGCAGCACTGCCGAATCCGCTCCCGAATTCCAGCCCTTTCACGCTGCCCAGCGAAAACATCGCCTGCGCGATCCTCGCATCCAGCTTCGCAAATACCGGATCACCTAATCCTGCCGGCAGCCCGTCAACCTGCACCTGAACCACACCGCCGACACTGTCCCCAGCCGACCGCGCGTCCAGTATCTCTTTTTCCATCTGCTCCGCCGCCTTCGCATCCGGACACCGCAGCAGATTCGCCTCAGCATCCTCCCACGAAAACCGCTCAGCCTTCACCTTCCCCACCGCCAGCGTACACGTCCTTATCGTCACGCCCCGCTCAGCCAGCAGCTTCTTCGCAACAGCACCGCCAGCCACCCGGCAAGCCGTCTCTCTTCCCGACGACCGCCCCCCGCCCCGATGATCCCGCAACCCGTACTTTCGCCAGAACGTAAAGTCCGCATGCCCCGGCCGAAATACATCCTTCAGGTCATCATAATGACCGCTCTTCTGGTCCTTATTCTTTATCAGCATCCCGATAGCACACCCCGTCGTACGCCCTTCAAAAACGCCCGACACGATCTGCACCCGGTCATCTTCCTTCCGCTGCGTCGCCATCTTCGTCCGCCCCGGCCGCCTGCGGTCAAGTTCCTTCTGTATATCTTCCTCACTGATCTCCACGCCCGGCCGAACACCGTCCAGCACAGCACCGATCATCGGCCCGTGACTCTCACCGAACGTCGTCAGCTTTATCACCTCGCCGAACGTATTCGCCGCCCCGCTCCGGCTCCCAAGCTCTGCCTCGATCTCCACGACCGCAGCATCCGCAACCTCCTCCGGCGTCCGCTCGTCAACCTCAACCACGCAATCCGCCCGGCAAAGCAGCACATCACGTATCTTCTCGACGCGCTCGGCAAAACACTTCGCCGGATCCTCGCACCCATCCAGATAGGCCGGAATCTTTCCGCCGCCCATAACTCGGCCCCACAGCACATCTGCCGAACCGTCCAGATAAAGCCACAACGCCCCGCCCCGCAGCACACGCCGCGACTTCGGATTCATCAGCGACCCGCCGCCAAGCGAAACAACACACCAGTCCTCCTCGCCCAGCTTCTCGACCGCCTCAGCCTCCAGCCTGCGAAACTCTGCCTCACCGACCTTCCGGCATATCTCCGCACAACTGCACTCAAATCCCGTCCACTCCCTGAATAGCTCACTGATCTTCTCGTCCGCCTCAACACAGCGCAGCCCAAGCCTCTCGGCAAGCAGCTTGCTCACCGTAGACTTACCTGACGCTTTAGCTCCGGCAACAACTATTTTCATCAGTAACCAAAACCTTTCAATTCACTCCGCAAAAAAGGGGTCCCTTCCACTCTCATTATGAAAGAGACCCCTTTTCAGCGTCCGATCTGTGTAACTGTCAAACCTCAGTATCGCTTATTCGGCCTCAAAAACCGCCGCAAAAGGTCTGTATCTCCATCCAGGCTGCACCTGCACCGCAACCATCCTTAAATAAATCACCAGAAAATACACTAACCCCGCCCGACTGTCAAGCTATGTTTCTAAAATTACCCGGCCAATCGAAACCAAATGGCACCTACATCCGATCAGAACTGCAGCTTTCGCGGTTAATATTCTACTGTTTCCGCTCAATTGTTCAACGCAAACCGCATAAATCGCAACGATTACGCTAACCAAAACCAACCCACCGCAGATCCAATCCAAAACAATTGGCCCATGCCAGCAACCCAATCATCGTGCCCACCAGGTACCGCAGCGCGCAAAAAACAAGCCCGACCATCGCCAGCCGGACTTGTTGTTTTTATCGATTCAGTATATATCACCAAACCCGCGTGCCCGCAAGTCCGGCAATTGCAGACACTTACGCCTCGATCGCGTCGATCGTCACCTGCATATACTTCTGCCTGTGGCCGATTCGCGTTCGGCTGTGCTTCCTGCGGCGAAGATGCGTAGGATACAGCTTAGGACCTTTAACCACTGCGTCCTTAGCGGTCGTCTCAAAACTCGCGACAACCTTCGCGCCGTCAAGATAAGGCGTACCGACCTTGACCTGCTCGCCGTCACTGACAAACAGAACCTTGTCGATCTCTACACTTTTCGCGTCCGCATCGGCCTCAGTGAGCTCGATGTTTATCACGTCACCCTGGGCTACCTTAAACTGCTTGCCGCCCTGTTCAATTATAGCGTACATATAAACTTCTCCTTTTTCTGGTTCTTCGCTCAAAACAGAATAGTCGGGCATTCTAGCATTTTCAACCAACTTGTAAAGCAAATTATCGCAATACTCGCATTTTTTCCAACCAGTTATTGCAAATCCACCCCGCTCATGCCAAAATATGCCCTTTTAATAGCCGACCCAAAAAGACAACTTGAGGCAATTCAGCCCCGCTGCGTCATTGCGAGGAGCCGAAGGCGACGAGCCAATCTCAAGGCCGACGAGACCAGCAACACTGACGCGAAGTAACGCTGTAAAAAACTCTTAACGCCCTCTGTCATTGCGAGGAGCGAAGCAACGTGGCAATCTCAAGGCCGACGAGCCCGGCAGCACTGAAGCGATGTAAGGCTGTAAAAAATTCTTAACGCCCTCTGTCATTGCGAGGAGCGAAGCGACGTGGCAATCTCAAGGCCAGCGAGACCAGCAGCACTGAAATTGTAAAGCAGTTTGATAAATTATGTAAACCGAGGCAACGATATGGAAATCGCAGTCATCAACGACAAACAGATCCCCCTCACCCAGCTCGACCCCGCATACCTCGACCGCGGCACATACTTCGGCGACGGAGTCTACGAAGTCGTGCGCAGCTATGACGGCCGAATCTTCGCCCTCGACGACCACCTCGCCCGCTTCGCCCGCAGCATGCGCGAGATCCAGATCACCGGCCTCGACCTCGACCACGTCCGCAAAACCATCCGGTCCGCCTTCGCCCAGGCCGAAATTCCCAACGCCCGCATCTATTTCCACGTAACCCGAGGCTCCGAGCGCCGCGAACACGCCCCCTCCCCCGACCTCGCACCCAATTTCTTCCTCACCGTCACCGAAATAGGCGACTGCTCCGCTCGAAAAGCCGCCGGCGTAAAGGTCGCCACCTACCCCGACATCCGCTGGAAACGCTGCGACATAAAATCACTCAACCTCCTGCCCAACGTCATGGCCCGCATGGAAGCAAAGAAAAAAGGCTGCGACGAAGCAATCCTCGTCGACGAAAAAGGCGACATCACCGAAGGTGCAGGCAGCGCGTTCTTCATGATCGACGCCTCAAACCGTCACCTCATCACCCGCCCGCTAGGCCGTGAGATCCTCCCATCCATCACCCGCCGCATCGTCGAACAGATCGCCCCCGCCGCAGGCCTCACCGTCATCGAACGCACCATAACCCCCCGCCAGGCCAAAAAAGCCGACGAACTCTTCCTCGCCGTCACCACCACCGACATCACAGGCATAACCCACTTCGACGAACACCCCATCGCAAACGCAACCCCCGGCCCATACACAAAAGCCCTCGCCGCCGAATTCCAGAAACTGGTAAAAACCCAAACCAGCTAAAAGCTACATCAACAGCAAACTAACCGCCATCACCGCCATACCCCCGATCAGCCCCAGCAGACTGTCGTGCCCCTTGCCGTACGCCCGGCTCGTCGGCAGCAGCTCATCCAGGCTGATATACACCATCACACCCGCAACACCGCCGAACAGCACACCCATCACCTGAGGCGGGAACACACCGCCTTCCCCCACGATCAGCCGCATCGCAACATAAGCCATCCCCGCCCCCACAGGCTCGGCCAGCCCGCTCAAAAACGAATACACAAACGCCTTCCGCCGACTCCCAACCGCGTAATATATCGGCACCGAAACACTGATCCCCTCCGGTATGTTGTGCAGCGCGATAGCCACCGCGATCGCAAGCCCCACGCTCGGATCCTCCAGCGCCGCCAGAAACGTCGCCAGCCCCTCCGGAAAATTATGTATCGCTATCGCAAGCGCCGTAAACATCCCCATCCGCATCAGCTTCGAATGATCCACCCGATGATCGTGCGCCCCCGCCACCTCCGGTACATGATCAAAATCCGGCATCGGTGCATTCTCATCATGCAGAGGTTCCTGCTCCTCCGCCGTATGAACCTCATGCGGATTTTCCGCCGACGGCACAAGATTGTCTATCACCCCGATAAACAGTATCCCCCCGAAAAACGACATCACATTCACCCACTGCCCCCACCTCTCACCATAAACCGCAACCAGCGAATCGGCCCCCTTGAAAAATATCTCCACGAACGAAACGTACAGCATCACCCCCGCTGAAAATCCAGTCGCCACCGACAGAAACCGGTAATTCGTCCGCCCCGCAAAAAAAGCGATCACACTCCCGATCCCCGTCGCAAGCCCCGCGAACAACGTCAAACCGAATGCCATCCAAACACTGCCCATCTACGCTGCACCTCCAGTTCAGAAAAATTACGATCATTGGACTAACACAATACTACCCGCCAAAACCGCAATGAGCAAGAAACTCCTGCCCTTTACCTCCATTAAGGCCCTGCCCTCACGAGTGCCTGAAAGACCTCGCAGGCTCCGCCTGATCAATTGAAACCCACATGAAAACACCAAATTCCACAAAAACCTGTATTGTTTTATTGTTTATTTCCCTGCTTTCCATTATCTTCTGGTTTATGCGGAGCTTTTACCGCGACCTGCGGTTCAAACTTTTTTTATGGTAGCCTAAAGCCCATGAAAGCTGAAGCATTCTCAAACAACTTCTATGCAGCGGGTCTCAACGGCCTGCCTGAGCGTATCACCGTCAAAGGAAAAGACTTTCAGCTTTGGCAGGTTTTGAAGAACGACTTTTTCGCGGTCACGGGAATATACCTTATCGATCCCCAGCAAGCAAACAGCGCACCCCCAAAAGTCGTTCTGAAAATGGCCCGTTGCAGAAGCTTTTTCGGCCTCCCTCTCAAATGGCTCGGCAAATTAATGTGCCGCCACGAAATGCGTATGCTTGCACTGGTAAAAGAGATACCAAACGTTCCCCAAATTTACAGCCCATACGGCAAATATGGCTTCGTCTACAACTACATCCCCGGCAACACCCTCGACGACCGTCCCTGCCTGGATCCGGCTTTCTTCGATGAACTCCGCGATCTGCTGAAAAAAATACACCAGCGGAACATCGCTTACATCGACATGAACAAACGCGGAAACATCATCGTCGGTGAGGACGGCAAGCCCCGCCTCATCGATTTCCAGATCAGCCGTCACATCAAAACGTCCCCGATTCTGCCCGCCCTCTCGCACTACATCCGCAAACATCTCCAGCACGCGGACATCTATCACCTATGCAAACACAAAAGAAAATTCCAGCCGCATCTGCTCACCTCCGACGAACTCGCGACATACAAAAATCGTCCCGGCTGGATAAAAGCACACCGCCTTATAGCCAATCCCTACAGAACCATCCGCCGATCGATCCTTCGATTCTTACACAAAAAGTGCTTCCTTATCCCAGACAAAAACGCCAACCCAACCCCCGAAACAGATCCCGACAGATACCTCAAATGAAAGTTCGTCGGAGACCAGGCTGTCAAATTTCTGCGACTGGCCAACTGGCTGATCTTGCATTATCCATGTAACAGCATAACAATCGTCCAGTCTGACTCAAACAGCCCTACTGTCCCAGCCAGTACCCTGCAAATATCGCAAAGTCACTGTAATCCACAACGCCGTCAAGTGTCATATCCGCCTCCGGTCCCGCCGTAAGCCACTGATCCGCAACAACCGCGAAATCATCAGCATCCACATCCCCGTCCGGCTCAAAGTCACCGGGCACCACCACGCCGACACTCACTTCCGCACTCGCCATCTCATAAGGCACGATACCCGGCACCGCCGCACCGCTGCCGTCCAGCCCGTGATTGTGATACCACAGATCCCAGATCGTATCACCCCACGCCCGCAGCTTCGCAAAGAACGGATCCGTCTGAATAACATAAGCGTCCCCCGTACCCGAAGGCGACGGACTGCTCAGCGTATCCGAACCGTTGATCTCATCCCGCAGGAACTCGACATATTCTCGCGACGTCCCCTGATAATAAACCGAAACCTCCACCTTATCCGCCCACTTAGCAATATGCATATCGACCTGATCATATCCGCCCGCATATTCCTTCGCGGTGAAATAACCCTCATCCACAACCCCGTGCCATACAGGCCGACTCAGCCTCTCACCCGCCGCACTTATATCAAAACCCTTCGGCGGAATACGATTGTCCTTGTACCGCCCCGTCGCAAGCACGAAATGGAACGTCTCATCCTCACCCGTCAGATCGCTAGAAGGATGCACCTCATACACCAGCACATCTGAATACGCTTCCCCTTCACCAAGCGCAGGACTGCTGTTCGATTTTGCCAACCCCTTCAGCGTACCGACTGAATAGTCGTAAGGATTCACTTCATACAAAAGCTCCTCACCGCGATACGCCCTGATATTCACGAACATCCGCCTGCCTTCCGGAAATCCGCTGATCAGCTTGTGCCCCGTATTGTTCTGCACCCGGAACCCCAGCGCACCGCTGACCGGATCATACGAAACTCCCTTGATCGTCGCCGCCAGTCCCAACTGATCCAGTGCCCGATCGGACCCCGCCTTGAGCTTCGCCCCGTTGTTCACCGGACTCTCACCCGCCGACAGATCCAGCGTCAGCACATCCGGCCCCTTGCCCAGTATCTCCGCATTCCGCGCATCATACACCGGCCCCGACTCGTCCAGACTCGCCAGTATATACGAAATCCACGAATTGCCGCCCGTAAGATCATGCACAGGCATCCCCGAATTCGGATGCTCCGTACTCTCGCTGGGCCTCAAGGGCACACCGTTCTTGTCACAGCCGTACCCGATCCCGTCCCGCATATGGCAGTCCTGGCACTTGCCCGCAAAACCAACCCCCGCCGTCAACTGAGCAAACTCCGCATTCGTCGCAGCCCCGCCGCGCCCGTACGCCGAAAGCATAAACTCCGAGAACGTCCGCTCCACATGAAAATAACTGCTCGCCGAATACTGCTCCGATATCTCATGCGCTCCGCCCGACTGATCGGCCAAACCTGACAACCCCAGATTCGCCAAAGCAGGATTCGACACATCATGACACGTCGCACACATATACTTAGACTTATGATACCTGCTGTAAAGCATCGAATGCTTCGCACCCGCGTCCGCAAAACTCGCCCGCTTCTCACCGCCCGCACTCACGAAGAACTGACCGCTCGCATTCTCCGCATACGTCGGATAGATCGGCTGATTGAACTTGTCATAAAACGCATCCCCCGAAAGCGTCGTAACCCCGCTCGCCTCCAACGCATCCGCCTGATACGTCTCCAGCGCCATCGTCTGCGAAAGCGTCCCACTCCCCGGCCCGGTGTTCCCCGCCTCGTCCCAGTATCCGATCCAGTCCGAACCCTCACGCAGCCCCGCAAAAGTCGTCTCGAAAAACGGATCGTACATCGTATGACAGAAATCACAGTGTATCCCGTTAAAATCCGTCCCCGCCATCATCGACGCGTTCACCGGATCACTCCTGCCCTCGACCCAGCCCTCCGGAAAATGACAACGCATGCAAAGATCCCCAGCATTCGGATTCCCCAGCGCCCAGATCGAATCCTGCATCGCAACCGTAAAGCACGCATAAAATATCGGATCCCGCGCCGACTGCGCCATCATCGAACCCGACCAGTTAAACCCCGGCTCAACCGCCGGATCGTAATCAGCATGACAGTTAAGACACCGCCCAGGCCCCTCCAGATCAACCCCATCACCCGGCTGCGTACCAGGCATCCGCACCAGCGGATCGTCCTTCACAGCCAGCGGTGTCCACGCCGCAATCGCAAAAAGAGAAAACGCAAAAATCGCCGCAATAAAGAAATGCCTTCTCATCAACCCTCTCCTTTCGCAAAAACGGCATCTATACCGCCCCCAACCACACAGCAACCCGCAAAAACTGCCCTCAACCCGGCATCGCCGCATCGGTATTTCTCCCCATTATAGCAGACGCACACCTCCCCCACAACTAAATTTCTCAGTTACCACCTCGATTTAGCCGGCACTGCAAAAACCCGCACTGCATCCCTCAATCCCAGAAACTTCCCTCCTGCTTAAGCTGCTTCTCGAACGCCTCCAGCTCCCCCAGCATCTCCTTCACCAGCTCAGGCCTCTCCGCCGCTCGGTCGATCCTCTCACCAAGATCCTCCTCCACATTGAACAGCAGCGGCTTCTCACGCGACGCACTGAACCCGTAATTGTTCCCCGTCTGCGACCCGATCCGAATATGCAGCTTCCAAGCCCCCTTCCGTATCGCCGACGGCTTGTTGTCCCAATAGTTATAATAAAACGTGAACGGCCCCTCCTCCCACGCATACTCCCCAGGCATCAGCAGCCCACGTATATCCCGCCCGTCGATCGTCCTATCCTCAGGCACCTCAACCCCCGCCATCGCGAACACCGTAGGCAGCACATCCAGCGTACTCGCAGGCTCCTGCACGATCCGGTTCCCCGGTATCTTCCCCGGCCAGCAGAATATCCCCGGCACACGATGCCCGCCTTCCCACGTCGAACCCTTCCCGTCCCGGAACGGATACGCATACCCAACATGCATCCGCGCCTCGCCGTACCTCGGATGATCCTTCGTATCCCGAAACTTCACCCATGGCCCATTATCCGACGCAAACACAACCAGCGTATTCTCACTCACCCCCGCTTTCTCCAGCATCTCACGTATCCGCCCCACGCCATCATCGATCTCCATCATCACATCGCCCAGCAGCCCCCGCCGCGACTTCCCCTTGAACTCATCGCTCGCATGTATACCCAAATGCGGCATATTATACGCCACATACGCAAAGAAAGGCCTGCTCGAATTCTTCTCGATAAACCGCAACGCCCCCTCCGTCGTCCGCTTCGTCAGCGAATCACAAACCTCCGTATTCGAAGGCAGATTCCGCGCAAGCGTCCGATACCCCTTCACCGGATCTTCCCCACTCGCATCCGACTCCATCAGCTTGGCGTTCCCATAATCATGCGAAACATTTGTACCCATCCACTCATCGAACCCATGCGCCAAAGGCAGCGCATCACGCGTCATGCCGTTCCGCCCGTTCGGATTCCCCAGATGCCACTTCCCAAAGATCCCCGTAGTATACCCCTTGCTCTTCAACCCGTCCGCCAGCGTCACCTCCTTCGGATGAATATGCATCTTCGAACCCGGCCCAACTACCCATCGACCAAGCCCGCTCCGCCCGGGATACCGCCCAGTCAACAGCGAAAACCGCGACGCGGAACACGCCGGCGACGTCACGTAAAACTGCGAAAAGCTCACCCCCTCCTGCACCATCCGCCGTATATTCGGCGTCTTGATCGTCGGATTGCCGTTGTGCTCATAATCCCCGTACCCGCTGTCGTCCAGATAGATCATCACCACGTTCGGCCCAGCCGCCTTCCGCTCCGCACCAAACGAAACACCCCGCAAAGCACCAACCCCCAACGCCGCAGCACCGCTAACCTTCAAAAAAGCCCGTCTATCCATAACAACTCCACACAACCAAAACAAAATCAAAAATCAGAATCAAAAACACCACACCCATCAGTATACTCAACAACCCCCAATTCCACAAGCAAACATCCCCCAAACTTCGCCCCCCAATACGCACAGGCACAAAGCATTAGTTCATTGACCACCGCCCCACCCGTCATCACCCTGCCAAAAGCAACACACCCAACAAACACACAAAAGGCAGAAAGTGTTATACGCATTGTGAAATTTTTTCGCGCGCCACGGTTTTAGACTTGCGCCATCGCTAATGATGTGTCATAATTCCTAAAAAATGAAAGGAAATATGGCATGCACATCAGTGAGATCAAGTACGGTGACCTGCAAAAGTTAAAAGAAAAAGCTCGGATTGAAACCAATGCAAAGCAGCGAGATCGATATCGGGTGGTAGCCCTGGCATTGGAGGGATGGCAAACAAAAGCGATCATGACAAAACTTGATCGCAGCAAAAACTTCGTTCAGCGATGGTGTTATTTCTACCGTGATGGCGGCATTGAGGCTATCGCACCAAAACGTCAAAGCGGCAGGCCTACAAAACTGCCACGCAAAAAAGAGCCTGAGTTGATCAAGCGAATTCAAGATGGACCAACCGATTCAGACGGTGGTGTATGTGTGCTACGCGGCAGAGACATAAGACGGATTCTTGAAAGAGAATTTGGCGTAAAATATTCGCTCTTCGGCGTCTATGATCTAATGCATAGATTGGGGCTTTCATGTCTAAAACCAAGGCCTAAGCACCGAAAGAACGATCCGGAAAAAATGCAGCAGTGGTTGGAGCAAGCCCCCTTTTTGTCCAAAAAGTCCGAACAGAAAACCCCGAAAAGAAAATTGAGATCTGGTTCCAGGACGAAGTGCGAATAGGCCAGCAAGGAACACTGACCAATGTTTGGGCTCCAAAAGGATCCAGGCCTACAGCAGTAAAGCAGACCGAGTATGATTGGGTATATATTTTTGGAGCTGTCAATCCTGTCAATGGCAAATCGTCGGCTGTGATTACTCCGACTGTTAACACTGATTATATGAATCACCACCTGAGATTTATAAGCGAGGAGGCAGGCAAAGATGTACATGTGGTTCTGGTTCTTGATCAGGCTGGTTGGCATATCGCTAAACAGTTGGTTGTGCCGAAGAATATCAGCCTGCTTCACCTGCCTGCATACAGTCCGGAATTGAATCCGATAGAACGTCTTTGGGCCTATATGAAGAGTCACTACTTGAGCAACCGCATTTACAAAAATTATGAGGAAATATTCAACGCAGGAACAGTTGCATGGAACAATATAACCTCAGAAATGTTCTGCTCAATATGCAATACTGAATGGATTAAGCATGAGAATTAATCACAATGCGTATTAGTCCATCAACCGCATTGCATTCGCACAGCAAAACTGACACGGTCAATGAAGTGATACTTTTCGCCGTCCTGCACTTGACAACCGGATACAAAATACTAAAATAAAACAGTTTCCACAAAATCGCAAACGTCCACAGGAGGACAAATAAATGGCAACCAAATCGTACCGTGCCCGGATCCTCACCGACTCCCGCCTCGCCGCCGCACTCGATCGCACCCACGTCGTCTTTGTAGAATCGCTCAAGCAGATGATCAATACATACCTCCGCATGCAGAACGGCAAATTCGGCCCCGACCATAAGAAGCTCGCCCAGATAATGCTCTCCCGCTCCAACACTTTTGCCCACGGCGTTATGGACCAGATAACCCGCGACCAACCCACCTCGACACTGGACGAAGAATGGACCGACCTCGCCCGTCGCATACACAAAACCACGGGCCCTCTCTTCCTCCAGGCCGAACGCTTCGCAACCGTCAAGAACCGCGCTATACACACAAAATCTCGCGGCAAGGTCATCCCTTCTCCAGAAACACTCGCCGTACCAGCCAAATTCTGGCACCAGGTCTGCGACAGCGCCTCCGCCTACATCCGCTCAAACCGAGAACTCATGCAGCAGTGGCGGAAGGACCGCGCAGCCTGGCTCAAAGACAAAAACGAATGGCAGCAAAAGCACCCCGAATTCATGCAGTTCTATAACGGCCCATATCAAAACTTCCTCAAGCTATGCGATGACGACCGCATCACCTCCCAGCTCGCCGCCGAACAGCAGCCTACCGCCTCCAAAAACAACCGCCCCCGTAAGACCGGCAAACGCTTCGCCCGCTGGCACCTCTGGTACAAATGGCTCAGCGAAAACCCCGAAATAATAGAATGGCGAAACAAGGCCTCCGCCTCAGACTTCAAAACCGTCACCGACGACGTTCGCAAACAGATAATCACCAAATACCCCCAGCAGAACAAATACATTACCCGCCTGCTCGACTGGCTCGAAGACAACAACCCCGAACTCAAAACCCTCGAAAACCTACGCCGAACATACGTCAAAAAATTCGACTCCTTCAAAAGACCCCCGACCCTCACGCTCCCCTCGCCGTACAGACACCCCTACTGGTTCACCATGGAACTCGACCAGTTCTACAAAAAAGCAGACTTCGAAAATGGAACCATCCAACTCCTGCTCATAGACGAGGACGACGACGGCAACTGGTTCTTCAACTGGATGCCCGCCAGCCTCAAGCCCGACCCCCGACTCGTCCCCTCATGGCGCGCCGAAACATTCGAAACCGAAGGCCGCTTTCCGCCATATCTCGGCGGAAAGATCGGCAAAAAGCTCTCACGCCCCGCACCGACCGACGCCGAACGAAAAGCAGGCATCGCCGGCGCAAAGCTCATGATCAAGAACAACCGCAGCGAACTGCTCTTCACGGTCTTCGAACAGGATTGCCCGCCGCGTGTCAAATGGGCAAAAACCAAAAACCGAAAATGCCCCGCCGACAACGCCTTCTCCTCCGACGGCAAAACACGCAAACCCCTGCGCATACTTTCAATCGACCTCGGCATCCGTCACATCGGCGCATTCGCTCTCACACAGGGCACACGAAACGACTCCGCATGGCAAACCGAATCACTCAAAAAAGGCATCATAAACAGCCCCTCAATACCCCCGCTCCGTCAGGTCCGCCGCCACGACTACGACCTCAAACGAAAACGCCGCCGCCACGGAAAACCCGTAAAGGGCCAGCGATCGAACGCAAACCTTCAGGCCCACAGAACCAACATGGCACAGGACCGCTTCAAGAAAGGCGCATCCGCCATCGTCTCACTCGCCCGCGAACACTCCGCCGACCTCATCCTGTTCGAAAATCTCCATAGCCTCAAATTCTCCGCATTTGACGAACGCTGGATGAACCGCCAGCTCCGCGACATGAACCGACGACACATCGTCGAACTCGTCAGCGAACAGGCCCCCGAATTCGGCATCACCGTCAAGGACGACATTAATCCCTGGATGACAAGCCGCATATGCTCCAACTGCAACCTCCCCGGCTTCCGCTTCTCCATGAAAAAGAAAAACCCCTACCGCGAAAAACTCCCTCGCGAAAAATGCACCGACTTCGGCTACCCCGTCTGGGAACCCGGCGGCCACCTCTTCCGATGCCCCCACTGCGATCATCGCGTAAACGCCGACATAAACGCAGCCGCAAATCTCGCCAACAAATTCTTCGGCCTCGGCTACTGGAACAACGGCCTCAAATACGACGCCGAAACCAAAACTTTCACCGTCCACACAGACAAAAAAACACCGCCCCTCATCTTCAAGCCTCGACCCCAATTCGACCTCTGGGCGGACTCGGTAAAAACTCGCAAACAGCTCGGCCCCGATCCATTCTGATTTTCACTTGCGATCGAACCCGAATTATATATAATAATATACGCCTATCAGCCAACATGCTCGCTTTGCGAAGGCTGACGGCCCGCTCTCATTTGGCATTGCCGGGAGCCGGAGTTTTCGGAAGAGAGTGTCGACGACTGCTGATCTCCGCATCCGCGTCCTGTTCGCCAGGCCGGGTCGGGTGTACGGATCATGCTGGCAGCAGTCTACGCCGAGAACATTCGCTTTTTTATATGTGCATAAGTTGCCGCGAACTCCAGGCGCGCACGAATTCCCCGGCAGGTTCGCGGAATGTGCCTAATTCCGCAGCATAAAGGGACTTACAGAAATTATATCCTATGTATTCACACGCTTATTGCTTAAAAACACAATGTCCCGCCGGGGTTCGCGATATGCGCCGCCCAAACCACTGAAAACAAACAACTTGCAAACACAGCCGGCGCAACCCGCACACAACCGCGAATGGACACCAGTCTCCAAATTAAGATATTAGTGTCTGTTACGGCGCAACCCGCACACAACCGCGAATGGACACACTCAATCAACTTCATAAACTTCTTCTGACTCTCAGGCGCAACCCGCACACAACCGCGAATGGACACAACTCCCGGGCATACTCGACATCCGAACCCCCAAGGCGCAACCCGCACACAACCGCGAATGGACACACAAACTGTTTCGCTACCCTCACCGCCCCCCTCATGGCGCAACCCGCACACAACCGCGAATGGACACGGTACTTGATCCATGACAACCTCACCAAATTAGAGGCGCAACCCGCACACAACCGCGAATGGACACTATCAAAGGCGCGAATCTCTCGTTATTGTCTTCGGCGCAACCCGCACATAACCGCGAATGGACACCTATGTGATTTTTCGCGATCTCTCGCGTTATTCGGCGCAACCCGCACACAACCGCGAATGGACACAAGTTGATGTTAGCAGTACGCACACACCGAGCACGGCGCAACCCGCACACAACCGCGAATGGACACGCCAGCTTATGACAGCGAGGCGAAAAAGTCTGAGGCGCAACCCGCACACAACCGCGAATGGACACGTTTTGTGCTCGTGCCATAAACCTAGTATACCTGGCGCAACCCGCACACAACCGCGAATGGACACCTGTTGCGCACAGTGTACTTAGAATCACGGTGAGGCGCAACCCGCACACAACCGCGAATGGACACCTGAACAACATGGTATCTAAATGGTATCTAATAGGCGCAACCCGCACACAACCGCGAATGGACACCTGAACAACATGGTATCTAAATGGTATCTAATAGGCGCAACCCGCACACAACCGCGAACAAACCCATGTGCCGCTCGAGGCCACGGAGGCCAATCTACGTACGCAACACGCCCACACTGACGAAACTTAACCAACTCGCCTCCCACTATACCAAAAACCCAGCAAACAAAAGACAAAGCCTATGGACCCGCAAATTGCTTAAGTGTGTTGATAATGATTATCTTTATCTGTCAAGGCGAGGAAACCCATCACGGTTTAACAACACAAACCCCCATGGTTGAAATCCACCGACACACACCAAAATGTCAAACCGAAAATATCCCATCACAAAACCCGAAAACCGGACCAATCCTCTACTCCCACCTCCAATTCCCGAACCCACCAACCGCATAACATTTAAATGAAAAGTCCGCCGAGAATGGACCTACCAAAAAGCACGCCTAATGCGCGGCTGTTATATTCTGCCCCGGCCTAACGGACGCACGACCAACACCACACCACCTACGAACGACCAACCACCCGGCCAACCCACGCCGTCACCAAAAAACAAATCGTCACACTCTGCGCGCACTCCAGGCAATCGCCACAACCAACTTCCGGAATACCACCGAACAAAAGAGCCCCACCCGGTAAGCAGACCCTTCCCTGCAAAATCAGATACCCATCAGAGAGAACAAACCGCCTATAAACGTGCGAGCAAAAAAGCGTATTGATAATAGTTATCATTATCTCCACCACAAGAAATGCCCCTCCCCCCCTTTCTCGACAAGCCATTGTTGAACTCCACCCACACAGCCAACTGCCAAAGAGCCAAATAGCCAAAACCGCACACAGCCGCCCCCCCAAGCACCACCCAAACACCAAAACTAAAAACTAAAAAAGAAAACAATACACATCGACTCCACAACACTTCATGCCAAAAAATCCCAAACCCCAATCCCGTGTCGATCATGATTATCATTATTAACAAAACAGTCCTCCAGCCCTTTCTTCGTGCTCCTTCGTGCCCTTCGTGGTGAAAACTGTCTTCAAAGAATCTCCCACTTGACAGGTAGGAAATAGCCTGTCAGCTTTTACCCACTTTTACCCCATTTTCACCCCACCTATATACCACTTTTGCTCGTTTTTACCCTACTTTTGCCCCCTCAAAAAAGCCCAAAATCAGCCCATTTCAGCCAATGTCCTATTTACCAGGTGTCCACTCTCAGCACCTTTACCCATATCCGAAGGAAGAAAACACCCCTTCCCAAAAGCAAAATACCCACGATTTCCCAGCCGACCCCCATTTCAGCCCAACCCACTGGGCAATATCCCCCACTAGCACGTAAACTCCTCAAACACGCCACCCAACCGCTCAGATTACCCTTAAAAACATCCAAGCCGACCGCCACTGTCTACATATTTGCATCGCAAAATCCGCTCAAAACTACCGATTTGAACGCCCCAAACAGCGAAAACACCGCTCTCAGCCGTAAAAACCACCAAACCACGACACAAAACATCCCTACCACCCATCACTCTGATATCCACCACATACGCCCGATTACCACATCTACCAACCCCAAATAGCCTAACCCCAACCCAGTTTAAACTACATCCAACATAAAACACAAGTACGTTGTGATAATGATTATCATTATCACAACCAGCCTCGCCATTGCCTCAAAAACAGCTAAGATTACACGCCCACATCATTTCTTCACGAAAACATTCCCCGGCAACTGTTTCACTAAACCCTTTAACCGCAAGGAGATAAGTGCACTGTTCACCTCCCCCGCACCCCGTCCGCACGCCCGTATGACCTCCTCAACATGCACCGGCTCACCGTCAAAACTGCCCAGAACCGCCTTCTCGCCGTCGCTGAGATTCAGTCTCGCTGCATCAAAGAGCGGCGTCTCCACCTTGCCCTTAGTCTTTGTCTCACAAGCACTTACATGACCTTTCAGCCCCTCGCCCACATACCCAAGCGTCTCCATCACATCCTCCACGCTGTCCACCAGACGCGCACCTTCCTTTATCAACCCGTTTGATCCTTTACTTCTCGGTGAATCGATCCTGCCGGGCACCGCCATCACCTCCCGATTGTTCGTAAGTGCTTGTTTGGCAGTGATTAACGCGCCGCTCCGTGCCGCCGCCTCGATCACGATCACCCCCATAACAAGCCCTGCAATTATCCGGTTTCGGGCCGGAAAATTCTGCGACAAAGGCTCAAATCCCAAAGGCAGCTCACTGATAACCGCCCCGTTTCCCCCGCCCGGACCATTAGCATCACCAACGTAAGTCTTTTTATTGCCGTCACTTGCGCGCCCGCATATCAGCTCGAACAGCTTCCTGTTCTCCGGCGGAAATACGTTGCCCAGCCCGCAGCCCTGCACCGCGATAGTCCGTCCACCTGCCGCCAGCGCACCGCGATGCGCTGCCGTATCGATCCCGCGAGCCAGACCGCTGACGATCGTAAATCCTGATGAGGCAAGCACATGCGCAAATCTCTCCGCCTGCTCCTTTCCGTAAATACTGCACCCTCGCGACCCTACTATCGCCACCGCCAGGCTGTCCGACCTGGCAAATTCCCCCTTCACATACAGTACCGGCGGCGGATCATAAGTCTCCTTCAGCGCCATTGGATACCGCGCATCATCTATCGTAATGACTGTCACGCCCAGCTTATCGGCAAGCTCTAACTCCTTGCCTGCATTGAAGTTATCAATACTGCCCCTGATTGCATTCGCCGTCTTGGGCCCCACTCCCTCTACCTTCGTGAGCTGATGAACCGACGCCCCGAGCACATCCTCAACCGTCCCAAAATGCTTCCTGAGCCTGATAAACGTCTTAGGCCCAACCCCGTCCGCCCTCACCAGCCGAAGCCAGTTCTCCACTCCCTCAGAATGATTCATTATAAATTCCTTTTTTTAACTGAGCTAAACCACGGACTTTATAATTGCAAGTCTAAGCAATTCTATATTTCTTAAAGCATCTTCGTTTTTAATATTACTGCATCAGCCAGCTCTGGGCAAAAACAGCTAAGTCCTTAAAGTTTACTTTGCAGTCACCTGTTAGATCTTCAGGCAAATACCTGCAGGTTTGCGCTCTGCCGTTGACATACAGAGAAAGTATAGCTTCGGGGGACAACTCGTCATTATAGATGCTGACACCGTCAATTAAGCCCATGAAGCTTCGATCATTCCAATGTCCTATGGTCAACTCTTTATCGGAAACAGTATCTATCGAGCACGGAACTACGATCCGTGGTTCGTCGGGACGACCATCAACGTAGAATTTACAGTCAGTGACATTTGGGTTTTCCATCTCGGGAAGAACGACAGTAACATGGTGCCAATTACCATCGTTCAATAATGCAGAACCGATTTTCCTGCCTCCCTTAACAGATAGCCTCAGTGCACCGTCCTCATGGACGCTGATTAGCCATGTTCCTCCCTCTTGAAGCGAACCGCCCCAGCCCAGAATTGCTTTCCAAGTAGTTTCAGTTTTGATCCAGGCTGTTACGGTTCTGGCCTGAGTACCAGTAATTCCGTAGTAACCCGGAACTGTTACAACTTGTTCATTGTGATCAAACTGCAGGGCGTATCCGTCTCTGGATGGAGTCCAGGAGTTTTCAAGGTTCGCCAGATGAGCATCTAGACCACCTGCCGAACCCACATCCTCAGCAACAGATCCACTACCTGTATTAAAATGCCACTCATGTAACGGTTGCCATAAAGATCTACCATCAGCCATCCACCTACCTGAGAAATCGGTCAAATCGCTGAAGTCTGTTTTCTCGTCATCATTAAAGTCGCCGGGGATGGCTCCTACGGCTTCATAAGCCCCCATGTCTACAATGGCACCCGAGCCCTGGCCACTATCAGGAGCTGACGAAAGGTATGAAAGTCTCGGCTTTCCGTTAAGGTCAATGGATATTTTTTCAGTGACATTGCCATCGCCATCAACGTCAAACTGGTCAGCAGGTACTTTTAAATTTGAAGCCGCATCTATACAGGGACTCGTCAAAGTCAACTTCAATTCATCGTCAGGCATTGGATGAGTGAGACGAAAATCATAGTCCTGCAACTCGCCATCCTCATAATAACCGGTATCAACAAAAAGAGGATCAGCGAGAATATTATTGTCGCGCCAATCGATTAGTTTATCTACAACATCTATGCCATCCTTACCATTTTGGATGTCAGAGAAAGCAATCAGCAGGTAAACAGGATAGTAATCATCTGCCGCCGAAATTTGGCTGCCCAGTGTGCCATCCGATAAATTTCGATTTCCCCAAAAAATTGAATTGAGGACCTTCACATCAGCCCAGTATTCAAGGTGCAAACCACCAGCAGATTGCATGGCTCTATTATAAGCGAAAGTGCAATTTACAATCTTAAACTTCTTTTCATGGGTGAAGTATGCACCTCCCCCCTTTGGTGCATAATTATCCGCAATAAGACAATTGAAAAGTGAGGCGCTGCCGTTATTGTACACTGATATCCCACCACCAGGTTTGGATGAGGAGTTGCTGACTATCGCGGTATTTTGCACAAAAATTACAGGCCTGATGGAAGTTCCTGACGTACTGATTCCGCCGGCATTGCCTTTTACCAGGGAATTTAGTATTACAACCTCATTGGTGCTACTAATACGAATGCCAGTAAAAGAGTTATTTATAAATTGACAGTTATCGAATCTTAAGGGCTCCGTATACCCGCCGTCGGAATAGACTCCATCCTGTGAATTAAGTGTAAATTTACATCTTGCAGCTTCCAGAGAACAGGTGTCTATAAACATACCCCATTGATTGTTGTCTTTGAGCAAACAATCTGTCATCTTTAATTTTGCCTTGTAAGCCCGGATTCCAGAAGTCCCGTTACCTGCGATAGTGCAATTTTCAATAATAGTTTGCGGTTCAAAAATAGTATCGTTATTGATGGCAATGGTTCCTATAGTATTTGGAAAATCAGCATTAGAAGTCAGAATGCAGTTTTTAATGACAGGGGCAGCGTTCTCAATATATATGGCGGAACCAGGGTAGCCGCCTTTTCTACCAACACTGCCAGCCGGTGCTTTGCCGTTGATTATTTTAAGGCCATAAATTTCCTGCTTTATAAATTTGTACCCTTTGAAAGTAAAGCCTCGGTGGGGATACTGCCCGGTGCCTTGGCAGTCTATTATTGTTTGTTCGGGGCCGTGGGAGGATTTTACGGTTATGGGTTTTCCTTTGAAGTCTATGTCTCGGTTGCCTGTGCCGGTGTATGTGCCGGGGGCGATCAGGACGGTGTCGTTTGGGTTGGCGGCGTCTATTGCGGCCTGGATGGTCGGGTAGTCGGCTGGGACGCGGAGGGGGATCGTTACGGTAAGGGTGAGGTCGATGTTCTGCTGGTCGGAGGCGGTGGTTATGGCTGCTGTGGTGGTGTATGCGTCTGCGGGGAGGCCGGTGTGGGCGATCCGGAGGGTTATGTCTGAGGATGAGTCGGCGGGTGTTGTGCCGGTCGCGGGTTCGATGCGGAGCCAGGGGCAGTCGTATTCGATCTGCCAGTCGAGGGGTGTGTCGGCGGGGTTTGTGAGGGTTATTGTGTGCGTCTGGATGTCCGAGTCGCCGGCGGCTGCGCGGATCTGGAGGTCGGTTTTCGAGAGGTCGAATGCAGATGCGGTTGCAGTGAATACGGCGGTCAGCAGAAGTGTGGATGCGATGAGATATTTCATTTTACCCTTCCTCGTGAATAGGCGGTTTCGGTTCAACTGGCCGTAATGATACCTATGACGACAGTTTGAGTCAAGATAAATTGTGGACAAAGTGCTGTGGAATCGGCAAATACTTTGCGGCAGGTGAGTTTTGCGGGATATCTTTTTATTTTTTCATGTTTTTGCGCAAAAGAGCGGCAGTGGTTGCGCGTAAGAATGTGCACAGGCAGTTCGAAACGGCAAGTCACATTTTTGTAACTGGTCCGTGGAAATTACGGAATGGAGAAGGAACCCGTTTGCCGAGTGATGAGTCGGCGGCAGTAGCGGAAGAGTGTGAAAAACAATGGAACAGACGTCGGGTGTCCGGCGGAACAGTGATAGAGTAAGTTGTTTTTCAGTTAAGGCAAGGAGAGTAGCGATGAAGAAATCTTTTGTGATCCTGATGTTGTTTTGCGCGGTGAGTTTTTCTGCGCATGCGGGCGTGGTCGCGTATGATTCGTTCGACGGCGCTGACGGAACGGACGTAGACGGCAGTACGGGCGGCGTCGGCTGGTCGGCCGGCTGGACGGATGAGGCTGGGAACGCAACGCAGTTCGTGTTCAGCAGCCCGGGCAATACGTTCGGCGCGCTGGAAGTAGGCGGGCTGAAGGCGCTGTACCTTGGTAACGGAACAGGCGGTATTACAAGGTATACACGTCCCTTGACCAGTGCTGTGACGATCGACGGTACAAATCCGGAGATTTGGTTTTCTGCGCTCGTGGAGATCGGGCCGGATGATGGTCAGCTCGGTAGAGGTATTGGTGTTGAATTGAGGAATGCAGGAAGCCAGGTTCTATTTTTAGGCAAATGGCTCAACAAGCAGCTTGGGATATGTTCGAGCTCGAACGATGATTACATCAATGTATTGAGTCGTTCAACGGATGTATGGTTCATGGTTGCACAGTTGGCGTATGACGGCACTGATACTGTGGCGACTCTATATGTAGCGAACGGTGACGAAGAAGGTTTCGCGATCGATGATCTGAGCACGTATGCGGCTTCAGGGTCGATCACGATCAGCGGTCCGATAACGATAGATGGCGCAGCACTGCACGGTTATCACGGGGGCACGACTACGAACAGCGTGGATGAGCTCAAGATCGCGGATTCTTTCGGCGATATTATTTCCAGTGCGACCGCGGGTTCGCCGAGTCCGTCGGCTGGTGAGACACTGGTTGCGACTGATGTGATTCTTAGCTGGAGCGGTCCATCGAAATATGCCGCGAGCAGTTATGATGTTTACTTCGGTACGGACCCGAATACGCAGAGTGCGACTTATGACATGACGCTGATCGGGGACGGTATTACGAACACGAGTATCGATCCTACGCCTACGGGTGAGCTTGCCAACGAGACGACGTATTACTGGCAGGTTGATGCTTATGACGGCACGACGCTTTATGAGGGCAGCTTGTGGTCGTTTACGACGGTTCCGCCTACGGTATTGATCACGGACCAGCCTGAAGGTACGACGGTTGCGGCAGGGGAGAGTGTTACGCTAAGTGTTGTCGCAGAGAATGCAGAGAGCTATGCCTGGTACGTGACGGACGCGGCAGGTAACGAGACGTTGGTGACGGACGCTGCGGGGCAGGTTAGCGGCGCTACTACGGCGAGTTTGACTTTGACGGATGTTCAGCAGTCGGACGAGGGTCTGTACAAGTGCGTTGCGTCGAATACTGTGCCGAGCAGTGAGGCGTCCGCCGAGGCGCTGGTCATGACTGCACGTCTGGTCAGTGAATGGTCGTTCGAGAGCAGTCTTGCTGATTCGGTAGGCGGCTGGGACGGTGTTGTAGTCGATCCTAACACGGCGAATTCCGACGTTGCTGACGTAGCTTACGGCAGTGGTCTCGGCGGCGGTCAGGGTCTGGTGCTGAACGCTAATTCGGGCACGGCAGGTTATGATGACGCTTTCGTTGAGATCGCAGGGTCGGAGAAGTGGTTCAATTTCTATCCGAACGGCATAACGGTTTCCGCATGGGTCAAGGCAGCGGCAGACGGCAATTACCAGAATATCATGTCGAAGTACGATTCGCCCGCATATCGCGGCTGGGTCATGAACATGTCAGGCGGCGGTGCGAGCATCTTTGCGGCTCGCTCGATAGGTCCTGCTTTTGGTCCTTCCGTCGGTGATGATACATGGCATCTTGTGGTTGGTCAGTATGATCCTGTTGCCGGTGAGCAGAGAATCTACGTTGACGGTGTGCTGGAAGGATCGAGCAGCGGTACGCCGCAGCCTGAGCTTCCGCTGGTACCGGTTCATATAGGCGCTGAAGCTTTTGATGCGGCTACCGGAGAGGTTAACATACCTTTCAAGGGTACGATCGACGAAGTGAAGATATTCAGCTCCGTTGTCGATCCGGTCACAGTTGCGTATATGTATACGGACGTTACCGGCGAGACGATCTGCTATGACGGTCAGGGTCTGGAGTATGACTTTAATGGTGACTGCGTTGTGGATCTGGCGGACTTTGCGGAGTTTGCGGGTACGTGGCTGAACTGCAGGCAGATACCAGAGTGCATTGACAGGCCATAGTGCAGGAAGCATTGAAATAGCATAAGGTGGATGATTTGCGGCCCCGGTCGGTATATACTGGCTGGGGCCTTTTGTTTGCGCGGTTCTTTTGGGGGCGATATGAAGACATGGACATAATTATTTAAGGTTCAAGGGAAGATAACTTGGATTAAATTGGGTTCTTTCTGAGTATTTTTAACAGTAACTTGTACAGGTCATCGTGTCGATGGTTAAATCTAAATTCACATTCTTTCAGGTGCAGAGCAAAGGTACCTTTGCTGATTCCTCGAAACTTGTTGAGCCGACCTTTGGCAATCGCCCAGAAGTTCTCAATTCCGTTAATGTGATTGTGACCTTCAGCAAATTCGTTCTCTCCATGTTTGACGCGATAGTGCTTCTTGTAGCCAAAGTCAACCAGGCCGTCATAGGTTTTGAAACCATCGGTGTACACGATCGAATCCTTATCAACCTTTTGCTTTATAATGGGCATCAGCGTGCTTTTAGAGCAGTTTCTGACCACCTGCGTGTAGACCTTACCGCCGCGTTTTATCAGGCCGAAGACAATGTGCTTGCCCTTAGCACCACGGCCTCGAACGCCACGCACCCTTCGGGCTCCGAAATAGCTTTCGTCGATCTCAATCTCGCCGACGTCAAACGGACTTTGCTGCTGACAGTATTCGGCGATCCGTATTCGAATTTTGTAAAGAATCGTGTTGATGGTCTTTCTCGAAAGACCAGTCAGCTCAGCAATTTTGGTGGCCTCGATATCCAGGGCGAACAGCTTTACGATCTGCCGGAATTTGGCCTCCGAAATTTTTGAACGCTTTTTGTACTTGTTAATCATTGTGGGATAATAACTTAACGCCATCTATAGTCAAGTTATCTTCCCTTGAACCTTATTTAAAAACAATCCGGAAATCATTTTACATCAGGTTTATTGCGGGTAAACTTGGTTGCTTATAATGCCTGGAAGTCGGCTATTCGGAGTTTTTTAGATTTTTTCAGTTACGCGGGGGGATTTGGGCCGTCCATAGAGGTGAAGGCCGGGGTTCTGGAGTGGGGCCCGGTTATTTTTTGGACGGATATTGAGAGGGCTGAACAGATGCTTATACCGCTAGAGGTTGATGTGCCTGAAGAAAGATGGCCGGTGGTTAACTGGTTCATTATCGGGGCGTGCGTTGTCATATTCGGTTTTGAGATGCTGTGTTTTGCCGCGGATGATTTTTCGCTGTTTGAGCCGTTCGTGCTGGATGGATTCGGGCTGACAGGAATGTTCGGGCACATGTGGCTGCACGGGGGGATCATGCATCTGATCGGAAACATGGTCTTTCTTTGGATATTCGGGAACGCGGTATGCGCGAAGCTGGGGAACATCCGGTTTCTGCTGTTTTATCTGGCTGTTGGGCTCATATCGGGTTCTGCTCATGTGATCTTCGGCGGGGAGAGGGCGATCGGTGCGAGCGGCGCGATAAACGGGGTTGTGGGAATATTTCTGGTGTTTTTCCCTGCGAATGCGATCACGTGCGGTTTTATCTGGTGGCTTATCCCGCCGATCTATACGACTTTCACTCTGAGCAGCTACTGGATGATACTTTTCTGGCTGACGTTCGATATATGGGGAGCGTTTTCTGGGATCGAGTCGGGGACCGCGTATTGGGCGCACGTGGGCGGTTTTGCGGGCGGATTTGGACTGGGCGTTCTGATGCTGAAGATGGGGTGGGTGGAGATGGAGCGGTATGAGGAGTCGCTGCTGAGCATGCTGGGGATGGACCGGAAGATGGTGGCGGTGAAGGCGAAGGATGCTGGGCTGGAGGCGAAAAAGGTTGAGGACAAGAACTCAGCGTATCAGGAGGCGCGGGAGGCCAGACTCAAACGTGAGAGGGAGCGGTGGAAGAGGGAGGCCGCGGAGGCTGCGCGGGCAAAGGCTGAACGAGCGGCAGAGCAGGTGCAGAGAGCCAAGGCGGGAGGAGGCGTGATCAAATTCGCTTGTAAGTGCGGCAGGGTTATACGGGTGAAAGGTGAGCTTGCGGGAAGGAAGGGAAGGTGCCCTGAATGCGGAGGGACGGTGATTGTGCCGGGCGGTCGGCAGGCTGCGAGGTGAGACCAATTTGAAAAGAAGATTAATTTTACCGGCATGGCGTAATTAATTCTTGACCGTGAAATGGCATGGGGTAAAATACCCAGAAGCGATTCATGTTAATCAGGTCCAAGGTGAATGATCATGTTAAAGAATTGTGTTTTGGCGGTGTTGGTGCTTGTTGCGGTTTTTATGTCGGGGTGCTGTCCGATGTGTGTCGAGAGGGAAGACGGAGATGCGGGCAGTTGTGAGATACGCGGCGAAAGCACAAGCGAGAAGCTCGATAACAGTGGGATACAAATAGATATGAGTTTCGAGGGATCCAGATCGGAGCTTTCATACTTCCGGGATAAGTAGAAATAGAGGAACAGTCGCGGGCTGTTCCTTTTTTTTTGTGCCTTGCGGGGGTTATTTTCGGAGGCAGTAAGAAGTTCGTTGCCGGATTTCAATAGGCGAATATAATCAGAGTAAGCGATCGCAGGATTCGGGGCTTTTAATGGAGATGCAATGTCACTGACCTCCTTGCCGGCAATTGTTATGGCGTCTATTTCGTTCACAGTGGGTGTGCTGCACCTGTTGTTTTATTTCCGGCAGAAGACCAGGACGACCGATCTGACATTCGGGATAACGGCGGTACTGGTGGGGGCATATGCGGGGCTTTGCGCAGGGCTTTACAGCAGTGACAGTGTGGCGGAGGGATCGTTGTGGCTGCATTGGCAACTGATAATTCACAATGCCATTTCTTTTTGCTTTTTCTGGTTCGTAGTAGATTATACGAAACTGGCTGGCAAGCGGACGCTTGCGTTTGTCTTTGTAGCTTTTGGTATACTGGCTGTTTTTGGAGCTATTAATCCGGGCGGGATGGTTGTCACGAATGAACCGTTAGTTAAAACGGTTAACCTTTGGGGCGATGCATCAGTCACGTATTACGAAACCGAACTGGGTGCAATTGGGAATCTGCAGGTAATTGCTATGCAGATCAATTACCTGGTTCTTCTCGGTTTGAGTGTGGCGTATTCAAAGAAGGTTGGATTTCGAAAAGGTGGATTTCTGGTTGCGGCAATGGGTCTGTTCCTGCTGTCGACGGCCATAGATGCTGGGGTTGTGATGGGGTTTTATGAATTTGTTTACACCATCGAATACGCCTTTATCGGTGTTGTGATATTCATGGCCTATTCGCTTTCGAGTGAGCTGCGGGAATCGGTCAAAGCCAAGGAACAACTACAGAAGAGTCAGGAGCGGTTCGATCTGGCGGTGCGCGGCAGCTCGGACGGGTTGTGGGACTGGCGGGAGGTTGACAGGGACGAGGTATGGTTTTCGCCGAGGTTTTATGAACTGCTTGGGTATAGGGACAAAGAATTTGCGGGGAGCTTTTCGTGGTTTGAGGAAACGCTTCATCCTGAAGACAGAGACGAAACAATACATGCTCATTTTAAGCATTTGTATGAAAGACTGCCGTATGATCAGGAGTATCGACTGAAGACCAAGAGCGGCGATTATAAATGGTTCAGGGCTCGGGGGCAGGCGGTTTGGAACGACGCAGGAGAGCCGGTGCGGATGGCTGGTTCGATACAGGACATAACTGAACAGAAGACAGCACAGGAGGAACTTGTCAGGAGTGAGAAGACGCTCAAGACGGTGTTGAATTCGGCGCCGGTGGGTATAGGGATGGCAATGAATCGCCGGATGTTCAATGTGAACAAAAAGCTGCTCGAGCTTACAGGGTACAGCAGGGACGATTTGGAAGGCTGCAACAGCAGCAAGATGTACGAAAGCGAAACTGAGTTTTTGAAGGTGGGCAACCAGATATATTCACAGGCTCAGAGCGGCGGAATCGGAGCTGTGGAAAGCAGGTGGAAGAGGAGAGACGGAACGCTTTTCGATGTGCTTCTGATCGTCAGTCCGATAGAGGACAGGGATATTTCAAAGGGTGTTGTGTTCATGGTGATGGACATAAGCGAGCGTAAGGAGGCTGAGCGGGAGCGGGAGCGGCTTGTACAGGCGTTGTCGGACAAGAACGAGCAACTGGAGGGCATTATCCATGTGAGCAGTCATGATCTGCGTTCACCTCTGGTGAACATCCAGGGTTTCAGTGCCGAGCTTCAGAAGAGCTGTGAGGAGCTTGCGAAGCTGCTTGAGGATGAGGAGGTGCCTGAGGGGCTCAGGGAAAAGCTGGTTCCAATTCTGACGACCGAGATACCGATGTCGATGCGGTTTATCAGTTCGAGCGCGGACAAGATGGATTCGCTGATGAAGAGTCTTTTGAAGCTGAGCAGGCTTGGACGGCAGGAACTCAATCCTGTAAAGCTGGATATGAACAAACTTTTGGGGGACATATTAGACGGGATGCGTTACCAGATCCAGGAATGTGAAGCAAAGGTGGAAGTCGCTGATCTGCCGGCTTGTGAGGGGGACAGGACGGCATTGGATCAGGTTTTCAGCAATCTTATCGATAACGCGATTAAGTATCGGGACACGAATAGGCCATTGGAAATACATATAGAGGGCAAGGAAGAAGGCGGTGACTGCATTTACGCGATAAGAGATAACGGTGTGGGGATACCGCAGGAGCACCAAAAGAGAGTGTTCGAGATATTTCACAGACTTCAGCCGGACGGGCATGTGAGCGGTGAGGGTATGGGTCTGACGATCGTGAGGCGCATCATCGAAAGACACAATGGGGATATCTGGGTGGAGTCTACAAGGGGTGAGGGGAGTAGCTTTTTTGTTGAACTGCCGAAAGCGTGATGAGTAATGATGGCTGAACCTGGATTTTCGAGTATAGCCTCATCTGTTTTGCAATTTTATCAAATGCGATGATTGCGAAAACCCTGAACCATGATATGCTGACTAGAAGCTTAACATACGGTAAATGATCAGCATATGGGGGCTTGCATGCAGGGCAGATACTTAAGGGCACCTCTAGCAATTCATTTTGGCGGACAAGCGAATCTTTTTGATTCCGAGCGGCGTCAGACAAAAACCGCTTTAGCTGCAACTAAAGCTGAATTGTCTTCCTTGCCGGAACGCAAAAATCTTCTACTTGCCGCTCAAAAGCAATTATTAGAGCTCCCCTTAAATCTGATCCGCTTCACTCTGGCAGTTCTTATAGCTATCGCTTTTTGCGCGGGCATTGGGGGCTGCAGAGAAGAGCAGGAAGACTTCCTTACCAGTGAGGAGCGGGTGTGGCTGGAGGAGCATAAGAATGAGATACGAGTGACTTATGCGCCTTACTGGGCACCGATGACCTTTACCGATGAGCCAGGAAATGCGAGCGGTTACTGTGCGGATGTGTTTCGGCTGATCGAGAAGAAGCTGGGGGTTCAATTTGAGCGGGTGAGAAGTGAGACTTGGCCGGAGGCTTTGAGGAAGGTTCGTGCGGATGAGGCTGATGTGGTCATGGCCCTTGCAACGAATTGTCCAAGCAGGGACTATCTGCTGTATACAGAAAGTTACATGGATACTCCGGTACACGTCATCATACGCGAAGAGTATGCGAACTTTTTTGACCTGAGTGAGATCAAGGACATTAAGGCGGCGGTGGAGGTGGAAAGTGCCGCAGTGGATCTCATCAAAGCGAAGCATCCGGAGCTTGAATTGGAACGTGTTATAAATACCGTTGAGGGTATGAAAGGCGTTGCTGAGGGCAGATATGATGCGTTGATAACTGATATCGGGGTGGCGACATATTATATAAGCAAGCTGGGACTGGACAATCTGCGTTCCGGAGGTGAGGTTGGATTTTCATACAAAACAGGGATCGGCAGTACGATAAGGCTGCCGATGCTTAACAGCATACTCGAAAAAGGGCTGGACCAAATCAGTCCGCAGGAAATGGATCGATTGCAAAAAAAGTGGCTGGGAGGCGCGAGTGCGGAACGTGAAGGTAGAGCGAGAAGGCGGGGGCTGGTGCTGTCGTCGGTTTTTGTATTTGCGATAATTGTTTTGGGGGCGATCATAATCCTGTTACGGCGTGCCAAAGCCAGAGGACGAAATGGCGCAGAAAAAGCAGGCAGAGTGATTAAAATAATCACCGGGCTCATTATTCTGGTCTTGCTCGCATCAGCGGCCCTTCTGGTCTTTTTTCAAATCAGCGAACAAGATATTTCTCTCACACCGGAGGAGAAGGCGTGGCTGAGGAGGCACGATGGTGAAATAAGGGTTTCGGGGGAACCCTATTGGGCACCAATATCTTTTATCGATGAAGGAGGGCGCATGCGCGGCATTGGCGCGGATGTTTTGCGAAAGATAGAGAAAGAGTTCAACTTTGAGTTTGTTACGGTTGTCTACGACAGTTGGTCGGAAGTCCTTGAATCTGCACGTGAGAAGAAAATTGATGTTGTAAATGCTATCAACAGAACGCAGAAAAGATCGGCTTATTTAAATTTCACCGAATGTTATATACGGGTACCGACCATAATGATCTGCAGGGAAGGTCTGGTTAGACGCCTTAAGCCTGAGGAGCTGGTCAATTACAGAGTCGGAGTCATGAGGGATTCAGCACTTGCAGGCTATTTGGAAACTGAATTTGCTGAGATCGATTTCGTTGCAGTGTCAGACAATGTGACGCTTTTGAGTATGGTATCATTCGGAGAACTGGATGTGGGATTGATAAACTCCGCGGCGGCATCTTATTACATTAATGAAATGGGGTTGAGCAATCTAGATATAGTTGGCAAAACAGGTTTCGAGTACGAGCTGTCGATCGGGTGTCGTGCAGATGAACCGATTCTGGTGTCGATAATGGAAAAGGGTCTGCAAAGCATCAGTGATAAAGAGATGGATGCGTTGCTTGACAAGTGGGTGTATGTGGAACTGAGACCCTGGCACGCGAACAAAGAAATCATTATTGTTGCCAGCATTGCCGCTATCATGATACTTGCGGGGGCGGCGACTGTGCTGTTCTGGAACTATAATTTGCGGAGAGTGGTTGAAAGTAAGACAGCGGAGCTGGAGAAGGAACTGGCTGAGCGTAAAAAGGGAGAGAAGGAACGTGAGGAGCTGATGAGACGGCTGGAGGCGAAGAACGACGAGATGGAGAGCGTTATATATGTAAGCAGTCACGATCTGCGTTCGCCGATGGTGAATATTGACGGGTTCAGTTCGGAGATCGAGCGGTGCTTCGCGGTTATTAAGCAGGTGCTGGAAGACGAGCGGATCCCGGATGATATCAGAGCAAAGATCGACCCGATGCTGGAAGAGGATGTTCCGGTGGCGATAGGTTTTATAAAAAACAGTACGGCGAAGATGGACGGGCTGATGAAGAGTCTTTTGAAACTTTCGCGGCTGGGGCGGGCGGCGATGGAGATAGAGCGGCTGGATATGAATGAACTGATAGAGAACATTTTGAAGGGGATGCACTATCAGATATCGAGCAAAGGCGTGAGTGTCGAGGTGGAAGACCTGCCTTGCTGCTGGGGGGACAGGGCTCAGATCAACCAGGTGTTCACTAATCTGATCGATAATGCGATAAAGTATCTGCCGGATGACCGTGAGGGGATCGTAAAGGTAACCGGCTGGGAAGAAGAGCATCGGGGTATCTATTGCGTGGCTGACAATGGGGTGGGGATATCGGAAAGTCAGCAGCAGAAGGTTTTTGAAATTTTCCACCGCATCGACCCGGATCATCCGGCAAGCGGAGAGGGTATGGGGCTGGCGATAGTGAGGAGGATAGTGGACAAGCACGGTGGGCATATCTGGGTGGAGTCGGAAGAGGGGCAAGGTTCGCAGTTTTATGTTTCGCTTCCTCATGTGCAAGAGCCCGCGGAGGAGGCGGGCGACTAAAAATGGCTGCGCGGTGGTTTTTTTGCGGTGAAAAGCCATTGATTATTCGCCCGATGCGTGGTATAAGGGCAATCCTGCGTATGCGTAAGGCGATGGGCGGGTAAATCTGTCGCTTTTCGTGAACAGGCGGGCGATTTTTAACGAATCCGTAATTGAAAGCTTAGAAACAGCCGTAAAGCTGCATTTTCGTATTTTCGGCCTTGTTGGATCCGGAGATATGGAGCAAAACAGCTTTGTGAGAGGTGTGATCTCTGCGTAAGTCGGCTGAGGCGGCGGTGTATCGCGGGCGTATTGAGGTGATGTCGTTGCCGGGCCATATATATAAGAATATCAGGACATTTTTAAATTAAACTGGAGAAAGTCATGAAACGTAAGATGGTTACAATCGACGGCAATTCGGCTGCGGCGCATGTAGCGCACGCGACGAATGAAGTGGTTGCGATCTATCCGATCACGCCGAGCTCGCCGATGGGCGAGATTTCCGATGCGAAGTCGGCGATGGGCCAGGAGAACATCTGGGGCACGATTCCGAGCGTGACCGAGATGCAGAGCGAAGGCGGAGCGGCCGGCGCCGTTCACGGTTCGCTGGCTTCCGGTGCCCTGACGACGACTTTTACGGCGTCCCAGGGCCTTTTGCTTATGGTGCCGAACATGTACAAGATCGCCGGTGAGCTGACGCCAACGGTATTCCACGTTTCCGCGAGGTCGCTGGCGTGTCAGGCGCTGAGTATTTTCGGCGACCACAGTGACGTGATGGCCTGTCGCCAGACCGGTTTTGCGATGATGTGCTCTTCGAACATCCAGGAAGTAATGGATTTCGCGTTGATCTCACAGCAGGCAACGCTGAAGAGCCGGGTGCCCTTCCTTCACTTCTTTGACGGTTTCAGGACCAGTCACGAGATCCAGAAGGTAGAAGAGCTGACGCAGGACGATATGCGTGCGATCATTGACGATCAGCTCGTAGCGGCGCACAAGGCACGTGCGTTGAGCCCTGATCATCCTGAGATCAGCGGTACCGCTCAGAACCCGGACGTTTACTTCCAGGGCCGTGAGACGGTTAACAAGTTCTATGCAGCGACTCCTGAGATCGTCGAAGAGACGATGAAGAAGTTCGCTGAGGTAGTAGGACGCGAGTACAAGCTGTTTGATTATGTCGGTGCTCCGGATGCCGAGAAGGTTATCGTACTTATGGGCAGCGGTGCTGATACGGCTCACGAAGCAGTTGAGTATATGGCAGGCAAGGGTGAGAAGGTTGGTGTTCTGAAGGTAAGGCTTTACAGGCCGTTCAGCATCAAGCACTTCATCGGTGCCCTTCCGAAGACAGTCAAGAAGATCGCTGTTCTGGACAGGACGAAAGAGCCTGGTTCGATCGGCGAGCCCCTTTATCTGGACGTTCGTACTGCGATCGGTGAAGCGATGGCTGACGGCAGCTTCCAGTTTGACGGTTATCCGCTGATCGTTGGCGGCCGTTACGGTCTTGGCAGCAAGGAATTCACACCTGCTATGGTTAAGGCTGTATTTGATAACCTCGATGCGGCTGAGCCGAAGAACGGCTTTACGGTCGGTATCGAAGACGACGTGACGAACACGAGCCTGACGGTTGATCCGAGCTTCCACACGGATCAGGAAGTCTATACCGCTATGTTCTACGGTCTGGGCAGTGACGGTACGGTCGGTGCGAACAAGAACTCGATCAAGATCATCGGCGAGAAGACTGACAACTACGCACAGGGCTACTTCGTTTATGACAGTAAGAAGGCCGGTGCGAGGACAGTATCTCACCTGCGTTTCGGTAAGGAACTGATCCGCAGCCCGTATCTGATCAGCAAGTCTAATTTTGTTGCATGTCACAATCCGAGCTTCCTCGAAAAGTATGACATGCTGAGCGACCTGAATGAAGGCGGCACATTCCTGCTGACAAGCTCGCACAGCAAGGACGAAGTATGGGATACACTGCCGGCGGAAGTACAGCAGCAGTTGATCGATAAGAAGGCTAAGTTCTATGTGATCGATGCGATCAAAATCGCTGACGAGCTGGGTCTGGGTGCACGCATTAACGTGATCATGCAGACTGCGTTCTTCAAGATCAGTAACGTGATCGACATCAATACTGCAGTTGACGCGATCAAAGAGGCTATCCAGAAGAGTTACGGCAAGAAGGGTGAAAAGGTTGTCAAGATGAACAACGACGCCGTCGATGCCGCTCTGGATAAGATCTTCGAGGTCGAGGTGCCCTCTTCAGTTTCGAGCAAAACTCACATGGCAGAGGTCGTACCTGCTGACGCTCCTGATTTCGTTAAGGAAGTTACGGCGACGATCATGGCTGGTAAAGGCGATGATGTGCCGGTGAGCAAGATGCCTTGTGACGGTAAGTTCCCGACTGCTACGACGCAGTACGAGAAGCGTAATATCGCAGTGAACATCCCTGTATGGGAAGAGGACGTATGTATCCAGTGCGGTCAGTGCTCGTTCATCTGTCCGCATGCTACGATCCGCGGCAAAGTTTACGATGCGAAGTACCTCGAGGACGCACCTGAGACATTCAAGAGTGCGGATGCGAAGGGTAAGGACTTCAAGGGCATGAAGTGGACGATCCAGGTTGCACCGGAAGACTGTACCGGTTGCGGCGCGTGTGTCGTTCAGTGTCCGGCGAAGGAAAAAGACGAGAACAAGCAGCCGACCGGCAGGAAGGCCATCAACATGGCTCCGCAGGAACCGCTGCGTGATAAGGAAGCAGAGAACTTCGACTTCTTCCTGAGCATTCCGGATACCGATCCTAGCACGTTCAAGCTCGGCAGCGTCAAGGGCAGCCAGCTTGTCAAGCCTCTGTTCGAGTACAGCGGTGCATGTGCAGGATGCGGCGAGACAGCGAACATCAAGCTGCTGAGTCAGTTGTTCGGTGATCGTGCGATGATCGCTAACGCGACGGGTTGCTCTTCGATCTACGGCGGTAACCTGCCGACGACGCCTTACGCACAGCGTAAAGACGGGCGTGGTCCGACATGGAGCAACAGCCTGTTCGAGGACAATGCAGAATTCGGTATGGGCATGCGTCTTGCGACGAATAAGTTCAATCAGTTCGCACTCGAGCTGGTCAAGAAGGTTGCAGCCCAGGGTTGTGTCGAGCAGGGTCTGGCAGACGAGATCCTCGGTGCGGATCAGACGACGCAGGCAGGCATTGAAGATCAGCGTGCACGTGTCGAGAAGCTCAAGGAACAGTGCAAGAAGAGCGAGCCGTGCAAGGAATGCGAGCAGCTTATGACTGTCGCTGACTACCTCGTGAAGAAGAGCATCTGGGTTGTCGGTGGTGACGGCTGGGCGTATGACATTGGTTACGGCGGTCTGGATCACGTACTTGCCAGCGGTGAGAACATCAATGTTCTTGTTCTGGATACCGAGGTTTACTCGAATACCGGCGGTCAGATGAGTAAGGCCACTCCGCGTGCGGCAGTTGCCAAGTTCGCTGCGGCTGGTAAGAAGATGGGCAAGAAGGATCTTGGCATGATCAGCATGAGCTACGGCAATATCTATGTTGCCAAGGTCGCGCTGAACGCCAATCCGAACCAGGCAGTCAAGGCGTTTATGGAAGCTGAGAGCTATGACGGTCCTTCTCTGATCATCGCTTACACGCACTGTATCGCTCACGGCTTTGATATGGCTCAGGGCACTACCGAGCAGAAGAAGGCAGTCGACTGCGGTTACTGGCCGTTATACAGGTTCGATCCACGTCTCAAGGCCGAGGACAAGAACCCGCTGCAGCTCGATTCGAAAGAGCCCAAGGGTGACTTCGAAGAGTTTGCGTACGGCGAGAACAGGTATCGCACTCTTACCAAGAGCAAGCCTGATGTAGCGAAAGAGCTGATGGAACTTGCCAAGAAGGACGTTGAGGCGAGCTACAGTACGCTCAAAAAGCTTTCTGAGCTGTAAAACTTAGAAGCTGATAGCTGAATTACAAGGCCGACGCGGTTTTTGCCGTGTCGGTCTTTTTTTGTGCGCCTTTTCGGCTGGGACGACTGCGGAGGCGGGAAAGACTCTCAAAGTACTGTGGATAATTCGGGATATGGTGAGAAAAATGCATGATAATGTCAGTACCCAAACCATGATCATAATCCGGGTGAATTTGGGCTGGGCGTGCACTTTTTGGGCAAGTTATCGGACCATTATTAAACCATAGAGGAAAAGTCTGCATAATCATCAGGTAAATGTCTCTTTTTTCCATAGGTGAATGGGCGGTAATGACTTGCTTTTTAAGGCGAATCCGGTTATTTAAGGTTACCCTGAAACCATTGAATTAGAAGGAAGCGTTTATGAAGCGAAGTATTCTATATGTTTTAGTGATCTTTCTGGTGTTTGCGGCAAGCGGCTGCGGCGAACCTGAACGTGAAGAGAACGTTCTAAAGCCAAGTCTGGCTTGCAGCGGTATGAAGTTGAAAGGCGAGACGGTCGTCCGTTATTTTAATGCTGACGGCAGTGAATATATAACTGAGCAGGACCATGACTTTTGTGTTTCGAATCGAAGCATGCTGGTTACCGCGAGTGAGCCAACAGGCGATTATATATGGAAACTGAAAGGTGGAACGTTCAGGACGCGTCCTGAAGGCGGGCAGAGCGAGGAACTTCTGAGCAGGCTGGAGGCTGAGGCGATCAACATGTCTATGCTGGCCGGGGCGGGTTTTGTCAGCCTCGATGGAGTTCATACGGGTGAACCGGTGCGTTTATCGGGCCGTTGGTACACTCCGATTGAAATTAAGGGGCTTTTCGCGGGTCAGATATCTAAGACAGTTTATGTAAATCGAACGAGCCGAAAGGTCGATATGGTACGCGTTGAGGACCTGAAAAGCGGTGAAGTCGTTAGCACGCTTGTTTTCAACTACGGCTACATAAATAAGCTGGATCAGCCTGTGCCGATGAAGATCGAGGTTTACAGCACCGATGTAGACAGTATTGACCCGAAAAAGGTGATCAGTTTCGAATACAGCAAGCTGGAAGTTTTATAAATGCTACCCCCTGCCGGCGGGAGGCAGGCGGATCGCAGTGGAGCATATTGGAGAAGAATTCAGGAGTCACATTGGCCGTAGTGCAGACTGACAACAGATCGCAAACAAGTCTGCGGGCAGTTTTTGCTGGTTTGGTGGAAATGCGGCGAAGATGTGGATCAGTATTGGTGGATTGTAAGGTCCGGAGAATATGGAGATTGCCTACCTCAGTTCATGTCTTAGTTTTCCCGTATTTTAAGCATTAAAAAAGATTAAGTAGAACGCGTGTTAAGCCGATGCTGTTTGTCAGGTACGCAAAGAAAGCGGTTAATAGCTGTTTTTTACCTGAAAGCAGGCATAAAAAGGCCGATATAGATATCATAAATGACAGTCGGGAATTTTTATTATGCGGAAAACAGTAATGAGACGCCAAGCAACAATTTACGGACTGGTTCTAATTTCTCTAGCGGTTATTTGTACGGGTTGTTCGAGGGATATACTGGACCCGACACAGATAGGTCGTTTCAGGCCTACCCCTGTGACAAACGTGATCCTCGACAGCCTGTGGGTGGGCGATGAGCCCGACCGGACATTTGCGGGTGCCCAGGAGCCCCGGCCGGAGGATCTGATACCTTATGACATCGATTACCGGTTCGGGACGGGCGATATCGTGCGTATCTCTATATATGAGCTGCGGCAGGAAGGGTTGCCCTTCGTGAACGATTACCAGGTGACCGAGACGGGGATGATCTCGATACCGGACGTGGGTCTGGTTCGTGCGCAGGGCCTGACTGAAAAACAGCTCGAAGATGAGATCAAGCAGGCATTGTATCCGGACATTCTGCTGGACCCTTCCGTTACGGTACTTCTGGTCAACTCAGAGAGACTGGTTTATTCAGTTAACGGCCAGGGAGTTGGTCGGCCCGGTCAGTACCAGATCCCGCGAAGTGATTTCAGGCTGTCAAGAGCACTGGCACAGGCAGGGAGTGTGGCACAGTTCAACGTGAGCACCATTTATGTGACCAGGCGTGTCAGCGGTGAAAGAGCCGCTTTCGAGCAGACTATACAGGAACAAGAGAGGGATGATGAGGATATCGAACCCGGTGAGATGGATGTTACTGAGCCGGGAGACGGTCAGGACACAACAGAGGACGAAATCCTGGAAATGATCTCTCCTTCAATGATGTTCAGCGGCAAAACCACTGCTATCAGGGCGGCTGATACGGATGCAGAGGAGTTGGAAGCTCTTGCTGCACCGGAAGGTATGGAAGATAAGCAGCAAAAGGTAGACAGAGCTGATAACGGAAGAATTGAGTGGATTTTCGAAAATGGCCGCTGGGTTCCGAAGCAGGTAGGTGAAGATACCGGGGCCGATCAAGAAATAATCGAACAGGCGGGGCCCGATCAGAGTACATCACAAGAGCAGCCGGAAGGTACTTCTTACAGTTGGGATCAGATCGGGACAGGCGGAACGCAGACCCGCGTTATCGAGATACCGCGTGAGAAGCTGTTCGGCGGGGATCCTAGATATGACATAATTATACGGCCCGGCGATGCGATTACGGTGCCTATCGACCTGGTAGGTGAGTTTTTCGTGACCGGCAACCTGAATTTTGACGGTGCTATTCCGCTTACTGGTCGGCCTATAACGCTGAAGCAGGCGATAGCGTTGGGCGGAGGGCTTGGACCTCTGGCATGGCCGAAAAAGGTAGAAGTTATCAGGAGAATCGGGAAGAACCGTGAACTGATCGTAATGGTGGACCTGGAAAAGATCGCAAAGGGTCTGCAGCCGGACTTCTTTATCAAGGAATATGACCTGATCAACGTTGGGACGCACGGCAGCAGCAGGTATCTTGCGACGCTTCGAAATGCATTCAGGTTTACTTACGGGTTTGGCTTTATCTATGACCGTAATTTCGCGGATCGGGACTTTGGTCAGTTCGACAACTTCGATCCTGGCCGGATATTAGGCGAAACTTTCTAGTAGAACGTTCAGTGAGTATAAACCAGTCTGCTAAAGGCTGATTTACGACAAAAAGTTATTTGGCCGGGGTTTATTAAGGCCTGGTCGAGTTTTGCGGAGCTTATACAGTTAGTTTGTGCTTTTTCGAAGGTCATTGTGGTTTTCGGACCATGAGGCAGTCTGGAGTGCGATTTCGGGGTTGATAAGAGAGCTCTTAATTGTCCTGGAACGATATGACAAACAGCGATGTACCAGTTACAAATACGACGGAAGTTTGCGAAGACAAGCCAAAGGGCTGGGGTTCGCTGGCAACCAGTACATACGTTAAGACGGCGATAATCGCTTTGCTGATCGGGTATCTGTTCCGCAATGAACTCAGATCCATTTTTAATGTATGGCAGAACGATGCGAGCTGGTCGCACGGATTTTTGATACCATTGTTCAGCTTGTGGTTTCTCAATCAGCGCAAGAAGGACATTGCGGAACTGCGGCCCAGACGGAGTTATGTGGGGCTGTTTCTGCTTGTGCTTTGCCTGGTGTTTTATCCGCTGAACCTTGTGCAGTTCAAGATCGGTTATTTTTCGAGGCTTGTGATACTGCCGGTTATAGGTTCGGTGGTTCTATTTCTCGGGGGCTGGCGGCTGGTCAAGTATACATGGCTGCCGATATGCTATTTGATATTTGCTGTTCCGATGCCGGACAGACTTTACAGGGGAGCGACGATACCGCTTCGCAAATTCGCATCTATGATCTCGACGCTGATCATAGACGCCCTGCCGGACGTTAATGCGGTTGCCAGCGGTGTGATAATCAACGTGGTGCACCGGGGGCAGGAGCTGGAGCCCCTGAATGTGGCCGAGGCGTGCAGCGGCATGCGGCTGCTGATCGCTTTTGTGGCGCTTGGCGTTGCGATGGCTTATTTGCACTGGAGGCCGTTGTGGCAGCGAGGTGTGCTGCTGTTGAGTACTGTGCCGATCGCGATCTTGTGTAATGTGATCAGGGTGACGCTGACCGGCATGATCTATATTTACGGCGACCCGAAATATGCCAAGGGCACTTACCATGACATGATGGGAATCGCGATGCTGTTTGCGGCGTTCGCAATGTACGGTGGTATAGCGTGGTTCATGTCGAACCTTTTTGAGGAAGATGACGGATCGGGCGAGCCGAAGGAAGAGGAAGTAATCGTACGCAGGAGCGCAAGTTAGTTTTTTTGCGGACTGAAATGAAAGAGAACCTTAAAGAATATATGAAGCCTGCCTTTCTGGTGTGTGTTGCGATCCTGGCGGTTGCGGCGTTCAGCAAAGAGGCGGTGGTCAAGTATACCGGCGTTAAGCTGAACAAGAAAGCGCTGCCGCTGCAGGCATCTTTCAGTGAGCTGGACAAGTCGGATATGGGACGATACAAGGTCGTGGACAAAAGCGACATTCCGAAGGAGATCGAGGACGAGCTGGGGGCGCAGGACTATATCAAGTGGGTCCTGGAGGATACGGAAGCAGAGGAGTTCAGCCCGACGAGATTCTGTCTGCTGTTCATTACCTATTATACGGGCAACCCGGACCAGGTGCCGCATGTGCCTGAGGAGTGTTATGTCGGCGGGGGCAACAGCAGGAGAGAGAGCAAGGTTGTGACGCTGGATCTGGCGAAGAGTAACGGCGAAGCGGGGTCTATCCCGGCTGAACTGGAAACGAAGCTGCTTATGTTTGCAAGAGAGAGCAAGGACATTTTCCGGACGAGTACCGAGTTTCCGGTGATGTACTTTTTCAAGACGAACGGACAGTATGCCAGCGGCCGCGGGGGTGTAAGAGCGATCATGGGCAGGAACTTTACGTCTGAGTATTCATATTTTTCGAAAGTAGAGTGGAACTTTTACGGCGGTAATGCCGGCAGACTGATATATCCGGATGAGGAACAGACGATCGAGGCAAGTGAGAATTTGATGAAGACACTTTTGCCTTTGTTCGAAAAGAAACACTGGCCCGACTGGGAGAAGGCTAATTCGGAGTCAGATGATGCTGACGAGTTCCAGGGACAGTAGCAGCGCTTCGAGATGGAGCAGCTTTGTGTCTGTCGGCAGCGTAAGTTTTTGATATGTACTAAGGATTTTTTTACATGGCTAAGAAAAAGCTTAATAAGAAGGTAGCAATAATTGGTTCGGTACTGGCGGGATTTCTCGCGGTTGGCGTCATCGTGGTTCTTTTGATGCTGAACAAGGACCCGCAGGTATTCCTGGCGGACGCCAAGGCTATGCAGACCCAGCATCAGACGCTTCTGGAAGGGGTTTCCGATGTCGAGGAACCGAGCGAGGAGAAGGTTGAAGAGGTTAAGACCGCGTTCAACGAGATCACGAGCAATTATAAACGAGCCTTCAGGTATGCCAAGAACAATGAGGAGCTGCGGATAGACATTCTGTTCCGGCTGGCTGAGCATCATCTGATGGATACGCGTTTTCATGAGGCAGACTGGCCCAAGGCGCGAGGTGCGTGGAGTCAGGTTCTGAATATCGATCCCAAGCATATCAAGGCCAGGACCAAGCTGCTGGATTTTTACTATACGGCGTGTGACAGCATGGCTGATCTGGGGGTGAAGGGGAATGAAACGCTTTGGCTCGAAGTAAAATCCAACGCCGATGAACTGGTAGAGATATTTGAAGAGAAAGGCCAGCAGGCTGATCCTTACGTTTTGAAGGCGCAAGGCCGGGCGGCTATGCAGATGGTCAACCTGGGGCTCACGACGGAGTTGGAGAGCACTGCACAGACGGCTATTGACGCTTTGATGAAAGTAGTTGAGAACAACCCTGAAGATGCAGAGGCGTATGTAATGCTCGGCAGAGCGTATGTCGTTGCGGGTCAGATGCGTGATGACCGCGGTGAGATGGACGCCCTGACGGAAGGACGTGAAAAGCAGAAGGAAATTCTCACTCAGGGCGTTGAAACGCTGCCAGAATCGGCAAGCATCAGAGTCGCCCTGCTGGAGACGAAAGTGGACCGCATCAAGGAGCAGGTTCAGAGGCTGGATGATGAGGCCCAGGAACAGGCTCGCGAGAATCTGCGGTCGCTGGAGCCGGAGTTTAAGGAGCTTGCGGAGAGATTTGAGTCGAATCCGGAAGTGTACGCGGCTATGGGAGCTTATTACGGCTCGGACATAAAGCGGATCGGCGATGCTGTCGAGGCTATGCAAAAGGCATGGGAGCTGGATAAGGATAATATCAAGAATGCGATCAGAGCGTCCAGATTCCAGTACTATCAATACAACATCACGGGCGATGAAGGGGCATTCGACCAGGCGATAGATATTGTAAATTACGCATTGAATTCGCCGAAGACGCAGGATATACCAGGTCCAAGGCAGGCGGCTGCTAGGTTTGCAAGACTGAACTTGTACAGTTTCCTGGGGCAGTGTTATGCAACGCGTGCGATGAATACCGCGGAGGAAGCGGACAACAGTGAGTGGATAGCCAAGCTCGAAGAGGCTGTGGGAGATATAAGACAGTTCTTCGGTACCGAGGACAATCCGAATGTTCAGAAGTGGCAGGGTATCATCGAGCTGGTTAACGGCGATGACAGCGAAGCGATCCGGTTGATGTACTCGGCTTATACGAGCATGCAGGCTGCAGACAATACGGACGCGTTTCTTTGCGATGTCCTGGCTGACGTTTTCGAAGGCAGGCGTGAAACAGGTTTGCGTCAGGAATTCATCTCTAACGCCCTTTCGGGCGGAGCGGGTGCCTATAAGCCGGAACTGCTGCTGGATTACGCGGAGATCATGACGGATCTCGGGTCGGCTTCACAGGTTGTTTCGCTGCTAGAAGAATATGAAAAGCTGCACGGGGCAAGTCCTGAGGTTGAACAACTGAGGGCACGTGCTTACATGCGTGCGGGCGATATGGTGAATGCCGAGCAGGCGGTCGAGAAGCTCGGTGACAGTGATGAGGCGATCATGCTCAGGCTGGTGCTCACTGAGAACCGCATAAGGCGGCTTGTCAGCGACATGAAGCTTGCTGAGCTCAGTGAAGATGGCGAGGCTGAGGCACGAAAGGAAGTGATTAACGAAGATCTCAATGAATACAGAAATCAGCGGGTCGATCTTTTCAAGAAGCTGATCGGGCGCAAGGCAGAAGATGTTCCTGTTCCGAAGGCTACGTGTGACGACCTGGTGCGTATCGGTCAGAAGGACCGTGCGGTTGAACTGATGAACACTTATGCTCAGGCCTACCCCGAGAGCAAGGACGCCAAGGTATATCTGAACATCTTGCAGCAGCCGGAACCGCTGGAACTTTCCGGGGAACAGAAGGACAATATCGTCACGGGAGTATTGGGCGGGCTTGATGATGAATTCGAAAGTGAGCTGAATCTTGGAATGTATTTCCAGGAGAGAGGTGAGACGGGTAAAGCACTTGTGCATTTCCAGAAAGCAATATCTCTGGACGATGACAGTGAGGCAGCTATAAGCGGTGCGTTCGATGCGGCGATCGCGGAGGAAGACTTTGATACGGCTGAGGAACTGGCTGTTAAGGCGGGCGATCTGAATCTTGACAAGTGCGACGGCAGTTTCTTTGAGGCTAGGGTCGCAATTGCGAATGAGGATTACGAAGAGGCCCTGAACCTTCTGGACCAGTGCCTTCAGCAGCGTCCCGTATTTACCTATGCACATGTGCTCAAGAGCAAATGTCATATGGAGATGGGAGATTATGAACAGGCAGTGGCAGAGGCCCGCAGAGCGAATCAGATGGTCCTGAGGGACGGCAATGTCGCAAAGCAGCTTGTTTCGGTATTGCGTGCACGCAATGAAGCACTGAGGGGTAATGTTACGACGTCGCAGCAGCGTGAACTCGAGAGTGCGATGCAGAGGGCTGTTGCACTGAATCCTTCGGAATGGCAGCTTCAGGCAATGTATGGTGAGTATCTTCTGGACAAACGCCCTACCGATGCGATAGCTATTCTGCAGAATCTTGCCAATCGGATGCCGAACTCGCAAACACTTGCGATGCTTGGTAATTCGGCGTTAGAAGTTGGAAAGCGAGAATCCGATCCTGGTGCTAAACAGGGTCTTTTCGAAATAGCCCGCAGCGCGTTTGCCAAAGCATACGTTCTCGATCCTGCGGCTCAAAGCGTGCAGGAAGGTTATGCTGAATACCTTCGAGTCACGGGTCAGAAAGAAAAGGCCCAGGAGATGTTCGGCAAAGATGCGGGCACGATGTGGCGGTTCTATGTTCGCGATGCACAGTATGACAAGGCTGAGGAAATACTGCAGAAGCTCTATGCCGAGGACAGCAAGAACATTGACGTGCTCAAGGGGCTTATGACCGTTGCTCGCAGCACGAATGATGCGGAAGCACTGAAGCGTTATTCGAATGAGCTGCTGGCGGTCGATGACAGCGTTGACAACAGGCTTCTTCAGGTACAGCTTTATCTGGAGCTCGACCTTATAAAAGAAGCGAACGAGAAACTTGCAAAGTTCCAGGAAGAGAACCCGGATGAGCCAAGAGCGAAGCTGCTGGAGGCCTGGGCGTCTATGTCACGCGGTGAGCTTGACAAGGCACTGGAGCTGGTCAATGTGACGATAGAGCAGGATCCGGAAAGCGCGATCGCTTATCGTCTGCGTGGTCAGATCTACGGGCTTATGGGCCGACTGGATGAAGCGATAGACGATCTGCAGGAGAGCAAGAGCCTGGATCCGAGTCCGACTGTTCAGATGGAGCTGGCACGTATTTACAAGCGTGCGGGCAGGACAGCGGAAGCGATCGGTGAGCTGGTAGGGGCGATCGATGATGACCGTGCACCGATGAGCATCAGGATCATGCTGGAGCAGATGTACGTCGAATCGGGAACCAAGAGCGAGCTTGAGAGCTTTTATCGGGATACGATCGCGAAGTACAACGAGAATGCATACTGGCACTTCAAGTATGGAGCACATTCTCTGCGTGAGCGTGATTACAGCCTGGCTGAGAATCTGTTCCTCAAGTCGCTTGAGCTTAGCAATACTGATCAGGCGAAGCTTTCGGCACTTGACGGGTATCTTACGGCACTGAGGCTCGGTAAGAACTACGATGAGCTTTACAAGTTCGCGGCTGATTATACCGACGGTCAGTTCGCACCGGTTGCGTATGCCCAGATCGCAACGGCGAAGGATCAGCAGGATGACCGTGCGGCTGCGGTTGAGAATTTCAACAAGGCGCTTAATGCGGCCGGGACCAACGAGCAGTATGTGCTGAAGATACTGGACAATATGTTCAAGGTACTGGGCGCCAACGATGTAATTCAGTGGTGTGAGGGAACTCTTGCGGAAAATCCCGATTCGCTGACTGCAAATCTGACGATGTTCAAGATAAACCAGGCGACTGGTAAGTTCGGTGAAGGGTTGAAGTATATCAGCAAATGTATGGAGCTGGCCAGCGAAAACAAGAATCAATGGCTGGAATTCGCGGCAATGAAGGCACAGTTGCTGCTGATGGCTTACATGAGCAACCCGAGTGATGATTATCTGCAGATGGCGATAGATCAGCATGAGGCGATACTGGAGAAGCAGCCGAATAATTCGAACGTAAGGAATAATCTGGCGTATCTGCTTGCTAAGAGCGGTGAAAATATCGACAAGGCTCTTGAATATGCCAAGAGAGCCCATGAGACGGCACCTAACGATCATAACAAGATGGATACGTACGGTTATGTGCTGTGCAAAGCAGGCGAATATGAGAAGGCGAAAGAGACCATGATCATGGCGATCCAGATCGCTGAGAAAGACGGCGGTTCTGTCGACTGGGGCTATTACGAGCATCTCGGAATGGCGCAGGAAGGCCTTGGTGAGGATCAGGCAGCGGCAGAGTCGTATCAGACGGCGATCGATCTGGCGAAAGAGCAGATATCGGATCAGGACAAGGAGCGGCTGCAGGCTGCTGTCGAAAGATCGAGCAGCTAGAGTCGCAAGATATATGGAGCAAGTTTCGGCGATTGGGCCGAGTATATAAACCTGGTAACAATAGGAGATAGTTGAAATGTCGAACATACAACGTACGTCGAATCCGTTGGGCAATCCGATGCCCCCGATGCCGCCGAGAGGCCCGATGCCTGCTCCCGGTATGGATAACAGTATGACCGCGAAGGAAGTTACGGCGATCCTGCGCAGGCATATCTGGCTCATTATCGCATTTACGATCGCGGGCGTGATCATCGGCGGAGCGTCGTGGTATCTGCTTCTGCGGTATGCGCCTAAGTATACTTCACGGTCGGCGATCAAGGTCGAACCACCAGCAGATGTTGACCCGACGAGTCTTACCAGTCCCATCCCTAACAAGGATATCTATTACCAGTTCCGTTCGGAAAAAGCCGCCTACATGAAACAGCAGAATATGCTGAGGGACCTGTTGAAACGGGATGACGTGAGACAGACAGGCTGGTATAAGAGTTTTGACAGTCCCAATGACCGGCTAGAAGCTTTGGAAGATGATTTGAGGGCTTCTCCTGAACGGGACGGCACATGGGTACGTTTATCGATGACAGCAGGAAACAAGGCAGATGCTAAGTCCATACTTAACGAGGCTATTTCTCTGTTCCTTCAGAAACAAAGAGATGCTGCCTCGGAAGACACGACAAGGCGACGTGGAGAAATGAAGGATCAAAGAGATGAGATCAAGGAGGAAATCCAGAACCTTGACGATCAGTTGGCCGCACAGCGGAGAGGCACGAGTTATAATCTTGCTGAGACGAACTTCAGGACGTTCCTCGATGACAAGCTGGAGGAAATCCAGACGCGCAGAGACGAACTGGAAACAAGGCGCAGTGAACTGGAGAGTCAGATAGAGATACTGAAACGCCGGGCAGAAGGCGAGTATGACCAGGTTGTGAGAGAGAGGATAGAACAGGATCCCACGGCCGCGACGATGCGGAACAGGATCGCTGTGCTGGAGACTCAGCTTGCAGGTCTGGAAGCACGGTTTGGTGACGACCACAGACGTGTCAAGGAAGCCCGGGACGCGCTTAAGAGAGCCAGGGATGATCTTGCCCAGAGGCAGGCTGAGATCGGTAACATCGTAAGGTATGCCGACCTTCAGAACGCTCAGGATCGGCTCACAACTATGGCGGTTGAACTGGAAACTACCGAGCGACAGGTTGACGATGCTGTTGCTGAGTACAAGGAACTGGCTGACAGACGTGCTAATTATGATCGGGTGCTGACCGACCGTGAAGAAGCACAGAGACGCCTTGAAGAGATAAATACCGTTATTCAGAAACTGGATGCAAAGCTCAACGACCCGAAGCTCAGCAAGGTCAGTCAGGCATTTGAGGCGACAGAACCAAATGAGGTAAGTTCACCTCAACTGCCGATCTATGTCGGCGGCGGATTCATGCTTGGACTGCTGGCTGGTGTTGGTCTGGCGTTCGCGATAGAGATGCTGAACGATCTGCTGCGTTCGCCGAGCGATGTTGCGAAGCATCTGCGTGTGCCGCTGCTGGGTATGGTCAGTCATGCAGACGAAGAAGACGGTATGGAGGGTGTCAACCTGCATCATGCTGTAAGGCAGGCGCCGTTCTCGATGATGAGTGAGAATTACAGACAGCTCAAGACGAACCTGAGGCTCAGCGAGTCGGGCGGCAGTCATAAGACGCTTATGGTAACAAGCTGTAACGTCGGCTGCGGTAAGACGTCGGTTGCGACGAACCTGGCGTATACGCTGGTCGCGGAAGGTGAGCGAGTTCTGCTGATCGATACGAACTTCCGCAGGCCGAGCATCGCGAAGGAGTTCCCGCAGGTAGCAGAGGGCGACGGTACGCATGCGGACAAGGGCCTGAGCAACTATCTGATGGGCCAGGCTCAGTGGAACGATGTGATCCGTGCGAGCGGTGTAGAGTTCCTCGATATCGTTGACAGCGGACCGCTGCCGAACAATCCAAGCGAGCTGCTGGGCGGCGATAAGATGCGTGAGCTGCTCGATCAGGCGAAGCAGAGCTATGATTATGTGTTAATCGACGGTCCCGCCCTGCTGGTCAGTGATGCGAAGGTTCTGGCATGGCAGGCGGACGGCACGGTTGTCGTATTCAACGCCACTTCGACCCGCAAGGGTGAGGCACAGAGGGCACTTCGCGAACTGCGTAACATCAACGCGGATGTCGCGGGCACGGTGCTGCTTGGCGTGAAAGCAATGAAGGGTGGATACTTCCACGAGATCCAGCGTGCTTATCATCAGTATCAGCAGGTTGGGCTGAACGCTCCGGCATAGCAACCGGGATAAATTTGTTAATCAATCAGGGAATGTGTTATGAGTAGCTATCTGGTGACCGGAGGTGCCGGGTTTATTGGTTCGAATATCTGCCGACGGCTGGTGAATGAAGGCCATTCGGTAAAGGTGATCGATAACCTGCTGACGGGCAAGAAGAGCAATCTGGATGACATCATTGACAAGATCGACTTCATCGAGGGCGACATGGGCGACGTTGAGTTGTCCAAGGCCGCGATGAAGGATGTCGATGTTGTATTCCATCAGGGTGCCCTGCCGTCGGTTCCGAAAAGCGTGGACGATCCGGCTGCGACGCATAAGCATTGTGTGGACGCTACGTTCAATGTGCTGCTGGCTGCGAGGGACAGCGGCGTCAAGCGTGTGGTTTATGCAGCGAGTTCTTCGGCGTATGGTGACAGCGAGAGGCTGCCTAAGGTGGAAGATATGGTTACGAATCCGCTTTCGCCTTACGCGGTCGGCAAGCTGGTCGGCGAGTATTACTGCAAGGTGTTCAGTGAGGTGTTCGGGCTGGAGACGATCGCGTTGCGGTATTTCAACGTGTTCGGGCCTTACCAGGATCCGACGAGCCAGTACGCGGCAGCGATCCCTGCGTTCGTTACGAGCATTTTGAAGGGTACGCCCCCTACCATCTACGGTGACGGTGAGCAGAGCAGAGACTTCACCTACATTGATAACGTTGTCGAAGCGAATATGTGTGCGGCCAATGCCGAGAAGACACAGGGCGAGGTTGTGAATATCGCCTGCGGCGACCGTATCACGGTCAACGAAATCATCAAGATGATCAATTCGATCACGGGCCAGAATGTAGAACCAGAGTACGCCCCACGAAGGGCGGGCGATGTGAAGCATTCGCATGCAGACATCAGCAAGGCTAAGGAAGTGATCGGTTTCGAGCCGGTCTGTGAGTTCCGTGAAGGACTGGATAAGGCGATCGACTGGTACAGGGACAACCTGATGTAGCTTTTGGCGTCCTATTGAAATTGCAAGGCCCGGTGGTTTCGACCGTCGGGCCTTTTTGCTGCGCGTTTGGCGATTATGCGAGCTTGATAACAATGGGCAAAGCAATTAGAATGTGCGGTTAATGGTTTTGTGGTGGTTGGGTTATCAGCTAATCTATTTAGAGGTCATCAAAATGAAGGCAGCTACGTTTAACGCCAATTCTATACGCAGTCGAGCGGGCATAGTACTGGACTGGCTCGAGGCGAACCAGCCGGACGTGCTTTGCATACAGGAGACGAAGGTGCAGGATGATCATTTTCCTGTTAAAGCGTTCGAGGACTGCGGGTACAATTTCGTTTACAAGGGACAGAAGGCGTATAACGGCGTTGCGACGTTTGCTCGGGGCCAGATCGAGGACGTGAAGATCGGGCTGGACGGTGATGAGAGTGAACAGGCGAGGTTTTTGAAGGTGAACCTGGGCGGGGTTTCGATCGTGAATACATACGTGCCGCAGGGACGCGCGCCGGACTCGGAACAGTTTTTGTATAAGCTGGAGTGGTTCGGTCAGTTGCGTGAGTGGTTCGACAAGAATTTCAGTCCCGGCGAGGACGTGCTGTGGATGGGCGATCTTAATGTGGCAATGGACGCGCGCGACGTGCATGATCCGGAGAAGCTTTGGGGCAGCGTTTGTTACTGCCAGGAGGTGCAGGACGCGTTGAAGGACGTGATGGGGTGGGGCTTTACGGACGTTTTCAGGCAGTTCAACGAGGAGGACGGGCTGTATACGTTCTGGGACTATCGTGTGCCGAACGGGTTCAAGAGGAATATCGGCTGGCGGCTGGACTATATTATGGCGTCGAAGTCAATGGCGGGTAGATGCACGGGCTGCTGGGTGGACAAGGAGCCGAGGGCGTTGAAGAAGCCGAGCGACCATACGTTTTTGGTGGCGGAGTTTGATATTTGATGCATAATGTGCTTTTTGAATCCTTCAAAGTGGAGTAGATGATGTTTTTGGTCCATCTGAGGGGTTGAAATCTCAGAAATTTTTTATTATATAACAGGTCTTAGAAGCTGTTTCGAAACAGTTTCTAGCGGCATGGCCTGCGGGGTGCACTTTTCGGGTCTGGCTCGGAGAGGTGCGATCCTTTCGGTAATATGCAGGCTGATCTGTCATTGTTAACAGGAGACCAGAATATGATTGATGTGAAGAATCTGCGAAGAAGTTTTGGTCAGGTTGTGGCTGTGGACGGGATATCGTTTACGGCTGAAAAAGGCGATGTGCTGGGGCTGCTTGGGCCGAACGGTGCGGGCAAGAGCACGGCGATGAAGATGCTGGCGTGTTTTTTGAAGCCCGACAGCGGCACTGCAAGCGTTTGCGGATACGACATCGGCAAGGACCCTATCGAGGTGCGGAAACGGCTGGGGTACCTGGCGGAGAATGTGCCGGCGTACAATGAGATGACGACGGCTGGTTTTTTGAAGTTCGTATGTGACGCCCGTGAGATCAAGGGGTCGGCGAGAAAGTCGGCGATTGATAAGTATGTGCCGATGTGTGCTATCGAGTCGGTGTATCATCAGACGATAGATACGCTGAGTAAGGGTTATCGCAGGCGTGTGGGGCTTGCGGCAGCGCTGATACATGATCCGGAGGTTCTGATACTGGACGAGCCGACGGACGGCCTGGACCCGAACCAGAAGCATGAGGTCAGGGATCTGATCAACCAGATGGCCAAGGAGAAATGCATTCTGGTTTCGACGCATATTCTCGAAGAGGTCGAGGCTGTGTGCAACCGTACGATCATCATAAACAAGGGCAGGGTCGAGGTCGACTCGACGCCCGGCAAACTGGTGGAAGAGTACGGCGGAAGCCTGGACGAAGTGTTCAGGAAGATTACGGTGGGCAAAACCGACAAGGGTGCAGCGTAGATCAAGGAGTAGAAATATGAACGGTTTTCTTTCAGTATTCAAGCGGGAATTCAAGGGGTACTTTGCGACGCCGCTGGCCTATGTTTTCCTGGTGATATTCTTGTTTTTCAGCGGCTATATGACCTTCCGTGACGGGTTTTTCGAGATCCGGCAGGCGGATATGAGCATATTCTTCAGGAACTTGCCTTTGCTGTTCGTATTCATGGTGCCGTCGACGGCGATGAGACTGTGGGCGGAAGAGCGGAAGAGCGGATCGATCGAACTGCTTTTGACGCTGCCTATCACGGTGACGCAGGCGGTGCTTGGCAAGTTCTTCGCGGCGTGGGCGTTTCTGGGGATCGCTCTGGTGCTGACGTTCCCGATGCCGGTGACAGTGGCGTATCTGGGTGATCCTGACGGCGGACTGATCGCAACGGGATACCTTGCAAGCTTTCTGCTTGCGGGCGGATTTCTGTCGATCGGGATGTTCTTCTCGGTCGTGAGCAAGAACCAGGTGATCAGTTTCGTGCTCAGCGTGGTGGCGTGTGCGGTGCTTGTGTTCGCGGGCATGCCAACGACGCTGGATTATCTGTCGAGCTTTCTGCCGGGCGGACTTGTAGCCACGGTGGAGCAGATGAGCTTCCAGGGACATTTCGAGTCGATGCAGCGGGGTGTATTGTCCTTCAAGGACCTATCCTATTTTGCATTGTTGATCGTTGGTTGGATTGTGTGCAGCAGTTACATGCTTGAAGAAAGGAAGGCCAGCTAATGAACAGAACGATACGAGCGACGATAGCAGTCATTTTTGTACTGGTGATAACCTTCAGTGCCATAAGCATCTGTCAGGATATCGGCAGGCGGGCGAAGGCTGACGTGACGGAGCAGGACCTTTATACGCTCAGTGACGGGACGAAGGCGATCCTTGCGAAGATCAATCAGCCGATAACTATGAAGCTGTATTATGCTAAGACAGCGGCGATGAAGGGAACGGACCAGATAAGGTTCTTTAACAACTATTATCAATATGTGCGAGCCCTGCTGGAAGAATACGAGGCTCAGAGCGGGGGTATGGTCGATCTGCAGATCATCGATCCGCGGCCCTATACGGAAGAGGAAGCGGCGGCGATGCGGGCCGGTCTCAAGCAGTACTCTATTACCGAGGAAGAGAAGTTTTTCTTCGGGCTGGTGCTGCAGACTCAGTTCGGCGTGCAGAAGACGATCCCGTTCTTTACGCCCGATCGGCAGAGTTTTGTGGAGTATGACATCAGTGAGCTGATCGATTCCGCGATCACTCGCGAGAAGACGCGGGTGGGCGTTATCAGTTCACTGGAGGTCGTGGGCGATGATACGACGCCTTATATGCGGCGGATGATGCAGCTTCAGGGCCAGCAGCCAAAGGAAGCATGGGGCATCGTGCAGCAGCTCAAGGAGCAGTACGAGATCGAGGCGATCGGATCCGATGTCGAGAAGATCGAGGACGTGGACATGCTGCTGGTGATCCATCCGAAGGACCTGAGCGAGCAGACGAAATTCGCGATCGATCAGTTCGTGCTCAACGGCGGACGGGCCGCTGTATTCGTTGATCCGTACTGTGTTGCGGAGAAGGCGAATCAGAGCCAGCAGGCGAGGATGATGCGGCAGCAGATCGACGTGAGCTCGAACCTGAGCGAGCTGATGGAAGCCTGGGGCGTCGAGATGCCTGCGAATACGTTTGCGGGTGATAGGGCGCTTGCGATGCAGCAGCAGATGGGTCAGCAACGCAGGCCGGTGAAGATGATCGGTTTGCTGAGACTGACCGAGCCTTGCTTCCCGGATGATAGTATTATCTCGGGCAATCTCAACGAGCTGCGGGTCGGTTACAGCGGTGTGCTGAATAAGCTCGAAAGCGAGCAGTACCAGGATTACAAGTATACCCCCCTGCTGCAGACGACGGATATTGGTAACAGCTTCGATGTGAGCAATCCGATGGAGCTGGAGATGGATCCGTCGCGGCTGATGCAGAGGTTCTTTGACGGCGACGAGCCCGTGGTTATGGGCTATCAGATCACGGGCAAGTTCAAGAGTGCGTTCCCGGACGGCGTGAAGATAGAAGTCGAGGCCGAGGGCGACGGTGAAGCTGAGGACGGTGAGACGGCTGAGCCTGAGACCAGGAAACTGACCGGTATCGCCCAGGCTGAGAAGGAGTGCATGGTCGCTGTTTACGCGGATGTGGACATAGCAGCAGACTGGCTGGCGTATCAGCAGTCGTTTTTCGGTATGACGGCGGCGGGCGACAATGCGGCACTGGTCTCGAATACCGTGGATGCAATGAGCGGTTCGACCGAGCTGATCGATGTGCGGACAAGGGGTACGTTCAAACGGCCCTTTACCGTCGTTGAAGAGATCGAGCAGGCGGCTGAGGCTGAGACCGCGGAGCAGATCGATAAGCTCAACGCCGAAAAACAGCGGCTGCAGGCTGAGCTGAACGAGATCGTTCGTAACGCGGGCGGCGGTGAACAGCAGGCGGATATCATCGGCAGCTCGATACTGGATAAGCAGCGCGAACTCGAGCTCAAGCTGCGGGAGACCGAGCGTGAGATCCGGAACGTTCGCATGCAGAGACGTGAACGTATCGAAGCGCTGAAGGCTAAACTGCGTAACTTCAATATGCTGATGGCGCCGGCGTTTATTCTGCTGATCGCGGTCGGGCTGGGCGTGTATCGCACGGTTCGTAAGCGACACTATGTGAGCAGTATGTCTGAGCGTGCGGCTTAATGATTTCGGACTACAGCTTGATCTGGCTTTATAAAACAGGAGATGGAAATGAATAACAGGAAATTAGCTATATTGGGACTGCTGGCGGTTGTGATTGTGGTGCTGGCGGTCGCTGTTGACAAGGTGACGCATCGCGGGCCGCAAGGCAGCGGCACAGGTGGATACCTGATCGAAGGCATGGACCCGGCTAAGATCGCCAGGATCGAGATTTCGGGCGGTGAGTCGGACGTCGTGCTTGTGCGCGGCAACGGCGGGTTCGTTGTCGAGACCAAAGGCGGCTATCCGGCCAAGACCAGCGAGGTGAACAATTTGCTAACCAGGAGCATGGATATCGCACTGGCGGAGAAGATCACTTCGGACGAGAAAAACTATGCCGATCTGGGCGTGAGCGAAGAGGAAGCGTCGACGATCGTGAAGTTTATAACCGAGGACGGCTCGCTGCTGACTGGTATCGTGATCGGCGAGGCAGTCGAAGGCGGCGAGGGCAAATATGTCCGGCTGCTCAACGGTGAGGACGTGTTTGTGTCGCTCGGTTCGCCGTGGATAAACAAGAACGCTATAGGGTACGTCGAGCAAACGCTGGTCTCGGCTGAGAAGGATAACATCGAATCTGTGGCAGTGAACGCGGGCGACGAGAGCTACAGGATCGTTCGAAAGGACAACAACGAGATCGGCCTGAGCACCGTACCCGAGGGCAAGGAAGTCAAAGAGGACGAGCTGGACAAGGTGTTCAACGCCGCGACGAGCATCCGGTTTGATGACGTATTGCGCGAGGTCGAAGGCGTGAGTTTCAACGACAAATTCGTCGTGAGAATGGAAGATTCGACGGTGTACCGGTTCGACATCGGGCGCAAGGACGATGCAGTCTATGGGAAGGTGACGGCTGAGTTTACGGATACCGAGCCTGTGACTATGACCAAGGGTGTGCAGGTTGACGAAGAAGAACTCAAGCAGAAGGAAGCGAAACTGGTCGCGCGGGATAAGGCTCAGGCGTTCGCAGCGAAGAACGAAGACTGGATTTTTGAGATACCTTCGTATAAGGCGGATAATATGACGAAGCCCTTGAGTGATCTGCTTGAAGATAAGGCAGTCGAAGAAGAATCGGGTGACGAAGCGGATCAGCCCGCGGAGGCCGAGGCTGCTGCGTAAGGGTTAGCGTGCAAATGAGAAAGACGCCCTGCCGGGTTGGTGGCGGGCGTCTTTTTTATGCGCTAAGTGCGGTGAAAATACTGATCGGAGCCGCTGATTAGAAAACGTTCATTGTATAGAGCGTGTGATAGTACTTGCGGTTGTCGAGCAGTTCGTTGTGTGTGCCGTGCTCGACGATCTCGCCTTCGCGGACGACGTAGATGTAATTTGCGTTGCGGACGGTCGAGAGGCGGTGTGCGATCACGATGGTCGTACGGTCCTTGCGGAGCAGGTCGAGTGATTTCTGCACGAGTGCCTCTGACTCGGTGTCGAGCGAGCTTGTGGCTTCGTCGAAGATGAAGATCGGCGGGTTCTTGAGGAACGTGCGTGCTATGGATATACGCTGTTTCTGACCGCCGGAAAGTTTTACGCCGCGTTCGCCGCAGAGGGTCTCGAAGCCGTCCGGCAGGGACCGGATGTAGTCGAGTATGTTGGCTTTTTTGGCTGCGTCGATGAGGTCCTCTTCGGTGGCGTCGGGTCGGCCGTACATGATGTTTTCGCGGATGGTGGTGTCGAACAGGAATACGTTCTGCTGGACGATACCGATGTTTTCACGGAGGAACTTCTGCTTTAGGTCCGAGACGCTGTGGCCGTCGATGGTGATGCGGCCCTTGGTCGCTTCGTAGAATCGCGGGATGAGCGAGACGATGGTGGATTTGCCCGCGCCGGATTCGCCGACGATCGCGACGGTGGAGCCTGGCTTGATGTCGAGGTCGACGTTTTTGAGGATCCAGTCGTCACTGCCATTGTATTTGAAGGAGACGTCGCTGAATTCGATGTGGCCCGTAACGGGCGAGAAATCGTGAGCGTCCTTATTGTCAACGATGTCCGGTTCGACGTCCATTATTTCGGTGTATCGTTCGAAGCATGCGACGCCGCGCTGGAGCTGTTCGGAGAAGTTGACCAGCCGGCGGATGGGGTTGAGTATGAAGTAGATGTAGAGCACGAACGCGAGCAGGTCCGCGTGGGTGATGCTGCTGCCGGTGTAGATGAGCCATGCACCGCCTGCGATGACGACGAAGAAATAGCCCTCGATGAGGAAGTTCATGCCGCAGAAAAAGCGGGCCATGGTGCCGTAGATGTCTTCCTTTGCCTGGCGGAAGCTGCAGTTTACGACGTCGAACTTGCAGATCTCTTCTTCTTCGTTGGCGAAGGATTTCACTTCGCGTATGCCCTGGACAGAATTCTCAACGGAGGAGTTGATGTCGGCGATCTTTTTGCGGACCTGGCGGAAGCCCTTACGCATTTTGCCGCCGTAGAGGATGCCCCATGCGATGAGGAAAGGCATGGGGATCATCGCGATCCATGCGAGCTGGGCGTTGAAGCTGAACATTGCGATGAACGCGCCGATGATCAGTGCGAGCGAGATGAGGATGTCCTCGGGCGCGTGGTGGGCGATCTCGGCGATCATGTTCAGGTCGTTGGATATGCGGCTCATGATGTGGCCGGTCTTGGTGTTGTCGAAGTAATTGAAGCTGAGCTTCTGCAGGTGCGTGAACAGCTTTTCCCGCATGTCGAACTCCATGCGAACGCCGAGGATGTGGCCCCACTTTACGCGGATATAGGCGAAAACGGCGGCTGCGATGATCAGGCCGAGCATGATGGCCATGCTGGTGAGCAGCAGTCCGGTATCGCCCTTGGGTATGTCGGTTTCCAGTATCTTGCGGGTCATGGCTGGGATGAAGACGGTGACCACGGCGGAAGCGACCGCTGCTGTCATCGTGAAGATGAACAGCGGAAGATGCGGCTTATAGTATTTTGCAAATCTTTTTATCATTTTATACAGTTCTACCCGGGTTTAGCGTTTATGAAAAGGTAAATAAAAAGGCGTGAGCCAACCTTCGGATCAGTTGGCAAAGAACTGGGGTACTAGGATTCGAACCTAGACTAAATGATTCAGAGTCATTCGTGCTGCCGTTACACTATACCCCAATCAGGACGAAAAGATGCAACCATCCCTCGTCAACGGAGGAGAATATAACGGTTTTGCAAATGCCAGTCAAGGAGGAAAATGGGGTTTATTTCGAGTGAAATAGAGATTTTCGGGGATATCCGGGGCGTTGTTGGGCGTTTTTGGAGAGCAGAGAGAGGGTGGAGGGCAAACCATTTTGCACCACAGAGGTATTGAAACTGACGGTCAAATTGTTTATTATTCTGCGACTGACCGGCCGGGACGACTGGCTGGGTAATGGTTTTTATGGGTGAATATGCTTGAAATCGGCAATATAGAACTGGATGTGCCCGTGATGCAGGCACCTTTGAGCGGGTATACTGACGCCGCGATGCGGGTTGTGGCTAAGGAGCACGGTGCGCCGCTGACCTTTACGGGTGTTATGCTGGACAAGACGCTGCTCTGTGAGAAGGCTGTGCGCAAAGGCATATTTCACCCGGCGAAAGGGGAAAATCCGGTCGGCGGGCAGGTTCTGGGGCGAGATCCGGTGAAGATGGCCAAGGCGGCAGCGGTTTTCGAACGCCTTGGCTATGATATGATCGATCTTAATATTGCGTGTCCGGCACCGAAGGTGCTGCGGCGAGGTCGCGGGGGTGCCCTGCTGGGCGAGCCCGAGCGGGTGATCGAGATATGGCGGCGCGTCAGGGAAGCAGTGAGTTTTCCGGTGACAATGAAGCTGCGGATCGGCGTGGGCAGTGACGACGGGACGGAGGACAACTTCTGGCGGATTTGCGAGACTGTCTGCGACGAGGGGATCGACGCGGTGATGGTGCACGGGCGGACGGTCAAGAAAAAATACAAGGGCAAGGCGGACTGGGACATCATCAGCGAGGTCAAAAGGCGGTTCCCGGAGACGAACGTGATCGGCAGCGGAGATATTTTCACGGCGGAGGACGCGGTCGAGCGGCTGCGGACGGAAAATGTTGACGGTGTGCTGGTCGCGCGGGGTGCGATAGGGAATCCGTGGATATTTGACGAGATACGGGCGCTGCTGGCGGGCGAGGAGAAGCCGGGCAATCCGGTGCTGAAGGAGCAGGGAAGGGTTATTTTGCGGCATTTCGGGATGGTTTCGTCGCTGCGGGAGAAGCTCAAGGGCGTGCGGTATTTCAGGAAATTCGCGGCTGGGTACTGCAAGAGACATCCCGAGCGGAAAAAGGCGATGCTGGGGATCATGGGCGCGAAAAGCCGGGACGAGGTGATCGCGCAGATCGAAAAGTGGTATGGGGTGAATGCTGAGGCGATACTGGCAGAGCTTGAGCAGGATCGGGCGGCGTAGAGAGCTCGGATCCATTTCGAGAATTGCGGGCGGATTTTCGGCTGTATGTTGCATTTTTCTGTAACTTTTTGGGGTGGTCTGCGTCTATAATACTGTAAAGGCGGTATTTGTGCGCACTGCGCGGGTTTTGCAGAGCCCGATCTGGTTTACTTCTGTCGAAAGGTATGACATTGCGGTGGATATTGAAAAAGCGGGTGATAATTCCGGCGATGCTGATCGTGGGGGCGGTGTTTGCTGCAGGTAAGATGAAAAGCGGCGGGCCGGTGGAGGATGCGGGCAAGCTGGTGCGGGTTGCGACCCCCGAGCGGGGAGAGCTGGTTGAGATCGTCAGCGGGCCGGGGCAGGTGATGCCCAAGACGAAAGTGGCGATCAGCGCGAAAGTATCGGGGCGGATCGAGGAGCTGCCGTTCGAGGAAGGCGACCGTGTGGTCGGCGGAACTAAGGAAAAGCCCGGATCGCTGCTTGTTCGGCTGGAGAGCCGGGACCTGGAGAGCCAGTTGAGGTCGGCGAAGGCTCAGCGGATGGCGCAGGAGGCGCAGATAGAGGTTGAGATGGCGCGAATTGCGGGGCAGAAGGCGAATCTGGAGGGTATGGACGCATCGCTGGAGCAGGCGAAGAAGGATTTCGAGCGGCAGAAAAAGCTGCACGAGTCGAAGGACATCAGCCTTGCAACACTGGATCAGGCCGAGTGCAATCTGGCGGAGCTGCGGGCATCTTACAAGCAGGCGAAGGCTTCTATCGAAGCGGCAGAGCTGAACCTGGAAGTTCTCAAGCATAATCTGGAGGTGGCGGAGGCACGTATCGAGGAGGCCGAGGAGACGCTGGGGCACACAGTGATACGGTCGCCGATAGACGGGATCATCACGAAGATCAACGCGGAGGTTGGTGAGATCGCGATGACGGGTACGATGAACAATCCGGGGACGGTCATCCTGGAAGTGGCGGACCTGTCGAAGATGATCGTTGAGACGGAGATAGACGAGGCGGACGTAGGGCAGATCGAAGTGGGACAGCGGGCGAAAGTGCATGTGCAGGCGTTTGATGATACGGTGTTCGAGGGTACGGTCGATTCGATCGCATTGACGCACGGAATGAGCCGAACTGGGTCGAAGTTTTACGAGACGGAGATACTGCTGGACAAGACTGCGAAGATGCTGTACTCGGGGTTGACCGCGGATGTGGAGGTGCTGACTGAAAGACATGAGGACGCGTTGAAGGTGCCGAGCCAGGCGGTCGTTGGGCGGGAGGTTGACACATTGCCGCTGGAGATACGAAACAGCAGCAAGCTGGTCGATACGAGCAAGCGGTATGCGACGGTCGTTTACAAGCTAGTGGACGGCAAGGCGGTCGCGACGCCTGTGGAGACAGGTGCGAGCGACATGACGCACATTATTATAGAGCAGGGGCTGGGCGAGGATGATCAGATCGTGGTCGGACCTTACAAAATCCTGGAGAGCCTGAAAAACGGCATGGCGATCAGGGATGAAAACGGCGAACAGGCTGAGAAAGCGATTGCCGGCAAGGAAGACGATTCGGCAGAAACTGCAGATGCCGGGAAGGACGGAGCGTAGATCGGCATGACGGCAGTGATGGAGCAAAATGATGGTGCCCTTCTCAGGCTGGAGGGTATTCAGCGGATATACGCGATGGGCGTGGAGCGGGTGCATGCGCTGGCGGGGGTAGACATAGATATCGAGCCTGGAGAGTATGTCGCGATCATGGGGCCGAGCGGATCGGGCAAGAGTACGCTGATGAATGTGCTGGGGTGCCTGGACAAGCCGACGGCGGGCAGGTACGAGCTGGCGGGCAAAGATGTTTCCAAGCTCAGCGGCGGTGAGTTGGCGCATATACGCAATACGCAGATCGGGTTCGTGTTTCAGTCGTTCGAACTTCTGCCGCGGATCAACGCGATGCGGAACGTCGAGCTGCCGTTGATATATTCCAAGAAGACCGGATTTCGAAAACGGCGCAAGCTGGTGCATGAGGCGCTGCAGCGGGTGGGGCTTGGAGGCAGGATGAACCACAGACCGAATCAGCTCAGCGGCGGCGAGAAGCAGCGGGTCGCGATCGCGCGTGCGATAATCTGCGGTCCGAGTATTCTGCTGGCGGACGAGCCGACGGGAAACCTGGACACGAAGACGAGCGAGAGCATACTGGAGCTTTTCGACAAACTGCACGGCGAGGGACAGACGATCATAATGGTGACGCATGAGGAGGATGTCGCACAGCGGAGCAAACGGATCATACGAATGCAGGACGGCGGGGTCATGTCTGACGAGCTGACGGCTCGCGGGAGGGATGCGTGATGTTTGCGGGAATGCTGAGCTTCGTGAGACAACTGCTGGAGGGGGTGTGGGTCGCGATCGGGCAGATATGGTCGAACAAGACGCGGTCGGCACTTACGACGATCGGACTGGTGATCGGCGTGGCTTCGGTGTGTGCGGTCATTGCCGGGCTGACGGGGCTGAAGACGAAAGTGCTGAGTGAGTTCGAAAGTGTGGCGAATGCGCGGAGCATTTATCTGATGGGCAATCGTCCGCAGGAGGGTCGATTGAAGAATGCACCGTGGGAGGAGATCGTGCTCAAGCCGGATGAATTGGACGGATTACTGGATCACTGCCCTTCCGTTGAGAACTTTACGATGATCCGGCAGAACAGTTGGTCAGTGCGAAGCGGTGAAAGATCGGTGGACAGCATACCGGTTACTGGGATCAGCCGGGCATGGCACGAGATCGAGGGTCGGTCGGTGATCATGGGTCGGCCGTTTTCACTTGTCGACAGTGAGCATGCAAGGCGGGTTTGTCTGATCACGCCTGATCTGCGGGACGAGCTGAGGCTGAACCGCGACTGCATCGGTGAATCGCTGCTGATGGGAGACGCGAGGTATTTGATCGTCGGGGTGGTCGAGGAAAAGGTGCAGCCGTCGATGTTCGGAATGATGGACAATTCGTCTGCCAAGGGTGAGGCGTTCGTGCCGTTTGCGACTATGTATAAGGCTAGCGGGGGCGGATGGATGCATGCGATAGTGACGAGCAAATCACCCGAGGTTTCGGCGGATGCTCAGGCGGAGATACGCTTCTACATGCGGCGGGCGAGGGACCTCAAGCCCGGCGATCCGAATACGTTCAGGATGGAAGTCGTTGAAAAATTTATCAGCGGATTCAAAAAGGTAGCTGCGGTTATGACAGCGATTGCGGGAGGGATCGTTGCGATATCGCTGCTGGTGGGCGGAGTCGGGATAATGAACATAATGCTTGTTTCGGTATCGGAGCGGACCCGGGAGATCGGACTGCGGAAGGCGGTGGGTGCGAAGGCGTCTGCTATAATGTTCCAGTTTCTGATAGAGGCGGTGATACTATGCATGCTGGGCGGGCTGATCGGCATAGGCGCTGGGCAGCTTTTGACGGCGGGTATGGCGAGCATGCCCAACGGGCTGGACGAGGCGCATATACCGTTCTGGGCAATACTGTTGTCGCTGGCGTTTTCGGGTTTGGTGGGGGTCGTGTTTGGGATGTTCCCAGCGGTTAAGGCAGCGAGACTTGATCCTATTGAGGCGTTGAGACATGAGTAAAGTCGTTGTGAAATTTTTGACATGTTTTGTTTTCGGGCTGATCCTGATCGTTGCGGGAGGGTGCGAGGAATTTGCCAGCGAGGATAGTTTTGAGACGATCGCCGTGCCCAGGAAGAAGGTCAGGCAGATCGAAACGCTCGAGCTTGAAGAGGTGAAGGAGCCGGCGGAAAAAGAAATCGAGGTAATCGAGAAGGCTCCTGAGGATATGAAGCTGAGCATCGAGAAGGTCAGAGCGATTGCACTGGAGCACAACCTGGGATTGCAGGCGCAGCTTATCGCACCGTCCATAGCCGAGAGGCAGGTAGATGTCGAGCAGGCGAAATTCGAGTGGGCGTTTACCGCTGATGCATACTTCAACAAAACCGACACGCCAACCGCGACGCTGCTGGAGGGTTCGCAGGCGGAGGCTTATGACACGAGGCTGGGCGTGAATATGCCGTTGCGGACAGGCGGGACGCTGAGGTTCAGTGCGGTCGATGATTATGTCAAGACCAACAATACGTTCTCTACACTCAATCCTTCTTACAGCAATGACTTTCTGGTTTCGATCAGTCAGCCACTGCTGCGGAACGCGGGCCAGCGGGTCAATACGCATTCGATACGACTGGCCAAGTACGATAAAGTGATCGCGGATGCGCGGACGAAACTGGAGGTGATACGGGTGCTGGCGGCGGCGGACAGGGTTTACTGGCGGCTTTATGCTGCAAGGCGGGAACTCAAGCTCAGACAGAGAGAGTACGAACTTGCCCAGGCGCAGTTGGAACGATCGAAGCGATTCGTCGAGGCGGGTGAGAAGCCGCAGGTGGAGGTGATACGCGCACAGGCGGGTGTGGCGCAGCGGCTGGAAGCTATAATCGTAGCAGAAAATTCGGTCCGGCAGAGACAGAGAGAGCTCAAGCGAACGCTGAACATGCCGGGGCTGGATGTGACGAGCAGGACGAGGATCGAGATCGAGACGCTGCCCGATCCGGTGCGGTATGAGATGGAGCGGGAAAGGCTCGTGCAGGCGGGCCTGGATAATCGGATGGAGCTTCTGGAGCTGGAGCTTCAGCTTGCAAAGGATGCGAGTACGGTAGACTTTTTGAAAAATCAAACGCTGCCGCTGGCGACGCTGGATTACACTTACAACATCAATGGACTTGGTGCCAATCGCGAGGATTCGCTGGACCTGCTGTACGATAAGAGGTTCGAGGATCATCGGCTGGGCGTGCAGGTTCTGATACCACTGGGCAACGAAGCTGCCAAGAATCGGCTGCTGCAGGGGTATTACCAGCGGATACAGAGGCTCGCAACTCGGGATAGTCGTGAGCAGCTTGTCGAGCAGGAGGTGCTCAATTCGGTCGACAATGTCGAGGCGACGTGGCAGAGGATAATGGCGGCAAGACAGAACGCGATGCTGGCGGGACGGCTGTATGAAGCGGAACAGAGACAGTTCGAGCTTGGACTGCGGACGAATACGGATGTGCTGGAGGCGCAGGCGTCGCTGGCGGATGCGAAAAGCGCGGAGATACAGGCACTGGCTGAGTATCAGATATCGCTGGTTGATCTGGCGTTCGCGACGGGCACGCTGCCGGGTGCGGCGAAGGTCGAATGGGGGCCTATAAAGCCGATGCAGGAGACTGCGGCTGCGGGCGAGTAGAAGCGGGCTATGCTGTAGAAATGACATAAACTGGCGGTCGGCAAGGTCCCATAACATCATTATGCATCATGGGATGTATATATTTCACAACTTTGAACCCGCGGCACTTCGCAGACGTAAACAATTTTAACTACATTTGTGGTTTCTCACCCCGCGAAATTTGCCGACGGACGAGTTATTTCTTAGGTTTTATGCAGAAACCGTAATTTTAACCAAATTTGCGAAGCCGGGACACCAGCGCTTCTAAGTTCAAAAGGGAAGAAGATGAAACCGAGAAAAACAGCAGTACACATCACTCATGAGGCGGCAAACAAGATAGGCGGGATCGGAGCGGTTCTGGAGGGCTTTTTCACGAGCAGCAAATACGTCGAAGACGTTGACCGCTCTATCCTTATAAGTGCACTGTTTACGCGAGAGGGCAATCTGTTCAACAGGCTAGGCCCCGGCGGTGAGGTGCTGTATTCTTCGCTTGACGGTTTCGTGAATACGGACAGGTTCAACGCGTTTCGGCGGATCGAGATGGCGTTCGGTGTGGATATTGTTTACGGCAGGAAGAGATTTTACGACCCGAAGACGGGCGTGGAGAGTCATCCGGAGATCGTGCTGATAGACGTCTCGAATATGGCGCTGGAGTCGGTCAACGAGATGAAACGGCAGTTCTTCGATGAGTACGGCATCGAGAGCAATCGTTATGAGCATATCTGGGATTTCGAGCAGTGGATGAGGCTCGGGCCGGTCGCGGTCGCGGTGACGAAGGCGCTTGGGGTATGTGAGAACAACGATCCGACGGTGATGGTGTCGCATGAGTATATGGGGCTGCCGACGGCACTGGCGGCAAGACTCGATCCGGCGTATGATTTCAAGACTGTTTTCTACGCACACGAGACGGCGACGATGCGGCTGCTGGTGGAGAAGAACCTGGGGCATGACACGATGTTCTACAATGCCCTGAAGCAGGCGGAGAAGAGCGGGCTTTATGTGGATGACATTTTCGGCGACCAGAGCGAGTACTACAAGCATGCACTGGTGTCGGCTGCGAGGCATTGTGATAATATTCTGGCGGTGGGCGATTACGTAGTGGATGAGCTGCGGTTCATGAGCGAAGACTTTAAGGATGCCGATATCGATCTGACGTATAACGGCATACCAGCATATGAATGTGACGTAACCGAAAAACGCAAGTCACGCGGAAAACTGCAGCAGTACTGTGAGAATCTGCTCGGCTACAGACCGGACTATGTGTTCACGCATGTGACGCGGCTGGTGACGAGCAAGGGACTCTGGCGTGATTTCAGGGTGCTCGAACATATGGAGCAGGAGTTCGAAGCGGAGGGCAAGACGGGTGTGCTGTTTCTGCTGAGTACCGAAGTGGCACAACGGCCCAGCTCGGATGTGTATTCGATGGAGGCGGAGTATAACTGGCCCGTGGCCCATCGTGAAGGCTGGCCCGATCTGTCTGAGGGGGAGGCTAGATTCAATACTGCTGTTCAGGAATTCAACGCGAAGAGCAAGAACATCAAGGCTGTGTTCATCAATCAGTTCGGGTTTACGCGTGAGCTTTGCGGTCATCGCATGCCTTTCGATATGGACTTCATGGACCTGCGGCGCGGCTGTGACGTGGAGTTCGGCCAGAGTGTGTACGAGCCATTCGGCATCGCACAGCTCGAGTCGCTGACGTTCGGCGCGGTTTGCGTGGTGACCAACGTATGCGGATGTGCGGGCTTCGTACGGGACATAACCAAGGGCGAGCCCGTGAAGAATCTGATCGTCGCGGATTATACTTCGCTTGAGGACCGGGGCTATTATGACCTGGAAGATGTGAAGCAGATCGGCAAAGAAGAGCGTGACGAGATCGAGCACAAGATCAGCAAAGAGGTCGCGACGGACCTTTGTGCTAGGCTGTGGAAGACCGAAGACGAGATGATGGAATATGTCCGCAGCGGCTATGCGATCGCACGGAACATGAACTGGGACACGGTGTACTGCAACTACGTTTCGAAGTCGCTGCACAAGGCGATGAGCAAGACGACGACCGGGCAGATGCCGCTTGAGGCTTAACGGCTGGCAGGAAAAGAAGACGCGGCATAAACGTGATTGAAAATTAACGGACTTGACTGCCGGGGTGTCGGGCGGTAAGTTTACGCTGACACGACATGGTAAACGGCAAAAAAATAATCGGCATACTTGGGGCCGTCGGCTCGGGAAAGAGTACGGCCGCCCGGCTATTCGGCGAGCTCGGCTGTGCGGTGATCGACGCGGACAGGATCGCGCACGCCATGCTGGATACCGAAGAAGTCAAGCAAGAGCTGGCGGCTGAGTTCGGCAACGGCATCTTCGACGAGCAAGGCGAAGTGGACAGGAAATCGCTGGGCGATAAAGTATTTAACGACCCGCAAAAGGTTCAGGCAATAAACGCGATCATCCACCCCCGCGTTATGGAGGAAGTCGAGACCAGGATCGCTGACCGAAGCCGAAAAGAAGAGGTGCGAGCCATAGTTCTGGACATCCCGCTGCTCGCGGAAGTCGGCTGGCACGAGCGGTGCGATTCGCTGGTATTTGTCAAATGTGACGAAAAAATCCGCCGGGACCGAACACACAAACGGCATGGCGGTAGGGATATCGAAGCAAAAAAAAGGGAAAAATTCCAAATTTCTCTGGACAAGAAGGCCAAAATAGCTGATTATATACTCGTTAACAATTCTGAAGTTTCAGCATTAGCTGACCAGGTCCAGAGAGTCTTCACGGGCATTATAAATTAATAGGAAAAGCAATCGGGGTGTATCATTTCCGCCTTTCCTGGTTATTGCCAGAAAAAGAGAATCACCCAAAGCAAGTCTTTTAGTCCCTCCCCCTCTTAGTCAAATTTATGTTTCAAACGGGGAGTCAGCAGTACAAATGCATCTGCTGTGCGGTCACTTACCATCGAAGGAGTATTTATGGCCAAGGCCGAGAACAACAAGCCGGAAGCAAAAAAAACAGCGAAGAAGAAAAAAACTCGCAAAAAAAAGCAATCTGCAGAGGATACACAGCAGGCGGAGGCCCAGGCGTCCGATCAGGCTGTAGAGGATAAGGCGCCCGAAGAGAAGAAAGCATCTTCGGTGAAAAAGAAGGCAAAGGAAAACAGGGGAGACGAAATGAAGTCTGAGGAACCCACCACGCAAGAAACCACTGAAGAAAAGTCCGATGCACAAAACAAGCCCGAGGAGAGCAAGTCCGAAGAGAAAACCTCTGAGGAGTCGCAACCCAAGAAGGATAACGGCCAGGAAAAGGGTAAGGGCCGTAACGGGGGCTTTAAGAAGCGCGACAAAAAGCAGCCGCAAGGCAAGGGCAAACGCAAAAAGGGCAAGAAAGAGGACGAATCGGTCCACCAGAAATACGAGCGGATCAAAAAGGGTAATCTGCACCTGAAGGACCTCCAGAACCTTGCTGTGCCCGAGCTGCACAAGATGGCACAGGAGACGGGCCTGCAGGATTACCTCGGTCTGAATAAACAGCAGCTCATCTTCAAGCTGCTCAAGGAACGTATCCGCAAGAACGGCCTGATGTACGGTGAGGGCGTACTCGAGGTACTGCCCGACGGATTCGGCTTCTTGCGGAGCCCCGCATACAACTATCTGAGCAGTCCTGATGACGTTTACGTTTCACCTTCGCAGATCAGGAGATTCGGCCTGCGGAGCGGTCATGTGATCGCCGGCCAGATCCGTCCGCCTAAGGAAAGCGAGAAGTACTTCGCCCTTCTGCGCGTCGAAGCGATCAATTTCCAGGACCCTGACAAGCTCAGCGCGAAGCCTGTTTTCCGCGATCTTACGCCGCTGCATGCCGAGAAACGGCTGCTGCTTGAAACCGATCAGAAAGAGCTCAGCACGCGGATAATCGACATTATCACGCCGATCGGACGCGGCCAGCGTGGACTTATCGTCGCACCGCCAAGAACTGGTAAAACGGTTCTGCTGCAGAAGATAGCAAACGCGGTCAGTACGAATAACGAAGAAATAAAGATGATCGTACTGCTGATCGACGAACGTCCCGAAGAAGTGACGGACATGGAACGCAAGACCAAGGAAGATGTCGAGGTTATCAGCTCGACGTTTGACGAGCCTGCTTCGCGTCACTGCCAGGTGGCTGAGATCGTCATCGAAAAGGCCAAGCGAATGGTCGAATACGGCGAGCACGTCGTGATACTGCTCGACTCAATCACACGTCTGGCGAGAGCTTACAATACAGAAATGCCGCACTCGGGCAAGATCCTGACCGGTGGTGTGGATGCGAACGCGATGCAGATGCCGAAGCGATTCTTCGGTGCCGCGAGAAATATCGAGAACGGCGGATCGCTGACTATCATTGCGACCGCGCTGGTAGATACGGGCTCGAAGATGGACGAGGTTATCTTCGAAGAGTTCAAGGCGACCGGCAACATGGAGCTGCATCTTGACAGGCGTCTTATGGATCGCAGGACCTTCCCATGTATCGACATCAGCAAGAGCGGCACGCGTCGCGAAGAGCTGCTGCTCGAGCCCAAGGAGATGGAGCTTGTTTACCGTCTGCGTAAGGTTCTCAGCGAGATGAACGTCGTAGAGGCGATCGAATTGCTGAAGAACAGGCTGTCGAAATGCAACACGAACGCGGAATTCCTCATGTCGCTGAACATGGGAAGCCTGTAACAGCATTATAAACGCTTCTAAACAGATGTAATTGCGGGCTTTACATCGGCCCGATATCTGATATTATAAAGGTCCCGACGGTTTGACACTGTCGGGACCTTTTTTGTTGAGCCCCCTGCTGAGCTGGTGCGGCTGTAATTTTTTTGAACGTTTTGCAGGTAAGGAATAATGGCAGAGCAGCTTTCCAAGACATACGAACCAAAAGCGGTAGAGGCCCTGGCGAGCGATATTTGGAGCAAGGGTAATTATTTTCACGCGGACCCGAACGCAGAATCTGCAAAGGGGAATTACTGCATCGTGATACCGCCTCCCAACGTGACGGCTGCGTTGCACCTTGGCCATGCGCTTAACAATACGCTGCAGGACGTGCTGATACGCTTTAGGCGAATGCAGGGTTATAACACACTTTGGATGCCGGGCACGGACCATGCGGGCATCGCTACGCAGACGGTTGTCGAGAAAAGGCTGCTCGCGGAGGAAGGTAAACGGCGGACCGAGTACGACCGTGAGGATTTCGTCGGCCGGGTGCAGGACTGGAAAGACGAGTATGAAGCTAGGATCCTCGGCCAGCTCAAGAGCATGGGCTGTTCGTGCGACTGGGACAGGACGCGGTTCACGATGGATGAGGTCTGCGCGAAGGCTGTGAGGGCGAATTTCTTCAAGCTGTTCAAGGACGGGCTGATCTACCGCGGCAAACGGCTGGTGAACTGGGACCCGGCAACGCAGACGGTGCTGGCGGATGACGAGGTCGAACACGAAACGGTTCAGGGCTTCTTCTGGTATATGCAGTATCCGCTGGTCAAGCCTGTCGAGGTGGACGGCGAGAAGATCGATCACGTTACGGTTGCGACGACGCGGCCGGAGACGATGCTGGGCGATACCGCGATCGCGATGAATCCGAAGGACCCGCGTGCCGATGCGCTGGTCGGGCAGGAAGTCCGGCTGCCCATCGTGGGGCGGATCATCAAGATCGTAGCGGACGATCATGTCGTGCTGCCCGATCCCGAGAGCGATGATGAAAAGGCGAAATTCTCGACGGGCTTTTTGAAGGTAACGCCCGCCCACGATCCGGATGACTGGCAGATAGGCCAGAGGCACGATCTGGAGATAATTAACGTCATGGCGCCGGACGGAACGATCAGCGACAAGTTCGGATTCGACGACGCCAAAGAAGGCGATGCCGAAGCGTTCCTGGGAATGGACCGGTTCGAGGCGCGAGAAGCGATCGTCGAATGGTTCAGGCAGGAAAAGCTGCTGGAGAATGTACGTGACTACGCACACGAAGTCGGTCACAGCTACCGCAGCCATGTGCCCATCGAGCCTTATCTGTCGGACCAGTGGTATGTCGCGGTCAAAAAGCCGGTGGATGCTCTTGCGGAAAAATTCGGCACGGGCGAGCTGCCCGGAACGGACGTGCCGCGTAATTCGCTGGCGGGTCTTGCCCTTGCCCCCCTGCTGGAAGGCGAGGTAAAGTTCACACCTGACAGGTACACTAAGACATATCAGAACTGGCTTGAGAATCTGCGTGACTGGCCGATCAGCAGACAGCTCTGGTGGGGACATCGGATACCGATCTGGTCCTCGGATACGCCGCTGAATGAGGAAGTTGCCGGCGAACACGTCGAGATACAGGAAGCAGAGACGGAAACCGGCGAAAAAGTATACTATGCCTGTGTCGCACCGGGACAGAAGGACTTCGAGGAGCAGCTCGAAAAGCTAGGCTGGTCACGTGACGAGGATGTGCTGGATACATGGTTCTCGTCTGCGTTGTGGCCTTTCAGTACGCTGGGCTGGCCGGAGGATACCCCCGAGCTCAAGACGTTCTATCCGGGCAACGTGCTTTGCACCGCACGTGAGATCATCACTCTGTGGGTTTCGCGTATGGTCATGATGGGCCAGTACTGTGCGGGCGACATACCGTTCAGCGATGTCTACATACACGCTATGATCCAGGACGGCCAGGGACGCAAAATGTCCAAGAGCCTGGGCAACGGGATCGATCCGCTGGTCGCGATAGACAGCCACGGTGCTGACTCGATGCGGTTCACGCTGGCGAACATGACGACGGATACGCAGGACGTCCGCATGCCGGTGGAGTCGATGAAGCTGCCGGATGGACGGACGGTGAACACTTCGCCGAAGTTCGACATCGGACGCAATTTCTGCAACAAACTGTGGAACGCGTGTCGATTCGCGATGATAAACCTGGAAGACGTGGATGCAGAGGCATTCGAACCGGCAAAGATGCGCATCGAGGATAAGTGGATACTGAGCCGGCTCGCCAGGACCGCGAAAGAGGTCACCGAGCAGATCGAGGAATTCAAGTACAGTGAGCCGTTGACCGCGGTTTACAAATTCTTCTGGAACGACTTCTGCGACTGGTACCTGGAATGGATCAAGCCGCGAATGCGTGACGATGAGCAGAAGCCGATCGCGCAAAATGTGCTGGCGTTCGTACTTGATCAGACGCTGAGGCTGATGCATCCGTTCGTACCCTTCATTACCGAGGGCATGTTCCAGAAGCTCAACGAATACACAAAGATCCGCAAGCTCAAGGAGCTGGTCGAGGCTGTCGAATCCGACGCGTTGATCGTCGCTGCATGGCCCGAAGGGCTGGAGCAGTTCGTAGATGACGCAGTCGAAAGCGATATCGAAATGACGCAGGAGGTCATACGAGCTATCCGGGATATCCGAAACAAGTACGCCATCACGCCTAAGGAAACAGTGGATGCCAGCGCCTCGGCAGGCGGCGAGGCAAGGGGCATTCTCACTCGCAACGCGAATCTGATATGCGAGCAGGCCGGCTTGAGCAGCTTTGAAGTGACCGCGGACGCGGAAAAACCGAATAATGCAGCAAGCAGTATAGCCGGCGAGGTGCAGGTTTATGTGCACGACGTGGTCGATCCGGAAGAAGAGCGCAAGCGTCTGATGAAGCAGAAGGAGCATATCGAAAAGGGACTAAAGGGCTCGGAAGCTAAGCTGAATAACGAAAATTTTGTAAATCGTGCCAAACCGGAAGTTGTGCAACAGGCCCGGGAACGTTATGCTGAGTTGAAAGAGCAGCTTGCGACCATTGAAAAGCACCTTGAGGAACTGCAATAATCAAAAATCGAGTTGCAGCAGTAAGGGCGTAATATGGAAGTGCCGGTTGAATTGAGCCGTATCGTAATCAACGAGACGGTGGACCAGCAGATAATCGTGCTCAGCGAAATAGGCGGGGATCGGGGCTTCCCTATCGTAATCGGCATCAGCGAGATACTCGCGATCGACCGCAGGCTGAAGGGGATCGATCTTCCCAGGCCCATGACGCACGATCTGCTCGCAAACATAATCGAGCAAATGGGTGCAAAGGTTGACCGCGTAGTGATCAATGATCTGCGAAATCACACCTTCTATGCGGTACTGCATGTTGTGCTCGACGGACGCGAGATCGAGATCGACAGCCGGCCTTCAGACGCTCTCGCACTGGGGGTTGGGCTCAACGCTCCGGTTTTTGTTGAGGATCAGGTGTTTGAGAAGATGCAGATGTAAAGTTTGAAATGATCAGCAGGCCTACCGCGATGCATAGCATACTGTCGGCAACGTTGAACGCGGGCCAGTGATAGACTTCTTTCCAGTGAATGTCTATAAAGTCACGCACATAGCCGTCATTGAAGAGCCTGTCGTAGAGGTTGCCGATTATCCCTGCCGTAAAAAGTGCCAGCCCGAGCTGCATCAAACGGCTCTTGATCCGGCCGAACAGGAAGTAAACGATTACCGCGACCAGCGCTACAAAGGATATTGTCAGAAGCATCCCCCGCCTGCCCGAAGCCATGGAAAATGCTGCACCGGGATTGACACGCCTTACCAGTGTAAAGATGCCGTCTATGACTGCGTATTCGTGATCGGGCCTTTTCGCAAGCCATTCGAAAACCGCAGTCTTGGTCCAAAGATCCGCTGCAACCCCTGCGATTACAACAGGCCAGAAGATAAGGTGTGACTTTACATCAGGCAGACGGTCGGCAAGGTTGAATTTGCCTGCCTGGGTATTCGATCCTTTTTGCTTGGCGTTGTCAGTCATATCCTGGCGTTAGTTTTCCATGTTGCTGCTGTATTTATCGAGCATTCTCTGGAGCTGGGGCTGATCGGGCTTGATCTGCAGCGAGGTTCTCCAGTGATCAAGACCCTCTTGTTTCAGCTCAGCGTCCTTTTTCTTAACGCCCTGAAGCACGTAAACGACACCCAGACCCTTGTGAGCCATCCAGTCGTTCTGATCGAGATCGACCGCCATGGTGTAATTCTGCAGCGATCGCTGTATGTTCCCCTGCTTGAGATTTATAAAGCCCAGGTACTGATGGGCGGTTGCATTCTGCGGGTCGATGTCGATGGCCGACTCAAGAAGCTCTTTTGCTGCGTCATACCTGGTGTCCTGCAAGTAAGCAGCAGCAAGAGAGATCATGACCTTGGGATTGTCGCTGTCCAGTTCCAGTGCCCTGCGGTAAGATTCGATCGCATCGGCTCGCTGATCCTGTGCCTTGAGGATGTCGCCCGCAAGCACAGCAGCGCCGGGAGCGTTTGGGTCGATCCCCGCGGCCTGATTGGTGTACTTCATCGCCTGGGCATAATCGTCCAGATGATAATAGCTTTTAGCGGCCCCGATATGGGCTCCGTAATGCTTTGGTTCCAGCTTGGTAGCACGCACATAGGCCCGAACCGCACGCGACCACTGCTCGAGAACCGCGGTCACCTTGCCCAGGTTGAAGAAGTCCTTGAACGACCAGGGATCGATCTCGGTCGCCCTTTCGTAGGCGTCCGCGCTCTTGCCGAACTGCTTGGCGGCCTGGTGAAGGTCCCCCTTGAGCGAATACGCCATCGCAAAATCGGGCGAAAGCTCCAGGGCCTCGTTGACCCGCTGAAGCGCCCTTTCCCGCTCGTTGAGGTCCTTGAGCATTGCAGCATCAACATAAAGCTCTATAGCATCAGGACTTACGCCGCCTATATCGCTCGGTTTAGCCTCCTGCGGAGCACAGCCTATCATCGCTGCGGCGGTCAGGAGGACGAAAAATGTAAATACTCTTGAAGCCATACTAGAAACTGTCATCTCAAAACACCCTCTCAAACGAGATCGAATGACTCAAAATTTTGTCGACAAATTCAATCGCTTGATTATAGCGTAAAGAGGTAAAATGTCAAAGTTTTTACGTGCCGAATCGCAGGCTTTTAAGGCGAAAAACGCCCGCCGACCGGCTATCAAGACAACTCGATGAGCTTTCTTATTACCTTGCAAAGCGGTTTTGCTGCGGTTACAATTGAAAGACTTTGAACCCGGCAGCGGTTTCGGTACGTTTCCGGGTCTGTTTGTAGACGAATTTTACTCCTGGCAACCAGAATTTGAGGACCGAGAACAATGACCGACAAGAAAGTGAATCTGGAACACAAACCTTACGTGGTAATCATACGCGACGGCTGGGGATATAACCCCAACCCGGACGAAGATAAATTCAACGCCATCAAACAGGCCAATACGCCGGTTGACGATATGCTTATGAAGGAATATCCGCACTGCGTGATACACACAAGCGGCGAGGACGTGGGCCTGCCCGACGGCACGATGGGCAACAGCGAAGTGGGCCATCAGAACATCGGCGCCGGCCGGGTCGTTTATCAGGATTCCGTCAGGATCACACTGAGCATCAAAGAAAAAACATTTTTCGAAAATGAAACGCTGGTCGAGGCAGTCGAATCAGCCAAAGAAAACGGCGGAAAGCTGCACCTTATGGGGCTTTGCAGCGATATCGGCGTACATTCGCTGCTGGGTCACCTCTACGCCCTGCTGGAACTGGCGAAAAAACGCGGGCTCGAAGAGGTCTATCTGCATGCGTTCATGGACGGCCGGGACTCTCCACCCACCAGCGGCAAGGAATACATGGCGGATATCCAGAAGAAGATGGACGAGATCGGCGTGGGCAAGGTCGCATCGATGATGGGACGCTTCTACGGGATGGACCGCGACAAGAGATGGGAACGCGTTCAGAAGGCGTATGACTGCCTGACGCTCGGCAAGGGCAATACCGCAAAGACCGCCCAGGAAGCGATCGAGGCAAGCTACGCGGCCGACAAGACAGATGAATTCGTCCTTCCCACGATCATCACAGGCGAAGACGACAAGCCGACCGCCCTGGTCGAAGACGGCGACAGCGTGGTATTCTTTAACTTCCGCGGCGACCGGCCAAGAGAGCTCACGCGGGCCTTCGTCGAGGGTGACAGCTTCGACGGCTTCGAACGCGAAAAACAGCCGAAGGTATTCTACGTCTGCATGACCGAATACGACTCGAGCATTCCCGCAGAAGTGGCGTTCAAACCCGAGCGTAAAATGCCCAACATCGCGGGCGAGTACTTCAGCAAGCTCGGCCTGACGCAGTTCAGATGCGCCGAAACGGAAAAATACGCACACGTAACGTTCTTCTTCAACGGCGGACGTGAAGAGCCCTTCGAGGGTGAGGACAGGCAGATCATCCCTTCGCCCAAGGTCGAGACATACGATCAGCAGCCGGAAATGAGCGCGTACCAGGTGACCGACGAGATACTCGCAAGGCTCGATTCCGGCAAGTACGACGTGGTCATCATGAACTATGCGAATCCTGACATGGTCGGGCATACCGGCGTGCAGGAAGCGGCGGTAAAGGCAGCCGAAGTGATCGACGAATGCGTAGGCAAGCTGCTCGATAAGATAAAGGAGCTCGGCGGAAGCGCGATCATCATGGCCGACCACGGCAACTTCGAATGCATGTACGACACGAAGAATAACATGGAGCACACGGCCCATACTGTCGGCGACGTGCCCTGCATCGTTTTCGACGACCGGTTCAAGGGGCGTGACATGCGTAAAGGCGGCCGTCTGGCTGACGTGATGCCGACGCTGATCGACATGATGGGCCTGGACAAGCCTGAAGAAATGACGGGCGAAAGTCTGCTAGCTTAAATTTTGTAGAAGCTGTTTCGAAACTGCTTTTGGCTTCTCGGCGAGCAACTTTTTCGTCTCGGCAAGGCGAGCGAAATTGGTAATAGCCGAAACTATTGCCGATTTTGCTCAACGAAGCCGAACGGAAAAAGGGCCGCCGAAAGACAAATCTGAGTATTGAAACCGCTTCCAGCCAGCGGAGATAGTAATGGGCAGGATACGTGTCCTTGACGACAATATGATCAACATGATCGCGGCTGGCGAGGTGATCGAACGCCCCGCCAGCGTGGTCAAGGAACTGCTGGAAAACAGCATCGACGCAGGCGCAAGCAGGATCGTCCTCAAGATCGAGGACGGCGGCAGGAAGCTGATCTCCGTAACAGACGACGGATGCGGTATAGAGGCTGAGGACCTTGAAACAGCCTTTATGCCCCACGCCACCAGCAAGATCCGCGGAAGCGACGATCTGGACGGGATCGTGACGATGGGCTTTCGCGGCGAGGCACTCGCGAGCATCGCGTCTGTCTCTAAGGTCAACGTCGTCAGCCGACGGCTGGACTCAATCCAGGCGAACCAGCTAGAGATAGATTGCGGCCAGAAAAAGCCCGTCCGCCCGTGCAGCGGCGATTACGGCACGACGATCGAGGTTCGGAACCTGTTCTACAAGCTGCCGGCAAGACGTAAGTTCCTGCGGACCGCGAACACGGAAATGGGCCACATCAACGAGCATTTCACACGGATCGCCCTGGCGCATTGCGAGCTTGACCTGACGCTGATCAACAACGGCAGACAGGCACAACGGCTGGCGGGCAAACAGAGCGTACGCGACCGCATAGGCCAGTTGATGGGCAAGGCGGTATCCGAAGATCTGCTGGAAACGCACGCCGAAGAAAAAGGCATCCGCATCCGCGCACTGCTCGGAAAACCCGTCCAGGCCAGGGGCAGCAGCAAGTTCCAGTATGTCTTCCTCAACGGCCGATATATCCGTGATAAATTCATCTCGCACGCGATCAAAGAGGCGTACCGCGGCCTGATCGAGCCCAACAAGCATCCCGTGGTTTTCATGTTTCTGGAGATGGACCCGCACATGTACGACGTGAACGTGCACCCGACCAAGATCGAGGTGCGGTTCCAGAACTCGAACATGGTGCATTCGCAGGTGCTCGCGGTAATGCGCGAAAAGCTGCTAAGCACCAATCTGGACGTTGAGGCGTCCCTGCCCGGCGACAAGTTCCGAATGGGCGACGAGATGCAGGTCGACACCGAAAAAGAAGCAAGACGCAAGCGAATCGCCGCAGCGATGGAAAACTTCTTCAAGGACCACAAACCAACCGAACAAAGCCAGTTCAGGTTCCCGGATTCTACGCAGAAAAACAGGTCACGGCCCTCGGGCGGCGCACAGCGAAGCTACCCCGCATCCGGCGGATCGAATGGACACAGGGCAAGCAGATTCGAAATGCCCGAACGACGCCTGGCCGAGCCAATGGAGCCGTTGGAAAAAGAACAGACTCAAGCGGACAACATCCCAACCGGCAACGGACAGGACTTTATGCAGGTACACGACAGCTACCTGATCGTCAAGACCGAAACCGGCTTCGACGTCATCGACCAGCACGCACTGCACGAACGGATCATATACGAACGGCTGCGGACAAAGCTCAATGAAGGCGGACTGACCGCACAGAAGCTTTTAATACCCGAAACGTTTTCCGTCAGCGACGAACAGGCGAAGGCCGTCGAAAAGAACGCCGACCTCATCGCGAAGCTAGGCCTTGAAATAGAGTCTTTCGGCCCGGGCACGATGGCAATCCAGGCGTTCCCGGTCATACTCAACAAGGCCGAGCCGGTCGCATTCGTACAGGGCCTGCTGGACGTTCTCAGCGATCACGAGAACGTCACCGTCGACGCCGAGGGCATCATACACGAGATACTTGACATGGCGGCATGCAAGGCGGCGGTCAAGGCCGGCCAGAGCCTCAGCCCTGATGAAATACGGCAACTGCTCAAAGAAAAAGAGCAGATCGAAAGGCCCAGCAGATGTCCGCACGGCCGACCCACGACCATAAAGTTTTCGCTCGCCCAGTTGGAGAAACAGTTCAAGAGAACAGGCTTTTAGAGGAGAAAAATGGCAAAAACAACCCCCGGCAAGACACCGCTGCAGCAGCGCATTCTGAAGATCGGCAAGGAGCTGCTCGACCGCCCCACCGCACCGTTTCGTGAGTGGGAAGTCCGCAGCCACATCAGGCAATTCTGCCGCGACCGCGACATCGACGTCCGCGAAGACGGCATGGGCAATCTGATCGCAACCTATGGCAGCGAGTACAAAAATGACGAGATCGCATTCGCCGCTCACATGGATCATCCGGGCTTTATCGTGGAAACAGATTCGCGAGGCGGCAAGTGTCGTGCTCTATTCTACGGCGGAGTTGACGAAGAATACTTCAAGACCGGCCGCGTTAGAATATTCGCAGAAGGCGGCGATGTGATCGGCAAGATCACACGCACCGAATTCAACAAAAAACGCAACATCAAACGCGTGTTCATGCAGGTTGACGGTCCGGTGAAAAAAGGCGATACAGGAATGTGGGACCTCAAGCCCTTCTCCGTGCGAAGCGACAAGCTCTATTCCCGGGCATGCGACGACCTGGTCGGTTGCGTGTCAATACTCTCGCTGTTCGACGAGCTCAAACGCAGACGCATCAAAAAGAAGGTTGTGGGTGTTTTCACCTCCGCAGAAGAAGCGGGTCTGCAAGGCGCGAAGTACCTCTGCATGAAACGCAAGATCGCAAAGAAAACCACGCTTATAGCGATCGAAACCAGCAGCCAGCTCGGTAACGCCAAAATGGGCGACGGCGTGGTAATCCGCGTCGGCGACGCTTTGAGCGTTTTCACGCCCGAAGTGACCGCCTTCCTGACGAGCACCGCACGCAAGCTGAAAAAGAAGGACAAGAGCTTCAAGTTCCAGCGCAAACTCATGGACGGCGGCTGCTGCGAGAGCACGATCTACCAGGCGTTCGGCTACAAGAACAGCGCGGTCTGCATCGCACTGGGCAATTACCACAACCGCAACTTCAAAAAGAAACAGATCGAGGAAGAATACGTCTCAGTGACCGACCTCGAAGACATGGTCAAGCTGTTCATCGCGACAGTGCGGGACGTCGACGGCCTGAGTAAAGCATTGAAACCGCAACTGCCGAAATTCAAAGAAGAAATTCGCCCACTCGGTGAAAGGCTGTTCAACAAGGCTTAGCCGAGTTTATATTCTGTCCGGATATCGAATGAAAAAATGGCTCGTACTGACAATCTGCTTTATAGCCTGGTGCCTCGCAGGTTTTTACCTGCTCGGCCTGCCGGAGCAAGCAGAAGGTGCGGCCGCAAACAAACCGGTCAACCGTATCGTAGTCACCGCTCCGAACCTGACCGAGATTCTGTTTTCGCTAGGCCTGGACGAGCAGATAGTGGGCGTGACCATGTTCAGCAAGTACCCCCCTGCCGCGGCGGAAAAGCCCAGGATCGGCAGCTTCTGGCAGTTGAACGTCGAAGCGATAATAGCTGCTCGGCCGGACCTGATCCTCAGCCTGGATTTCCCGCGTCAAAAGAACGTGTCGCAGCGGCTGGCGATGATGGGATATGACACGCTGACGGTAAACGTCGAAACCGTCGACGACCTGTTCCGAAGCATCGAGAGGGTCGGCCAAGCGGTCGACAGAAAAACGGAGGCTAACAACCTGGCGGGGGATATCCGTAACCAGCTCAACGGCATTCAGCAGCGGGTGGCCGGCCGAGACAGACCCAGGGTGATGTGGGTGATCCAGCGGGACCCGCTTCGCGTTGCGGGACGCGAAACGTTCATCAACGAGATGATCGAATTGGCCGGCGGCGTAAATGCGATCGGCAAAACTTTCCATCAGTATCCGCCCATAGGAACGGAGATGGTAATGGGCTGTCAGCCCGACGTGATCATAGAACCCAGCATGACCGAAACGGATGTGGAGCAGATTCAGGCCGGTGCACGCCGACATTGGAGCAAGTACGAAAATCTCCCCGCCGTTGAACGCGGACGAGTATACTCCGTCAACGGCGACCTGGTCAGCCAGCTCGGACCGCGACTGGCCGACGGCGTCAGACAGATCGCCCAGCGTATTCATCCTGAAGCTTTCGGGGAGGACCGCTGATGGCGATGCTTGACGGCCGAAAAGTGACAGCACGCATACTGATCATGACAGCCGCGCTGATCATTATCGCCCTGCTCTGTTCCATGCTGGGCACCGAGGACATATCGCTCAGCCAGGTCTGGAAGGGCCTGAGCCAGGACGAGTCCGCTACCGCTCTGAACGCAGACTACGAAATATTCTTCCATATCAGGCTGCCGCGGATCATCCTCGCAGGGATCGTCGGAGCGGCCCTTGCATGTTCGGGCGTTGTGTTCCAGGCACTTTTGCGCAATCCGCTTGCCGAGCCGTACATACTCGGCATATCCAGCGGCGCGGGGCTGGGCGCGATGCTCGCGATCATCGCGGGTCTGGACATCGTATTTCTTGGACGCAGCGCGGTCGCACCTTTCGCTTTTGTCGGCGCCATCGGCACGGTCGCCCTGGTCTGGGCGGTGGGCAGATACGCGTGCAGAGCAAGCATGACCGGCCTGCTGCTTGCGGGCGTTGTGGTGAACGCCTTCTTCTCGTCGCTGATCATGTTCATAACCTCCATCGCCGAGAGCGATAAAGTATTCTCAACGATATTCTGGCTTATGGGCAACATCAGTGAACAGGCAGCCATCGGACTCTGGCTGCTGAGCGGCCTGGTGCTTACGGGCATCGTTGGTTTGTTCTATCTCGCTCCGGGACTCAACGCGATATGCTTCGGTGAAGCAGAGGCAAAAAGCGTCGGCGTAAACGTCACCGCTGTGCAGTGGACCGCATTCGGCATATCCGCCTTGATAACCGCTGCTGCGGTCAGCGTAAGCGGACTGATCGGCTTCGTCGGCCTGATCGTCCCGCACGCGGTACGGCTCGTTTTCGGCCCGGACCACCGCCAGCTCATACCCCTGAGCGCTCTGAGCGGCGCAGCATTTCTAATCGCTGCCGACACACTGGCACGCGTCATCGTCGCCCCTGCACAACTGCCGGTGGGCGTGGTGACCGCACTTATCGGCGGGCCGTTCTTCTTGATACTGCTTATCAGGCAGACCCGACGCAGAGGGGGTTACAAATGAGCATGATAGAAATACATGACCTGTGCTTCAGCTACGGCCAAACAGGCATCCTGAAGGACCTCAGCGTCAGCTTCGATCAGGGCACCTTCTGGGCGATCGGCGGGCCGAACGGCGCGGGCAAAAGTACACTTTTGAACCTGATGTGCGGAGCTCTCAGGCCCGAATCGGGTCATATCCTGATAGAAGGTGAACGTTTGTCCGACCTCAACACCCGAAATGTCGCAAGCAGGATCGCCGTCGTACGGCAGGAATATGTGCCCGCCTTCGAATTTACCGTCGCTGAAACCGTCGCCCTGGGCAGAACCGCGAGCCTGCGGGGAGCGGGCTTCGAAACAGCGTCCGATAAAACAGCCATTGAAGAGGCAATGAAGGCCACCGATACGCTGAGATTCGCTGACAGATCTCTGGCCCATATCAGCTCCGGTGAGCGTCAGCGGGTCTTCATCGCGAAAGCTTTGGCTCAGAATACACCAATAATCCTGCTGGACGAGCCCACTAGCTTTCTGGACCTGAAACACCAGGTAGAGATCTACGACCTGCTCAAACATCTTCAGATCGCCAAAAACAAGACCATAGTGACCGTCACACATGACCTGAACCTCTCCAGGCAGTACTGCGACCATATCCTGCTGATCGGGGCAGGGCTGGACTACTGCTTTGGAAAATGCGGTGACATACTCACAAAGGATAGATTGGCGAAGTACTTCAATGTCGATGGCATAGCCCTGAAATGTGGAGGATGCGATTTCTTCCTGCCCGTGGGCGACATGTCCAGCCTGGCGGCAGAAAAAGATAGTCAATAATGGTTAATTAATTGTTTTATTACCAGGGCTATTTCGTTATAGTGTTTTGGCCGTAAATACGGATTGTTGCAAACGTTTTGGGCTGTTAGTAACGTATAATAAGTTCGGGAAGGACGACGAGGTGGCAAAAAAAGCCAAAAAAACGAGCAAAGGCAAGAAAAAGACTGCTAAGAAAAAGGCGGTAAAAAAGAAGGTTGCTAAGAAGAAGGCGAAGAAGAAGAAAGCAGTAAAAAAGAAAACCGCCAAAAAGAAGAAAAAGAAAGCCAAAAAAGCAGCTAAGAAGAAAGCGAAGGGGGCTTCTATGAAGAAGGCTGGAAAAAAGAAAGCATCGGCGAAAAAGAAACGAAGAACCAAAAAGACACATCTGACCGCTGCCGATCTTCGAAAATACCGTGAATTGCTGCTTATAAAGCGTAAAGAGCTGTTCGGAGATGTAAATTCGATCGAATCCGGCGCACTTCGCACGTCCGGCAGGGATTCGACAGGAAATCTTTCCAATATGCCTATCCATATGGCGGATCTGGGCAGCGACAATTTCGAGCAGGATTTTGCACTGGGACTGATGGACAGCGAACGCAAGTTGCTGTATGAAATAGACAGTGCCTTGCAGCGCATCGAAGACAAAACCTACGGCATCTGCGAAGGAACGGGCCAGCCCATTCCAAAAGCACGGCTGAACGCGAGCCCCTGGGCAAGATATTGTGTCCAGTACCAGGAGATGGTGGAAAAAGGGCTGGTTGAAGAAGGCGAAATGGTCGACTTCGGCGAAAAAGAGACCGACCTGGACGAAGAAACCATCGATGAACTTGAAGAAGAGAACATCTACGGCGAAGAAGGCTTTGAGGAAGATGAAGAGGAAGATGCCGACATCGACGTGGAAAACCTTGGCGAATACGGCTACGAAGAGGAAGAAGAGTACTAAGCAGCTCATTATTTCAGCATCTATCAGGCTCGCGGACCAAGGTTGGCGGGCCTGTGCTTTTGTGGAGCTTATGAGATGACATTTCGATGCCCAACATGTAAAAACCCGCTTCCGGACAGGAAAGGGAAGGACAAAAAGGCACAGAATGCCCGCAAGTTCTTCCCGTTCTGCTGTGAACGTTGCAAACTGGTCGACATGGGTGCCTGGCTGGACGCGGACTACCGGATTCCGGTCATAAACGCGGATGAAGAAGCCGAAGATTGATCAAAGATCGGGCATTTTTCATTTCGACCCCCTGATCTTGTCGATAGATAACCAGAGGAGTAGAAGCTGCTTATGTCAGGTACTTACGCATGATCGAAGAAAAACATTTCGGACAACTTTGGGACAATTTAGCATTCACGAAACTTTTTCGATCTTTCCGCCTCGCTGTCGGCCCGAGCAAGCTGATCATAGCTTTCGGCGTAATCGCTCTGGTATGCCTTTTCGGCTGCGCAATGGACCTTATAACCGGTTCGGTTGCTACACAAGAAGTAAAGGTCCCAACTGAGCGGATCAGCCAGACGATCACGGAACTGGACGTTTATATCGCATCTCCCGAAAAGATCGAGGATTTCAAGCGGGCCAACGGGGCTTACAGCAAAGGCCATGGGGTCTTTTCCACCCTGCTGTCCTATTTGGCTGACAGATTTAACGATGCCTTCGTCCCCCTGCTCAAGCTCGACACATCAAACATATTCGCCAATGTCGTCAACGTCTTCCGCAACATAGGCCTGGCGGGCAAAGCGTTCATGTGGGCCATACGATACCATCCGATATACAGCGTCATCTTTTTAGCATTCAGCCTGGTATGTTTCTGCATCGCAGGCGGTGCCATATGCAGATGTGCGGCCCTCGAATTCGCAAGAGGCGAAAAACCCGGCATTTTTGAAGCAATACGGTTCAGTTTTGCAAAGTTCGGCAGCCTTATCGCCACCCCCGCGATCCCAGCCCTTGCCATGATCGCCCTGGGCCTGCCTATTCTGGCCCTCGGCCTGCTGGCCAACATACCCTACGGCGGACCGATACTTCTCGGCATAGGCCTGCCTCTCGCTCTGATCATCGGATTGCTGCTCACAGCGGCCATGACCGGCTCGGTTTTCGGCTTCAATCTCATGTTCCCAACCATCGCCTATCAGGGCAGTGACAGCTTTGACGCTATAAGTCGTTCGTTCATGTACGTATTGACTCAACCCCTCTGGATGATTATATATAGTTTCATAGCAATGGTTTATGGGACATTGTCCTATCTGGTGGTCAGATTTTTTTCGTTCTTGCTTCTTACCGTCACTTACAATCTCATACGAGCCGGAATTATCTCAAACGGATGGGAAAACGGAAGGCTTTCGAGGCTGTGGCCCCAGCCGGCGTTTGCTGATCTTCTGGGAACCTCGCCGACCCTGCCGTTGACGCTGACAGAGTCGATTTCAGTATTTTTTATCAACCTCACGCTGTTTTTTGTCGTAGGGTTGATCGCAGCTTTCGTGCTCAGCTTCTATTTTTGTGCCAATACCATCATTTACGTCCTGTTGCGTAAAAAAGTAGATGGAACGCCTACAGATGACGTCTATGTCCGGTTAATAGAGGCAAATAGCGAATCTGAGAAGTAAAAATCACACTAAACAGCCAAGTTACAAGCTGTATTCTTCGATATAGACATAGTATACGTGTAGGTGCTGATCGCCGATCTTGCTGATACACGTTTTTGTAATGCAAACGGAGCTGACATAGATGAGCAGACCACCAAAGAGGCAAAGAAGAAAAGACGGCAATTCGGAATTTTCGCGATTCAGCGTCGACAATCTGATACGCTACCGCCGTACCCTCGTATTTGTCGCTCACATCATTTCATTTGCAATATCGCTTTTTCTCTCGTTCCTGATCATCGAGAACATGCAGGTCCAGCGAAGCTGGGCGGGCTATGAGTTCCCCTTCCTGTTGCTGCTGATACTCCCCGTCAAGCTGGTCATCTTCGGCCTGTTCAATCAGTTTCGCGGCTGGTGGCGATACGCCGGCATGTCGGACCTCCTGAGCATAGTAAAGGCCTCTCTCGCCAGCACCATCATCATAGTCGTCGCTTGGTACTCATTCAATCACGTTGAGTTCTTGCGACGCGGCATCGACCCGAATTTTCTTGACGATGTGGCCGACGGCGTCCTCATGCTGGACTGCTTCACGACCATCATGGTTCTTGGCGGTCTGAGAATGCTCGTCCGACTGTACCACGAAGAGTTTCTTTCGGAACGCGCACCAGGATTGACAAGGTTCCTGATCGTCGGAGCAGGCGACGCAGGCGAGGCCCTTCTGCGCGAGATCATGCGGATGAAGGTCGAACAGTACGAAGTAGTAGGCTTCGTCGACGACGACCCCGCCAAACAGGGCATGAGCATACACGGTATCCGCGTTCTCGGTTCAGTGGAAGAAATGCCCGATATCTGCAGCAAGCATCAGGTCGAAGAGATCGCCATCGCCATGCCGGGCGCGACCAGTCAGCAGATGAGACGGGTCGTCCAGGTATGTCAGGACACGCAGATACGTTTCAGAACGGTTCCCTCCCTGACGGACATCGCTTCCGGCAAACTCCGTGTCTCTCAGATACGCGACGTCGCGATCGAGGACCTGCTCGGCAGGGAAGTCGTACAGCTCGATCTCGACAGCATCAAGGATTTCCTTCGTAACAAGGTCATACTCGTAACCGGAGCCGGCGGATCGATCGGTTCTGAAATGTGCAGACAGGTTTCCAACTTCAATCCGAAGAAACTGGTGCTTGTCGAACAGGCTGAAAACCCGCTGTTTTACATTGACCGCGAACTCAAAAAGAGCTTCCCGCATGTACCCACCAAGCCGATCGTCAGAAACATAGCGGACAAAGAACGCATCGAAGAGGTCTTCGCACGCTACCGCCCTGAGGTCGTCATCCACGCAGCCGCCCACAAACACGTCCCACTGATGGAAATGAATCCGGGCGAAGCGGTTAAGAACAATGTCCTCGGAACAATGAACGTCGCAAACGCATCGGACAAATTCGGCGCGAGCAACTTCGTCATGATCTCCACGGACAAGGCCGTAAACCCCACCAGCATCATGGGCTCGAGCAAACGCATCGCCGAGATGTACATCCAGGACCTGAACCGCACGAGCAAGACGCACTTCGTCACGGTCCGCTTTGGAAACGTACTCGGCTCAGCGGGCTCGGTCGTGCCGATATTCAAAAAACAGATCGCAACTGGCGGCCCCGTCACGGTCACTCACCCTGACATGACCCGCTACTTCATGACGATCCCCGAAGCGAGCCAACTGGTACTGCAGGCCGCGACAATGGGAGAAGGCGGTGAGATATTCGTTCTCGATATGGGCGACCCCGTCAAGATCGTCGATCTGGCACGCGAGCTCATAACGCTCAGCGGCTTCCGGCCGGGCGAAGACATCGATATCCAGTTCACCGGTCTGCGCCCAGGCGAAAAGCTCTTCGAAGAGCTCAGCATCGAAGGTGAAGACATGGCCGCGACCAAACACCCCAAGATCGCGGTCTGGAAAAACATACCCAAGGAACGAAAAGCCCTGCGAGACGGCATCGAAGGACTGCTGGAAATCTCACCGAAACAGGATCGCAGACAGATCGTCGAACTGATCAAACGCCTCGTTCCCGAATTCATCGGCGACCAGAACGACAGCATCTGCCAGGCATCCTAAGAAACGTTCAGCACCACAACCCATACGATAATTCTTGACAGCCTCTACCCTGCGCATATACTCGCCCTCACCGACTGAAAAAACAGTCGGCTTTCCCATAACCTTACCGCCCTTTCGAGGTATGTAAATGGATCATAGCGGCGACATTGACAACGTATTCGCACACTATCAGGAACGAGTATCCGGCTTCGTTTTCGACGACAAGGTGGCATCGGTCTTCGACGACATGATCAGACGCTCCGTCCCCGGCTATGCCACCGTTCTGGGTATGGTCCATGTCTTCGCCGAACACTTCGCCCAGCCGAACAGCAACTGCTACGACTTGGGTTGCTCACTCGGCGGCGGGACGATCGCAATGCTGCGGGGCATAAAACAGTCCGGCTGCAAAGTCATCGCAATCGACAACTCACCGGCAATGCTCGCACGATGCGAACAGATACTGCAGAACGAAAAAAGCAAAACCGACGTACAGCTTGTCGAAGCAGATGTGGCGGATATGACCTTCGAAAATGCTTCAGTAGTCGTATGCAATTACACGCTGCAGTTCCTCGATACCACCGGACGGGAAGAGCTCATCGAACGAATCTACGAAGGCATGCTGCCCGGCGGAGTGCTCATACTCTCGGAAAAGATAAAATTCGAAAACACTCAAGAGCAGGAATTCTTTACCGACATATATCACGACTTCAAACGCCTGCAGGGCTACAGCGATCTCGAGATAAGCCAGAAACGTAAGGCACTGGAAAACGTGCTCGTCCCGGACAGCACAGAGACACACCTGCAGCGTCTCAAAAACGCTGGCTTCAGCCGAATCCATCAGTGGTTCCAGTGCGTCAACTTTGTATCCTTCGCGGCTTTCAAATGACAGACATGCTAAGCTATTTCGACAATTTTTTCGATCACCTTCGCACGGTTGACGCCGAGCTGTCTGACCGGTTGCGGTCCATCACTGCCGACATCTGCGAGAACATCTCACACGGAGACCTCGACCGCTGGCTCGGTGCAGTTGAGTCAATGCCAAATATCACACCCTCCACGATCGACCTCGGCAGCAATGCGTTACGCATCGGCAAACATGACGACTGTGACGACACAGACCTCGATATACTCCGTCAGAACCTGATGACCCTGCATCCCTGGCGCAAAGGCCCCTTCAGCGTCTTCGGCATCGACATCGAGACCGAATGGCGATCCGACCTCAAATGGGACCGCGTCAAGGACGCCATCGAACCCCTGGAAGGCAAGCTCGTTCTTGACGTGGGCAGCGGCAACGGCTACTTCGGCTTCAGAATGATAGACGCAGGCGCAAGAGCCGTCGTCTCGATCGACCCCTTCCTGCTGTTCGTCATTCAGTTCCTTGCCCTGAACCGATTCGCAAAGTGTGAACGCACCGCCGTCCTGCCCCTCGGCATCGAAGACGTGCCAACGGACAAACCATCATATGACGCGGTCTTCTCGATGGGCGTTCTGTACCATAGACGCGACCCGATAGCTCACCTGCGGGAGCTGCATAACCTGACCCTGCCCGGCGGCGAGGTCATACTGGAAACCCTAGTCATAGATGAGCCTGGCGAAGCGATACTGGAACCTAAAGGCAGGTATGCGAAAATGCGGAACGTCTGGGCAATACCCAGCCCCCGCCTGGCTGCTGAGTGGATGACGCAGGCCGGTTTACACGATGTTCGTATTATCGACGTAACCAGAACGACGGCCGAAGAACAACGACCGACGGAGTGGATGGCATTTGAGTCCCTGCCGAACTACCTCGACCCGAATGACAGCAGCAAAACGATCGAGGGCTATCCCGCACCGGCAAGGGGAGTGCTGATAGGACGAAAGCGGTAATTCCCTGCTTGTAAGGCAGGTAGTCTTGTCTTGCGGAAATGCCCGGCTAGATAATGCTCGGACGGTCCGGCCGACCGTCGTCTGAGTCATACCCCTGGCTGTCGGTCTCGGAACAGGTCAACTGAACCCGCTCGATGGACTCAGCCAGATGCGTATTGGAATTCACCGTCACAACGATACCCGAAACCCGCTGATCCTCCGTCGCGATCTCGAACGGAAACGGCATCTGCGTCCTGAACGCCTTTATCACCTTCTCCGTCTTTCGACCCAGAACCGATTCATGCGCCCCCGTCATGCCAATGTCTGTAATGTAAGCGGTACCTTTAGTCCGCAGCGTCTCATCTGCGGTCACGATATGCGTATGCGTACCGAACACACACGCGACTTTGCCGTCGAGATAATACCCCATCGCGACCTTCTCCGATGTCGCCTCCGCATGCATCTCAACGAATATAACGTCCGCAAGATTCTGGTTCTGTATCTTGCTCAGCAATGCATCAATCCGGGCATACGGGCAGTCGGCCGGCTTCATGAATATCCTGCCGATAAGCGTTATAACCGCAACCCGCACCCCGTTAGCCGTCTGATAGATCGCAAAATCCTTACCCGCCGCTTCGGGCGATAGATTCGCAGGCCGAACGATATTGTCAGCCGTCTCCAGCGTCGAAACGATATCACGTTTGCGGTAAGCATGATCGCCCAGCGTCACCAGGTTCACACCGTACCGCAAGAGCTTTTCGTATATCTGAGGCGTAAGCCCCGAACCACCTGCCGCGTTTTCAGCGTTGGCAATGACGCAGTCGATATTATTATCCCGCACATACGCGGGCAGAACCTGCGAGAGAATGTGTCTGCCGGGCCTGCCGACAATGTCACCGATACAAAGAACGCGTGCTTTCATGATATGTCTGAGCTAAACTTATGTGCTTGTTTTTCTGCCTGCGTTTACCGACAGAATAAAAGCCGCCGACTCGCAATATCACGCGCCGGCGGCTGAACAATTCTTCTCACTATCGAGCGTATTCCACGCAGCGAACTTCCCGCAGGAGGGTCACCTTGATCTCGCCCGGATAGGTCATCTCGTCTTCGATCTTCTTGGCGATATCGCGAGCCATCTTCATCGCGTTGTCGTCGATGATCTTGTTCGAATCGACGATCACACGAACCTCACGGCCTGCCTGAATGGCGTAGCAGTTCTCGACGCCCTGGAAGCTGTTGCCGATCTCTTCAAGCTTCTCCAGACGCTTGATATAGCGTTCCAGCGTCTCACGACGTGCGCCCGGACGCGATGCACTGACAGCGTCAGCGGCCGCGATAAGCGGCGTATACGGGTTGTTTGCCGGTATATCACCGTGATGGGCCTCTACAGCATTGAGAATGACAGACGATTCGTTGAATCGCTTGAGATAGTTGGTTCCGATCGCTGGATGGCCGCCCTCTGTCTCGCGGTCCATGGCCTTGCCGATGTCATGCAGCAGGCCCGCCCTTCTCGCGATCGAGCCGTCCAGACCGAGCTCCTCAGCCATGACCTGTGCGAGGAACGCAACCTCGACCGAGTGCCGCAGCACGTTCTGGCCGTAACTGGTGCGGTAATTGAGCGAACCGAGCATCGCCAGCAACTTGTTCGGCAGACCGCGTACGTCAACTTCCGTAGCCGCCGCCTTACCGAGCTGCAGAACCTTCTGATTGAGCTCTTTCTGGGTCTGTTCGACAACCTCTTCGATCCGCGTCGGATGAATTCGGCCGTCCTGGATAAGCTTGGCCATACTCTGGCGTGCGACCTCACGACGCAGCGGGTTAAAGCCCGAGACGATGATCACGCCCGGCGTATCGTCAACGATCACGTCAACACCGGTCGCCTTTTCGAACGCCCGGATATTACGCCCTTCCCGACCGATCACTCGGCCCTTCATTTCGTCACTGGGAATGTCCACCATGCTGACCGTCACTTCGCAGGTCTGCTCAGCCGCATAACGCTGGATCGCGGTGCTGATGATCTCCCGGCTCTTCTGCTCGACGTCTTCCTGGGCCTCTTCAACCTTCCGCTCGATAAGCTGGCTCATCTCGTGCTCACATTCGTCCTCGAGCCGCTTGAGCAGCAGATCACGTGCTTCCTCAACATTCATTCCCGAGATCTTCAGAAGCTGATTCTTCTGCTGAGCGAGCATGCTGGAAAGCTCTTTGTTCTTCGCTTCGAGGTTAGATTCCTTGCGTTGAAGCTCCTTTTCAGACTCCTTAAGCTGGTTCTCCTGCTTGCGAAGCTGCTCGGTCTCGCGATCGAGCGTATCTTCCCGCTTTGTCAGCCTGTTGTCCTTGTCACGAAGCTGAGCCTGAACCTGGTTCATCTCGGCCGTCAGCTCTTCCTTTTTCTTGATTACTTCTTCTGCTGCATCCAGTTTCGCTGCTTTGACGATCGATTCAGCCTGACGATTTGCCTCGTCGATCTTGAGTTGAAGTTCCTGTTCGGCATTCGAGAGCTTGGCTTTCTGGCTCAGTTTGAGGGCAGCAAAGATGACCGCTCCACCGGCCACCAGCCCCGCGACAGAAGCCAGAATGACATGACCTGTCGTTACTGCTAGTATTTCCATTCTACCTTACCTTTCCTTGATGCGCAAAACAACCGCAGACACCATGTCGCACTGCGCAATACACGCCGGGTCAGGCAAGATAAGTCCGAGATATGCCAGCTTGGAATGTCAGATCAGAGAGTACACCCGCCCTGTCTGGCCGCAGAAATGGCCATATTAGACATGCATGAGATTAACTCTGGCCGCCGCAAGCACTTACAGCCGCTGTCATTGCGGAAGTACCTCCTTAGATCGGCAGCAGATATAATATTCTGCAGGGTTCGTGTGTGATCTTTACTTACATTCATAACCGTATTCACCTGTTTAACAGGCCTGACCCGACAATTTCTTGCCTATCGCCAAAAACCTGACAAACTCGGTGTCATTCGAACTTTACTTACCGCGACTCCAGATTAGGAGCCTACCCAGACTCTTTTATGATTTCCTTTTAGTCCCTCGTACGTAACACTTTGCGCAAGGGTTCATACTTAAAAAGTCTGCTGTGCTAATAATAAAGATTGCACAGATAAGGTCAAGAAAAATCAAAAATTGTGACTTAGATTTCATCGCCAAACTGATTACACGACCTTCTTTTTCTAAATCAACCATATGCCGACTATAACACAAAATCCATTTCAGGACCCTCGATACCGCTAAATGTAATGTTTTGCTATTATAGGACCCTCGCCTGCCAGACTCACCCCCAGCCCCGCCGTTATAACCGTTTTATTTAGAGCAGATTATGTGACCCGCTTAGATAGTCGATTATTTCACCAGAGCAAAATTAACTACTTCATGGCTGGACCGTGGCGTGTTACCAAACAAAAATAAGGTGTGTGAATGATGAATAAGAAAAAAGACGTACTGACAACAGGGCAGGTGGCCCAGATATGCAACGTGGCTCCTCGTACCGTAACAAAATGGTTCGATTCCGGCCAGCTCAAGGGCTATCGTATCCCTGGTTCGCGCGACCGGCGAATACCCACCGGCGAGCTGCTGCGCTTCATGAAGGCCCATGACATGCCCACTGACGCGCTGGAGATCGGCAAAATGCGCATCCTGATCATCGACAGCGACAAGGACACTGCCGAAGATCTGGCGGCTGGCCTCGAAACCAAACGGAATTACGAGGTCGAAATTGCCTTAAACAGCTTCGATGCAGGCATTATCGCACAGCGGACAACCCCGCACGTCATACTGCTCAACCTGATGGCACAGAACATCGATGCGGATCAGATATGCAGCTATGTACGCACTAATGACGAACTCAACAGCACCAGGATCCTGGCCGTAGCCGAAGGTTCCGGAGAAAAAGAGGAACAGGCCCTTATTAACAAAGGCTATGACGGCGTCATCTCCAACGCAGGCGACTTCACCGCCACGATCGCGATGATCCAGAACGCAAGTACCGTAATGCAATAACGACCTGTCTGAAACAAACTCCCCCAGCCCTGCCGGCCGCAAACCTGCAGGGCTTTTTTGTTGCGCAGCCGGAATTGACGAGCACAAAGGTTTACTACCAGCAATTCAACGACTATAATTGCTCTTCAAAACCGTTCGTCAAAGAGAAAGGTATCCAATGGCGTCTACCCGACAGGACCAGGCAGTAGAACTTTTCAAAAGCGGATACAATTGTGCACAGGCGGTAGCAGGCGCATTCGCTCCGGACGTGGAGATCGACCGCGACACCGCACTTCGCACCGCAGCGGCATTCGGAGGCGGCATCGGAGGCACGGGCAAGACATGCGGCGCCCTCTCAGGCTTGCTGATCGTGCTCGGCTGCAAATACGGCCGACGCGAACCCGCGGACATGCAAAGCAAAGCCGAAATGGTAAATATCTCACAGCAGGCAATCAAAATATTTATCGAACAAACCGGGGCCCGCGACTGCCGCGACCTGCTTGGCTTCGATCTGGCCGCAAAAGAAGGCAAGGCCGCCGCATCGAAAGATAATGCATTCGACGTCTGTCCGGACCTGGTACGTACTGCAGCAGAAATAGCCGAAAAGCTTCTGCAGGACGACCAGCACGAATAATAAGATAACAAATTAATAAACCTGAGAGGTAATAAATGCACCCAATCGAAAAGAACAGAAAGTTTTTACGTGCCGATGACTGGAAGGACCTTTCCGAGATCGCAAGCGACCAGCAGAAAGGCGTCCAGGCCCCGCCGGTAGAAAAACCGTATGACGAAAATGCCAAGCTGATCGATCTCACGCCCGCCGACAAACTGGACATCGGACACATCTCCCTCTTCGATGCGATCCAAAACAGAAAAAGCCACCGCCGCTTCAAAGACGAGCATATCAGCCTCAATGAACTCTCCTTCCTTCTCTGGGCAACTCAGGGCGTCCGCCGGGTTACCGCGAACGGAGTCACAAGCTTCCGTAACGTCCCCTCAGCAGGATCACGTCACGCACTCGAAACCTATCTCGTGATCCGCAAAGTCGAAGGCCTTCAAGCAGGCCTGTACAGATACCTGCCCGTCGAACACAAACTCGAACTGATAAGAACTGAAAAAGGCATCGAAGGCAGACTCGCCCAGGCATGCTGCGGCCAGACTTTCATCGCAACCGCCGCCGTCTCTTTCGTATGGACCTCGGTCCCCTACCGCATGGAATGGCGGTACACCGTCGCCTCGCCAAAGCTCATCGCCCTCGATGCCGGGCATATCGCCCAGAACCTGTACCTCGCTGTCGAAGCGATCAACGCAGGAACCTGCGCAATAGCCGCATATTTCCAGGACCAGGTCGACCACGTCATAGGACTCGACGGCAAAGACGAATTCGCGGTCTACATCGCCCCCGTGGGAAAAGTATAGCAGAGTAGCATCAGAAGGCTTGCTGAACATCCAGCAAAAACATGGAAGGCCGACTCCAACGCTGACACGACTCAGGCTTTCTATAAAGGCGTAGTGATAATTGGGTTAAACCAGGGAGCAGTCATGTCTAATAACAAGATCAGTCGAAGAGATTTTCTCACCATCAGTGCAGCCGGTACCGCCGGTCTTCTTCTGCCAGGCCTTGAAAAACTCACGCTTGCTGCGGATGTCCGGTCAAGATACAGAGAGCTGATACCCGCAAAGAAGAACCTTCCCCGTGCCTGGGAACGGTCGCTTTTCCTCAGGGGCGAGCCTCAAGTCTATTCCGGCGACAACCTCAAATATATCGGCATGCCGGTGGGCGGTCTATGCGCAGGCCAGGTCTATCTCGGCGGTGACGGCAAGCTGTGGCTGTGGGACATTTTCAACAAGTATGTCCACGGCGTTTGCAACAAGGGCAGAAACGGCGAGAACTACGTCGAGCCGCTAACGCAGCGATCCCCTTTCGAACAGGGCTTCGCGATCGAAGTCGAGACCGCTGATAAAATGGTCGCCAAAACGCTGAACAAAGACGGTTTCAACGACATAGAATTCCGCGGCGAGTATCCCATCGGACACGTGTATTACCGGGACGCGGACCTGCCCGTCGAGATCAAGCTGCGAGCGTTCTCCCCTTTCATACCGCTGGACACCGACGCTTCAAGCTATCCCGCCGCGATAATGAACTACACCGTTACCAACACATCAGACACGTCCATAAAGGTAAGACTCGCAGGCTCAATAGAAAACCCCGTCTGCCTGCATACCGGTTCCGATGAAACAGTCATGCGGCGCAACAACGTCATACGCAGTAAACAGATGACCTGCATACAGTGCAGTGCACACAAGCCCCCGCAGAACTACTCCGGACCCAAGCGCAAAGACATCCTTTTCGAGGATTTCGAAAAAGACAACTACAAAGACTGGAACGTCGAAGGAACAGCTTTCGGCGACGCCCCTGTGATCGCCGAAGACATGCCCGCATACCAGGGCAAAGTCGGTCAAAAAGGCGAAAGGCTCATCAATTCCCACAACGTACGCAACGGAGAAAACATCCCGCAGGGTGATGCTCATGTCGGCAAAATGACCAGCCGAAAGTTCACCCTCAAACGCAGGTACATCAATTTCCTGATCGGCGGAGGCAGCCGCAAAGACGCCACCTGCATGAATCTCATCATCGACGGCGAAGCGGTTCGCATCGCAACAGGCAAAAATTCTAATACGATGCACCAGGCGTTCTGGGATGTCGCCGAATACGAAGGCCGAAATGCGAAAATCGAGATCGTTGACAATTTCAAAGGCGGCTGGGGAAACATCGGCGTCGATCATATAGTCTTCAGCGACAAAAAGGCTGACCCACTCGAAGAAGTCCCCCTGCAAGAGAGAAGCGATTTCGGCACGATCGCACTCGCCCTGCTGGCCGGCAAAGGCAAAGATGTAGCGACCGCCCAGGGCAACGATAAGCCATTCAGTATCTCCCGCGATCCCGGCACCGCTGTCGACCAGGCAGACAAACCCTTTTCAGACAAAATGACCGGAGCAGTGATCCGCGAACTCCATCTTCCGCCGGGCCAAAGCGAAACCTTAACATTCCTCATCACATGGCACTTCCCCAATATGATCATGCCCCGCTTTGGAAATGTCGGCCGATATTACGCAACCCGCTTCAACTCCGCCCATGCGGTCGCTGAACACATCGCCGAAAACTTCGACACGCTCACAGAAACCACTCGCTCCTGGCGAGACACGTGGTACGACAGCACACTGCCGTACTGGTTCCTGGACCGAACCTTCGCAAACATATCCACACTGGCGACCTCGACATCACACCGCTTCACCAACGGTCGCTTTTACGCATGGGAAGGCGTAGGCTGCTGCGAAGGCACATGCACTCACGTCTGGCACTACGCCCAGGCAGTAGCGAGGCTCTTCCCCGAGCTGGAGCGAATACTGCGTGAACGCGTGGATTTCGGCCTGGCATTTGAAGAAGACACAGGCATGGTCTGGTACCGCGGCGAGGTCAGCAAGGCCCCGGCCTACGACGGTCAGGCCGGCAACGTCCTCCGTGCCTACCGCGAACACCAGATGAGCCCCGACAGCAGCTTTCTAAAACGCAACTGGCCGCGCATCAAAAAGGCCATGCAGTATCTGATCAGCAAGGACACTGACAACGACGGCATCCTCGACGGAGCCCAGCCGAACACTCTCGACGCCGCCTGGTACGGCCAGATCGCATGGATCAGCTCGCTTTACAACGCCTCTCTGCGTGCAGCCGAAGCAATGGCCAAAGAAATGGGTGACCTGGATTTTGCGGCCCGCGCCGCAAAGATCGCAAAACGCGGCGCCGACCGCCTCGTCAACGACCTCTACAACGGCGAATACTTCATTCAAAAACCCGATCCCGCACACATGGATGCCATCGGCACAGACTCCGGCTGTTACATCGACCAGGTGATCGGACAATGGTGGGCATGGCAGGTCGGACTCGGCAGACTCTATTCCCAAAAGCACATCAAAAGCGCCCTCAACAGCCTCTGGAAATACAATTTCACCAAAGATGTCGGCCCGTTCAAGAAAATCTTCGAAAAAGGCAGACCCTACGCTCTCGCCGGTGACGGCGGGCTTATCATGTGCACCTGGCCCAAAGGCGGCAAACGCGACGACTGGGAAAAACACTGGCAGTTCGGCTATTTCAACGAATGCATGAGCGGCTTCGAGCACCAGGTAGCGGCACACATGATATGGGAAGGAATGCTCAAAGAAGGCCTCGCGATCACGCGGGTTATCCACGACCGATACAACGCCAAACTCCGCAACCCATACAATGAGATCGAGTGCAGCGACCATTACGCACGAGCGATGGCCAGTTACGGCAGCTTCCAGGCGATCTGCGGATACGAATACCACGGCCCGAAGGGATACATCGCATGGGCACCAAAGCTGCGCCCTGACAATTTCCGCGCAGCCTTCACATCCGCACAGGGCTGGGGAACAATCAGCCAGCAACGTACCAAGAGTAAACAAACCAACAGCCTCAAACTCAAATGGGGGAAGCTCAAACTTCGCACCCTCGCATTTGATACCGGCAGCAGTGTACAGAATTCAAAAGCTCTCGTGAAGATTAACGGCAAGAATATAAGAGCGAAAACCACCGTACAAGGAAGCCGCATCACCTTGAAACTGGAAAACGAAGCAATCCTCGAATCCGGCGACCATCTGGAAGCCGTCATCGGCTGATCAGCCGACCATTCTCAAGATTGCCCGTGGGGGACCTGCAAATCCTGTGGGAATCTCTGCGCAAAAAAGTAGCGGCCGCCGGTTGTGGGTATGGGGTCCGACGGCCGCATGGGCGTAGCGGATTCGGGCCTGTGAGGCCCGCATCCTGGGTAGGGTCAAATTAATTTGTATAATACAATTATACCAATACTTGCGCCCAAGTAAAATATAAATCTTGAACGCAAACCTCAAGTCGCAAAAAATTTGGGGAAATTAGCTCAGTACAGTTCCACAAACGGTTTCATTGATAACCTGTAAAAACGCTGAGCTGGAATTCTCCAATTCCTAAAGCTTCGCTATTTTGCCTAAATCCGAACACAAGTCAAGCAATAAAACCAAAACAATCAAAAACTCACCGCCCCGCACCCTCCTGATACCCTTTATATCTTATCATAAATACTACCATATACTTACATTCACATCACACCTGACCTTGCGTAAGTCCCTTATCAAAAGGCATTTGCATCAAAGATAACTTACGACAGACATTGACACAAATACCGAAAACAGCTATAATTCAAAGTTAGGAGGGCCCATTTAGGAGCAGGCATAGCACGCAGTTCGAGGAGAGGCCCGTAACGGTACTTTTTTTAGGAGGTATTTTCCATGCGATCACTAACCATCAATCGCCCGATCTGCGCCGCGATCATGTTGCTCTCGCTCTGCTGCATGCCGACAGTAGCATCTGCCGCCGAGCACATTGTCGTCCCCGTAGTCGTCAACGTCGTCGACAGCTCAGACGCAAGCCAGGTTGAAGCAGCCGTCGCCCGGGCAAATGAAATCCTTGACCAGGCAGGCATAAGCCTCGTCGTAGTAAAAACCAATCAGCCCTTCAACGTCGGAGACAACGACGGCGACCTGACCTATGCCGAAGGCGAAGAAGCACAGGAAGCCGGCAGGCAGGAGCTAGACAACACCTGCGGAGCGGGCAAGGGCCTTAAACTCACCATCGCAGATGACTGCTGGACGGAGGACCCCACCACCGCGGGCTGGGCCATTCACCGCAATCCCACAGTCGTAGTCGAACCCGACGCCGATCCGCAGAAGATGGGACGAACCGTCGCACACGAGTTCTGCCACGCTCTGACGCTGGATTACGACAAGTATGCAGCCGAAGACGCCAACAGCATCATGTACGGCTACACCGACGGAGGCACGGAAATGACAGAAGACGAGATCGAGGAGATCCGCAAACAGGCAAAAAAACGCGGCTGGGCATTCAACCTCGAGCCCGTATTTCCGGACCGCCCCTCGACAATGCCCTCCGGAGCTGAACGCGTACTGGACGTACACGGCGCGGTACTTGACGGCTGCGACGACCTGGTCCTGTCCGACGGAACCGGTTTTATCGATCCTATGTTTGGATTCGTAGACATTATCGAAACATCAGTTTTCATCCCAAGCCCCATCGAGCCGACCAGCACAGCGAGCGTAGAGATCCACCTGGACGGCACGTTCATGCCGCATCAGACTCTGGCAACGGTATACGAAATCGAGATCGATCAGAATGGTGACGGCATTTCGGACGGGCTTCTGGAAGCCGAGGTTTTCAACCCCTCAGGCATACCGGAGGGCTTTGCTCTTTACGAGGATTATGCAACCGGTAATATGACGGACGTTCAACTTTTGATTCACGAAAACCACGCACACGACCGCGGCCCGGCAGTACTGGACAATCACTCACTTGAGATCATCATGCCCGCTGAGATGCTGACCGGCCCGACCGACATCCCGGGCATGCCCTTCCTCAACGCCGCTATATCTTCATACACAACCGAGATCCCCGAGATGGGCGGGATGAGCCTTACGGACCCACCTAGCGACTGGTTCACCATCGCGGTCCCGGAACCCGGCAGTACCTGCTGCCATCCCGAGATCACTTTCTCCGCCCTGCCCGATCCCGCCATGATGCGAATCCAGGGCTGCGGCCTGACAGGTGAGTTCGAAGTATACATCGACGGCATGCCCGTAGGCATGTCCCAGGCGAGCCCGGCCGGCTATTTCGCAGTTGCCGTTCCTTCCGCCCCCAGCTTCGGCCCAGGCGAGCACCTCGTACTGGTCCGCGAGATCGACGACTCCGCCCCGACAGGCGCCGCCTACGCGGTTGGTGCATTCACCGGCCTGCCGCCAATTCCTGCCGACATTACAGGCGACGGAATGGTCGACATGCAGGACCTTGCCGAACTCGCCGCAAATTGGCTCATGGGAACCGGCCCAATGTAATAGCACTGCCCACTCATATTCACAAAGGCTGCGAGTCACACGACTTGCAGCCTTTTTTCATTGACGTGGTTGGAAAACCGCCCAACCGATGATATAATCACCCGCCATGGCAAAAAAACAGAAAAAAATCTACTCCGTAAGCGAAGTCAACGCGATCGTCAAGATGGTGCTCGAAGCCAATCTGCCCCCGCGTCTCACCATAAGCGCCGAGATCAGCGGCTGGAAGCACCACCGCAGCGGACACTGCTACTTCTCGCTAAAGGACCCCGGCGGCATAATCCCCTGCGTCATGTGGCGCAGCAATTTCGCCAAAACAAAGTTCCGCCCCGAAGACGGCATGGCAGTACTCGCCACCGGCTACGTCGACGTCTACGAAAGAGGCGGCAAATACCAGTTCTACGCAGAACGCATGGAACCGGCAGGCGTCGGTCAGCTCCAGGTCGCCTTCGAACAAATGGTCAAACGCCTCACCGAAGAGGGCCTTTTCGCAGACGAGCACAAAAAACCGATCCCAAAATACCCCATGCGGATCGGCGTTATGACCAGCGAATCCGGCGCAGCCGTCCGCGACATATCCGACAGCATCTACAACCGCTGGCCATGCGCTGAGCTGACCCTCTTCCCCGTCCCCGTCCAGGGCGAGGGCGCAGCCGCAAAGATCGCCGATGCTATCCGCGAAGTGAACCGCCGAAACGATAAACTCAACCTCGACGTCCTCATCATCGGCCGTGGCGGCGGCTCGCTCGAAGACCTCTGGCAGTTCAACGAAGAAGCCGTCGCGCGGGCAATATACGATTCACAGGTCCCCATCATCAGCGCGGTCGGCCATGAAGTCGACGTCACCATCGCCGACCTCGTCGCCGACGCACGAGCCTCCACACCCACCAAAGCCGGCGTCATCGCGGTCCCCGACGTCAACGAAGTAATGGACGCCCTCAGCACAACACAAAAACGCCTCGCAATGTCGCTACGCAGCCGACTCGACCTCGCCCGCCAGCAGCTCCACGCGATCCAGGCCAGCGTCGTATTCCGCAGGGCCGACTGGACCGTCAACCAGTCACGCCAACTGCTCGACGAAACTACCACCGACCTCGTCCAGTCGATGCAAGGCCGACTCGCCGGCCACCGCGCCGAACTCGACCTGTCTCGGGACAAAATACGCCAGATCGAACCACACCGCCTGCTCGGCCGCAAACAGCTCCATCTTGAATCCCTCAGCAGCAGCCTGCGAAGCTCCACAAAGGAAGTAATCGCGAAAAGGCAGTTGCAAATGACCGCGATTGAGAATAAATTGAGTGCGCTCGACCCCAAGGCCGTCCTCAAACGAGGCTACAGCATGACGGTAAACGACAAGACCGGTAAGGTCGTCACAAACTCGGCCGACGCCGAGATCGGCGACCGGATCGTAACCGAACTCGCAAGCCGCGAAAAGCTCACAAGCACGGTCAAAACAAAACAAGAAACCAGCCGTTCAGCCGACTAGCCAGGCGAATAAAGAACGGCACATTCAAAATAAACGGTTAAACAATGGCAAAAAAAGGCAGCAAAAACGACATAACTAAATTAACATTCGAACAGTCCATCGAAAACCTCCGCGAGATCGTCGAACACATCGAACGAGGCGAGGTCCCCCTCCAGGAAAGCATCGAACAGTACGAACAGGGCATGGAACTGATCAAACACTGCAGGACCATCCTCGCCGGCGCAGAGAAAAAGATCGAAAAGATCGCAGCCGAACAGCAGCAAGAAAATGAAGAACCCGCCGAAGAAGAAATAGAAGAAGACTTCGACGACGAGGACGAAGAAGGTTTATTTTAAACCGGAACAAATTCAAGGGTTGCAGTCACATTTTTTCCCAGTATAATACCCCCTCCAAACGCGAGCGTGGCGGAATTGGCAGACGCGCCAGGTTTAGGTCCTGGTACCCTTTTGGGTGTGGAGGTTCGACTCCTCTCGCTCGCATTTTTAGAACACCGAAGATTCGCACATCCTACTTAATCAGCCCCGCGATCCTCTTGAACTGCTCATGCTCGGCCGTCCCCAGCAGCTCGAACAGCGCCATCTCCGTCGTCGACAACACCGCCCCTTCCGACTCCATCCGCCTGATCGCAATGTCCCGATTCTCCGCCGTACGCGACGAAACCGCATCCGTCACCAGGTGCACATTATACCCCTTCTCAAGCAGATCAACCGCCGTCTGACACACGCAAATATGCGCCTCGATCCCCGCCAGCAGCACGTTCCTGCACTCCGTCGCCGCCAGCCTCTCGACAAACTCCGGCTCAGCCATACACGAAAACGCCATCTTCTCGACCGCCTCCTCCGCGTCCAGATGCCCGCGCAGCTCCTCAACCGTACGCCCCAGCGCCCGCGGATACTGCTCGCAATAAACGGTCGGCAGCCTCAGCAGACCCGCCGCCTCCGCCAGGATCGCCAGATTCCGCACCAGCCGCTCCCGCTCGTGCATCACCGCCGTCAGCTTTTCCTGCACATCGACTATAACCAGACATGTATCATCCGCACCGAGCATCAAAGGCCCTTCCCTCTCATACACAATTGGAAAATTATCAGACATGGATCAATGATATGCGACCGACCGCAAACGTCAAGCCCCTAATTACCGCTGCTGCCCCTCACCCGCCTTGAGCACCGTCAGGATCAAAACCGCCTGCTCAGCATCCGGATCGTCCTCCGCCGCCAACTGCCTGCCGTCGCCCGACGCCAGCTCAGGCCTGCCCGGATCAGGCATATCCCCCTGCACATCCGCCTCAGCACTCGCGATCATCGACCCCTCTAGACCCCCGCCGCTCGCAAATACACGCGCCAGCTCGACCCTCTTCTGCGGATCGTCCTGCGAAACAACCTGCATAACCTGCCGAAAATCCGCATCCTCAACGAAAATATCCGTCTCGCTGGCCGCAGGATCGACTAAAGTCAGCTTCGTCGAAACCGCCTTCGGCCACGCCTGCCCAAGCTCACCGACAAACCCCTTGAGCCTGTCGACCCCCGCAGTAATCTTATAAACCGTCCTGCCCTCTTCCCGCGTAGGCATGGTATTTTCGAGCAGATCGTGATTGAAAACCTGCTGCTGGACAAAATTATTCACACTGATCGGCTCTCCTGTCGCCAGATCTAGCCTAACGACAAACGGACTCGCCTCCGGAGCAACCGCCATCGCCTTCGCCTCAGGTGCTGCCGCACGGCTCCTCATTGCAACCGCAGACGGCTCATCCCGCATCGCTACCGGTTCAGGAATACTGAAATCATTAGATATCAAAGGCTGCGAACCCCCTTCGGGCATCACTATATCCATGATGATCGCCGTCAACCCGCCAAGCATCACGAGAATTATCGCCGCCGTCGCAAAACGTCTTACAAGCAAATGCCTCCGACCAGCCTTCTCGCCCGTAGTATGCGCGGTATCATCCAGTATAAACTCGCGCTCCAGCGCCGCCCGAACGTCATCATAAGTAGTTGCAGGTGCATCACTTACCGGCATGGAATTGAGCAGCAGCTTCTGCTTGCGAAGCCGCGCCACATAGCTTGCAGCATCCGGATCATTCTGGATCAACCGCTGCACCTCAGCGTGCTCGCGACGGCTAAGCTCGCCGTCGATATAGCCGCTCAGCATTTCTTCAATTTTCGGATCGAATTCTCTCATTTGATCACAGAATCCAGAATTTCTCGCAAACTCTTTCTCGCACGGCTTATTCGGCTTTTCACAGTCCCGATTTCTACTTCCAGAGTATCGGCAATTTTCGCGTAAGGCATACCCTCAATATCACGCAAAACCAGTATTGTCCGCTGCTTCTCGTCAAGCTGTGCGATCGAAGCATTCAGTATCTCGACCGACTCCCTGTCCTGGGCTACCAACGCCGGGTCCGCAGCACTGCTGTCCGCCAGGTAGTGCTTCAACTGCCTCGCCTTGCCCTCGTCACCTTCGGAAAAAGCATCCAGCGAACGCGTACTGATGCGAAACTTGCGCCTGCAGTGGTTAATGGTCAGATTTACCGCTATACGAAAGAGCCATGTATAAAAGCTGCTGTTCTCTTTGAACTTTCTTATGCTCTGTATAACTTTGACAAAGGTTTCCTGCGTAAGTTCCGCCGCATCTTCAGGATTTTGACAAATTTTATGGGTCAGATTGTAAATGCGGTCCTGGTAGCGAAGTATCAGATGCTTCATCGCCACCGTATCCCCCGCCTTGCACTTGCGCACAAGCGTAAGGTCATCTATTGTGATCGTATCTTTATCGGTTTTATTCACAGGTTGGGTCTGCATTCCTGAACCATAACTCCTGATGGGCATTCGTTTAGACTTGCAATGCTCTCGCGGGGAGTATATTCGCAAATTTCCCCCGCAGGGTCAATAAAATTGTATAACTGTAAAAGACTTGCCGCTGCCCGACCTGATACTCCGCACTTGTATCGCCTACGGATTCTTCAGCCTCAGCGTATCCGTCAGCCGTCTGCCGTCTGCCGTAAAACAGGTCACCTGCAGCAGATAATCGCCGACCCGACCTGCGTATCCGCCCAGGTCGAGCTCAAATGAATATGCCTCAAGAAACGTTAGCCAGTACCCGCCCCCCCCCGCAAGATCATCGCGCGTAACCTCGACCGGGTCCCATATCTGCAGCCTCTGACCCGCCGGCTCAGACGACCGCGGCTGATACTTATACATCTCAAACAGAAATCGCGCTGGCGTCCTCAACTGCTCGCCGCTGGAATTGCGAAGCTCCAGAAACACCTCGAGCTTCTTACCCGAATCCCCCTTTGTCTCGACACGCGTCAACCCGAGTATCCGCATATCAGCCGGACTTTCGGCTCTCAAAGGTGCCTCAGAACGCTTAGGTGCCAATCGGGGTTCACCGCACCCGCAAATGAAACCTGTCACGCAAAGTAAAACAAATATGACTGCCGAAAATCTCACCTCGCCCCCGCTAAATATCCTCATCAAGCAAATGCCCGAAAATACGCTTCTTCGTCCGCAGATATTCCACGTTATGCTTGCCCGGCTTCGCCAGCAGCGGCATCTGCTCAGCCACCTTTATCCCGTAAACCTCGAGCCGACTGACCTTCTTCGGATTGTTCGTCAATATCCGCACGTTGCTGATCCCCAGGTCACGCAATATCTGCGCCCCTAGCCCGTAATCACGCTTATCCGCCAAAAAACCCAGCTTCAGATTCGCCTCGACCGTATCATACCCCTCTTCCTGCAGCTTATACGCATGCAGCTTGTTCGCAAGCCCGATCCCCCTGCCCTCCTGCCGCAGATACACCAGCGCGCCGATCCCCTCCTTCTCTATCATCTGCATCGCCCTGACGAGCTGGAACCCGCACTCACACCGCTGCGAATGGAACAGATCGCCCGTCATACACTCCGAATGCACCCGGATAAGCACCGGCTCATCGTGCTGGATCACATTGCCTTCCTCATCCAGATCACCGATCCCGCCCTTGCACAACGCCAGATGCGGCTCGGTCGAATTAGGGCTCTGATACCCGATCAGCTTGAACTGCCCGTAATCGGTCGGCAGGCTCACCGTCTGTATCCGTTTGATATGGCTCTCACGCTGCAGCCGATATTCGATTATCTTCGCAACAGATGTTATCTTTAGATCGTGCTCCTCACAGAACTTCATCAGCTCCGGCACCCGCGCCATCGTCCCGTCATCATTCATGATCTCGCAGATCACACCCGACGGATTCAGCCCCGCAAGCTTCATCAGATCGACCGACCCTTCGGTCTGTCCGCCCCGAACCAGCACACCCCCGTCACGCGCACGTAGCGGGAAAATATGCCCCGGCCGAGCCAGATCGGCCGATTTCGCATCCTCAGCTACCGCATCCCGGATAGTCTTAGCACGATCCGCCGCACTGATACCCGTAGTTATACCGTCCCGCGCATCGATACTCACAGTAAAAGCCGTACCCAGCCGGGCGGTATTGTTCGGAGCCTGCGCATGCAGACCGAGCTCGTCGCACTTTTCCTCCGTAAGCGCAAGACATATCAGACCGCGAGCATATTTCGCCATGAAATTGACCGTCTCCGGCGTCGTAAACTGCCCCGGCGCCACCAGATCGCCCTCGTTTTCACGGTCCTCATCATCGACAAGAACCACCATCTTGCCCTGTTTGAGGTCTTCAAGTACCTCGGGTATTTCGCTGAATTCTACCATTTATCCGCCTGAACAAGTAATAACTGCGTCCGCCCAAGCCAAAATACTCAGCAGGCTGGACGCTGTAAGCTGTTTCAATAAAGCTACGCAGTATAACGCGCCGAGTTTGCAAAGTAAACTCATAAGACGGACTTAGAAAACCAGCACATCAGCACGCAAAACCTATGCCGCACCCTTTTCCTCAACCGGGGCCACACAATAGATATAAACGAGCGGCTCCGTCCCTGTATTCTTGATGTTATGCGTAGTATGAGGCGGAATATAGGTCACTTTCCCTTGGGCGACCTCATGCGGCTGAGCGTCGGGACCTATCAAAGCCGTCCCCTCACCGCCAAGAAAGACCAGAAGCTCCTCATGTGCATTCGTGGAATGCTCTCCGCACGCCTCACCGGGTTGCAGATAAACCCGACCGGAACGCATACCATGCGTCTGCGGATCACCATTGAGCAAAGGCTGATACTCGGCTGATTTCTCCAGATCAATCACTGTAACTTTTCTGTCCACTTAGAACCTCCTGATAAGATTGAAAAAGATATGACATGGATAAATTTCCGCTAGCCCAGCCTTTTTCTGTTGACCGAGTAGCACGAATGCAATATTCTTATGCAGTAGCAAGTATCTTATATATTTATGCGCAAGTCAATGATTTTTAGGAGAGAAGTGATGAGAAAAAATCAAATCTGGCTGACAATGGCAGCACTGCTGACACTGACACCCGCTATTTTCGCCGAGCTGGTAACCCACACCGAATTCCAGGCCGTAAAAAGTGACGGCACCAGCGACTTCACCGGCCCCGAAACCGTCACCCTGGAAGGCATAGTCCTCAATAGTCCGGAACAACTCTGGGATGTGTCCGCAAGCGCACCTGCCTACATGGGTGGTCAATGGGAAATGTATATCCAGGGCCGGGGCACCGACCACGCCGGTACAGCCGTCTGGCTCGGGCAGAAATACGGCAACCTCGGCTGGGTCCCGCCCACCGGCAGCTACAGTGACTCCGAATGGCTCGCCGAACTCTGGCGGGTAAACCACGACCCTAATACCGCCTACACCTTTCAGCCAGGCGACCTCGTACGCGTCACAGGCAAACACCTCTTCTACAACGGCAAACGGAACATCAACGAACAGCACGACAACGACCCAGCCAAAGACTTCACTGTTGAACTCATCCAGCCTGCCGTCGGCATGCCCCAGCCGGAACCCGTCTCTCTGAACGAACTCAAAGACGCAAGCGACGACTTCATCTTCGACCCCACCAGGCAAACCGGCTGTGAATACTACCAGGGCCGCTACATACGGATCAACGACGTGTCCTTCGCACCCGACCAGACATGGGGCCAGGGCCAGACAGTCACCATAACGGACAACCACGGCCGAACCTTCCCCGTCCTCCTCGGACGTGGACCGGGCATACGTCCCGACTCCAACAACCTCGCCGACGTCTTCGATGTTATCGGCATTATGGATCAGTCCTGCCAAGCCCCGCACACCGCTGGCTATCAGCTAATCGTCTGCAACTACGACGGCAACGGACTCGTTCTCGGCGACAGAGGCTTCAGACGGGGCACACTCAGATCCGACGCCAACATGGACGCACAGATTAACCTCAAGGACCTCGCGATACTCGCAAACGAATGGCTCGAACAAGTTGACGGGCTCGTATGGACCGAATAACCGGACAATCTGCAAAGGCTCGGCCAAAGGCTTTCACTCTCGTGGAGCTGCTCGTGGTCATTGCCGTCCTCGCGATGCTCCTGGCGGTTCTCATGCCCACCCTCGCTGCCGCGAAGAAAAGGGCGAAAGTGACCGCTGTAAACGCCGAGCTCAAGCAGATCGCCCTCGCACTAGAAACTTACGCACACAATAACGCAGGCAGGTTTCCGCCCACATACGTCTCCTGCATGATACAGTCACACTTCTACCAACTGCCCCGCGAGCTCACCGAAGGCCAATACCTGCCCGCAAAACGCAAAAAGCACGGCCCGATGTCCTCCGCTTTCGAGGACCGCTGCAACCCCGACCACACATACAAATACATCGCGCCCGGCGACCTCGTCCAGAACGGAGACTCAGTCAGACGCAACGGAAGCTGGCTATACGTACCCGACGGCTTCCCGCACAACGAAAAAGAAACAGGCGAATACTACAACAAACCCAGAGAAAGCCCCGTAAAATACGTCGTCTACAGCGTAGGACCAAACTACGACCCCGAAGACGAAGAAGTCCAAAACCTCCGTTTCCCAATACCACGCAAAACATGGTACGACCCATCGGCCGACAAAGGCGCGATCGTGCGAATAAGACTTGATAACATGAAATATACAGGGTCATTCGAATGACAAGTATCCCATCAAAATGCCTGCTCTCGCTGCTCCTGCTCACCGCTTTCATCGGATGCACCAGTAAAGAACCCGCGAATCCAGCCGCCGAGATCGCGGTCACAAGCACCTATCTGCAAAGCGCCATACTGGACATATATCCCGATGCGAACATACTCTGCATCGCCTCACCCGGCATGTGCCCAGGCCACTTCGACCTCAAGCCCAGCCAGATAAACCAGCTTAGAACAAGTAAGGCCCTCCTGCTTTTCGACTTCCAGAAAAGCCTCCTCGATCAGCTCAAAAGAGTCGAAGCCGACGGCCTTCAGTGCCTCACAGTAACCGGCCGATCCGGCCTCTGCGTCCCATCCACCTACCTCGCAACCTGCGAAGAAGTCGCAAAACAACTGACCTCGATCTACCCGGCTCACAGTAATGAGTTCCAAAAAAATCTCGCGATGCTCAGGCAAAGATTAGCCGAATTCAACCCGCAAACCTCACCTTCTTTCAGGCCCTTCACAGACACTCCCGTCGTTTGCTCACAGCACCAGGCTGATTTCGCCCGCTGGCTAGGCCTCCGCGTCGTCGCCGAGTTCCACCCCAGCGACGCGGTCACACCACCGCAGATCGAACGCTGCATCCAAAAAGCCCGCACCCAAAACGCAAAGCTCATCATCGCAAATCAGCAGGAAGGGACAGACCTCGCCCTGTCCATGGCGAAAAGACTGAACATCCAGGTCGCCGTCTTCAGCAATTTTCCACGAATATCCGATCCGCAAAACAACTTTGAAACCCTCGTTCGCAACAACGTAAAAAACCTCAAAAAAGCTCTAAACCCAGAAATACCTGACCATGCAAGCCCCTGACAAAGCAAAAGACTGCCTTACCCTCAAGGACATATCCGTCACAGCCGGCCCAAAGCCCATCCTTCAGATAGACTCGTTACACCTGCATGAGCGAGAATTCACAGGCGTTATCGGTGCAAACGGCGCAGGCAAAAGCACCCTCCTCAAACTCTGCTGCGGCCTCGTCCTCCCGCATCAAGGCTCCGTAAAACTCTGCGGCAGAGAGATCGCCTCAACCCCAGCCTGGAAACGCCCCCGTGCACTCAAACACATAGGATACGTCCCGCAATCCACAGAATACAACCCCGACCTGCCATTCACCGCCCTAGAAGTCGTCCTCATGGGCATAACCGGCACAAAACCACTCACCGCACCACTCACTAAAAATGACCGCGAAATCGCCCGCCGCTGGCTCGACGAACTCGGACTCGACGAATATCGAAACAGAACCTTTCGCTCACTCTCAGGCGGAGAACAGCAGAAAACCATGATCGCTGCCGCCATGGCAAGCGACCCAAAACTCCTCCTGCTCGACGAACCCGGCGCAAGCCTGGACTTCGGCTGGAAAGAACAGCTCGTCGCGATCCTCGAAAAACTCAACGACATCTCACACGCCGCGACAATCTTCGTTTCACACGAAGCCAACCTCCTCCCAGCATGCTGCAAACGCCTCGTACTACTTCGCTCAGGCCGAATAGCAGCCGACGGAAGCACCATAGACGTCCTCAACAGCGACCATTTCCGCGCAGTCTACGGCCGAAATATAAAGGTCACAAACCTCGCCGGCAGATGGCACGCAGCCGCAAATATATAATAGTCGACAGGACCGAACATGGACATTTTCTTTCTACCGGTAATAATAGCGGGAATCATGGCAGGAGCAAGCATAGGCCTGCTCGGTGTCTATATCGTCGGCATACGCATGCCCTTCATCGGAACATGCATCTCACACGCCGCCATGGTCGGAGCCATCTACGCTGCACTTATCGACCTGAATTCCACCCTCGGAGCCGTCATCGCATCCGTCACAGCCGCCGCGAGCCTCTCACTCATCAAACCATACCGCACCAGGCTCGACAGCAACGTAGGCCTCAGCGCGGTCTTCTCACTCATGCTCGGATTGACCTTCCTCGGAGTCGGCCTCGAACAAGGCAGCCGAAACGAAATGCTGAGCCTACTCTGGGGCAACGTCCTATTCTCCGACTGGACCACCGTAACGATCACCTCCGCCGCCACCGCCCTCCTGCTCATATTCGCCCTCGCGTTCAACAAGGAACTCAAGGCCCTTCTCTTCAGCAGATCAATCGCCGCCGCATCCGGCATACACGAACAATTTGTCTACTTCCTCCTGCTCTGCATCACCGGCATCACCCTCGCAGTAAACATAAAAGCCGTCGGAGGCCTGCTCATATTCAGCCTCATCAGCAACCCCGCAGGAGCTGCCTACCAGCTCTTCACCGGCTTCCGCGCCATCATCCTCGCCTCCATCACCGCAGGTGTCCTCAGCACTCTCGTCGGCTTCACCCTCTCTTACACACTCGACCTGCCCACAGGCGCATGCATCGTATTGACCAGCACCTCACTTCTTGGCCTTGCCCTGCTCCTGCGAAAAATCCTCAAACTCCGCGATTGACCACTTCACACTACCGCCCCGCCGGACCTGACCGTTAAAACCGCTATGCCAACCAGTCGCCCCTATATACACCTTCCCCCGTCCACATTGATCACCTGTCCCGTCACATAGTCGTTCTCCAGCAGGAACTTCACCGCCCCCGCCACCTCAGAAGGCTTGCCGATCCGCCCCGCCGGTATCATCTTCAACTGCCTTTCCCTTTCTTCCTCGCTAAAGCTCCGCGGAAAATTCACCATCCCCGGCGCGATCGCATTCACGCTTATCGCCGGCGCCAGCTCCTTCGCCATCGACTTCGTCGCCGCTATCAGCCCCGCCTTCGACGCACAATACGTCGTATAGTTCGCCCACGGCCGCTCTCCCCCCACATCCACCAGGTTCACGATCTTCGCGATCGGCAGCGGATGAGCCTCCATATCCACATGCCTCGTAAAATGCGTATCCACCGACCGCACAAACTCCTGCGATGCAATAATCGCCGCCGTCAGGTTCATATCCAGAACACGCCTCGTCCCCTCCGCCGTCACATCTCTCAAAGGCTGCCTCACGAAAACCGCCGCCGAATTAACCAGCACCCTCGCCGGCCCCGCATCTGTCGCCCGGATGAACAGCTTGCGTATCTGCTCCGCCTCCGTCAGATCCGCCTGCACGCAAACCGCCGAGACACCCATACCCCGCACCGTCTCCGCAAGCTCCTCCGCAAGCTCCCTCCGCGTATTGTAGTGCAATACGCAGTCACACCCCATCCTCGCCAGCTCCAGCGCGATCGCACCCCCGATCGTCCCCGTCGCTCCCGTAATTATCGCAGTAGTGTTCTCAACATTCATACCACCATTTTATGGGACTCGACCGCAGCAAGCAAGATAATGTTGGCAATGTTTGTGCTTATGACAGGTTTTAATTTTCCTTGCCGTCAGATATCAGCGCGTTATAATCGAAGGTTAACATAAGACCCTTGTAAGGAAAATCAATGGCATTACTGAATGTAAACATAGACCACGTAGCCACCATCCGGCAGGCACGTCTGACCGACGAGCCCGACCCGGCATGGGCCGCTATGCAGTGCGAACTCGCCGGCGCTAACGGCATCACAGTACACCTGCGCCAGGACCGCAGACACATTAACGACCGTGACGTCCGCGTACTGAAGGAAACCGTCGCCAGCAAATTCAACCTCGAAATGTGCATGGCCGACGAAATGGTCAAGATCGCCGAAGACATCGTCCCCGACCAGGTCACTCTCGTACCCGAAAAACGCCGCGAACTCACCACCGAAGGCGGCCTCGACTGCGTAAAAACAAAGGAACAGCTCGCAAAGGTCACCAAACGCCTGCAGAAAAAAGGCATCCTCGTAAGCGCCTTCATCGCACCCGAAGAATCACAGATACTCGCCGCTGCCGACTGCGGCTGCGAAGCAGTCGAACTGCACACAGGCATGTACGCGAACGCTGTCAAAGATAAAAAAGTCGAATCGACACTAAACGACCTCCGCGATGCATACGACATCGCCGTAACCAGCGGCCTCGTCGTCCACGCGGGTCACGGCCTGACATACCGAAATATCGAACCCGTCACCGCCATACAGGGCCTCTGCGAGTTCAACATCGGCCACAGCATCGTCTCGCGAGCTGTGATCGTCGGCATGCGTCAGGCCACAGAAGAAATGATAAAGTTATTAACCAGATGATCATCAATTGGGAGATTCATTCATGTTTAAAGGAAGTTACGTCGCCATCATAACCCCGTTCAAGAACGGTGAGGTTGATTACGAAACACTCGAAAAACTCGTCAACTGGCAGATCGAACAAGGCATCAACGGCCTCGTCCCCGTCGGTACCACCGGCGAATCGCCCACGCTCAACAACGACGAGCACAAAAAAGTTATCGAAACCGTCGTCAAGGCCGCCAACGGCAGAGTTCCCGTCATCGCGGGCGCAGGCTCCAACAGCACCGCCGAAGCAGTCGAAATGACCGAATTCGCAAAAAAGGTCGGCGCCGATGCAACCCTCCAGGTCGGCCCATACTACAACAAACCCGAGCAGGAAGGCTTCTACCAGCACTTCAAGACCATCGCCGAAGCTGTCGATCTGCCCGTCATACTCTACAACATCCCAGGCCGTTGCGGTGCGGGCATGACCCCCGAAACCATCGCTAGGCTCGCCGACGTCAAAAACGTCGTGGCAGTCAAAGAAGCGACAGGCAGCCTCGACCAGGCCAGTGAGATCGCCCTGCGTTGCGACATCACCATCCTCTCCGGCGACGACTCGCTCACCCTGCCCCTTGCAAGCGTAGGCGGCCAGGGCGTCATCAGCGTCATTGCAAACATCATCCCCGCAGACGTCAGAAAAATGACGGACCTCATCCTCGAAGGCAAGCTCACCGAAGCACGCGAATGGCACAAAAAACTGTTCGGCCTGGGCAAGACCATGCTCACCATGGCAACAAACCCCATCCCGGTAAAGACCGCCTGCTCGATGCTCGGCATGTGCACTCCCGAAATGAGACTGCCTATGACACCCCTCGAAGAGGACAAAAAGCAGGCCCTCAAAAAGGCCCTTCAGGATTACGGCCTCGACGTGAAATAGTCACACACAATGACCAAAAGATCAAAACTGTCGGCACCTCAAAGTGTCGGCAGTTTTTTTATTAGCAAGAAATAGCGACCAACGTAAGCCGCACAATTTCACGGTCCGCCCAGAATGGACCAACCATAAAGTTCGTCGGAGGCGCGGCTGTTAAATTTTGTAGCGGTCATTCATGCTCCCCCGCACCCAGGTTCTTGTGCTTCACCTGCGCACCGATATAAGTATCCGTCAGCGAATCTGCCATACGGCTCACACTGTGATACTTGCGAAGATAGTCCTGCCCGTTCTGTGCCATACACCTTGCCCGATCCTTGTCCTCCAGTATCTTCTGCAATGCCGAATACACGCTCAGCTCATCATAAGGATCGAACACAACCGCCGTCTCATCCGGTATCACCATATCATCCTTGATATGCCTGCTCGTCGCCACCGCCATCCCCACACTCATCGCCTCCAGCAGCCGCGAATTGAACTCACGCCTCGGCTGAGGCTGAATGAACACATCCGCACCCGCAAACAAGGGTCTGATCGGTTCAACCTCCCCCACCAGCGTGATTATCTGCGAAAGCTCCAGACTGTGTATCTGCCGGTGTATCGCACGCTCCGCCTTGCCCTTGCCAAGTATAGCCAGCACGAACTCATACCCGTCGATAACCAGGTGCCGGATAGCGTTAAGCAGCGCCTTGAAATCCTGCTCCTTATGCAGATCCTGGGCCAATATTATGCTCGTAACCGCATGCTCACCCGAAAAACACGCCGTGCTGTCCTCAACGAAGGTCCCGATATTGATCTGCTCCAGCTTCTCTTCCGCATACGGCGACTTCTTGCACATGGCCTCCGATATCTTCCGCGAAGATGCCACAACAGAAGTACAGTGCTCATCCTTCATGTAATTTGCACTCGGCCGCAACGCCAGCCGATTGACCGACAGCACATAAGGCAGATCCATGATATGCGCCACCTGCCGCGTTATCTTGAACCTGCTCGAACTGAACGCATGCAGAACCGACGGCTTGAACTTGCCCAGCCGATCCACCAGCATATTGCGATTCTGCCTGCATAAAAAAGGCAGCTTGAACACCGGATAACACATCGCAGTCGCCGTCGGCCCCATCACCGCATCTATATTCACGTCAGGCGGACAAACCAGCGCAGCCTCATGAGACTTCTCCGCCAGCCCCGCCAGCAGATGCTGCAGCCCCGTTGCATAGTCACGAATAGCGTAAGCATCTACGAATATCGCAGGTCTTACAGGCACCTTGCCGGACTTGGATGTCTTCGACGACCCGTTATCCATAAAATCAGCTTCCTGAATCCGATCAAAAACAAAAAAGCAACGGACAACTGATCGGCCCGAAAAACATACCGACCCGTCCGTATATTTCCCCTAACCGAGTGTCCTCATCATCTGCCCCAGTTTCTCCATCTCACCGGGCTTTACATGATAACACAACCCGTCATCCGGGAATTTCGACTCCCTTATCTCATCCGCATAACGCCTCAAGGCATCGCGGGTAGGCGTCGCAAGATCCGCATAACTCTTTGCGAACTTCGGCATCGGCCCGCTCGACAATCCCAGTATGTCCGAGATGATAAGGATCTGACCGTCACAATCGGGCCCCGCACCGCAGCTTATCACCGGCACAGGACTTCGCTCAGTGATTATCTTCGCTACCTCCCTGGCGGTCCCCTCGATCAGAAGCATACTGGCACCCGCCTTCACCATCTTATCCGAAAGCGTGATCAGATCGAATGCCATATCCGCCGTCGTCCCCTGCGCCTTGAGCTTACCCAGCTTCACCACGCTCTGAGGCCTGATCCCGATATGCGCCGTCACCGGTATACCCGCATCACTGACCGCCTTCACAACGTCCAACTGCGCTGCCGTCGCCTCGATCTTGACCGTCGCAGCACCCGACTCCACGATAAACCTGCCGGCGTTACGAACAGCGTCCGCGATCGACGTATGATACGAAAGAAACGGCATATCCGCCATTATGCAAAGATTCGGCGCCGCCCTCTTGACCGCAGCCGTGATCTGCACCATAAAATCCATAGTCACTGGCAGCGTGCTGTCGTGCCCAAGTATCACCTGGGCCGCACTGTCGCCAACCAGTATCATATCCACACCGGCCTCAGCCGCCAGCTTCGCGGTCGTATAGTCATAGCAGCTTACAGACGTTATTTTTCTGCCGGCATTCCGCATTCCCAGAAGGTCGGCAATTGTGATCTTATCCGGCATCAAATGTGTCCCAAATCAACTAAAACACGCTGTAAAATCGTCGAAAAACCAGCAATTCATTATAGGCTGAATAAGGTATTCGTCAAGAAATGAATGAACTACCAGCCAAACGCACAAATAGCCCACTAAATAGATGCTATAGGGTAGCTCTAATAATTGCTTTTGAGCGGCAAGTAGAAGATCTTTGCGTTCCGGCAAGGAAGACAGATCAGCTTTAGTTGCCGCTAAAGCGGTTTTTGTCTGACGCCGCTCGGAATCAAAAAGATTCGCTTGTCCGCCAAAATGAATTGTTAGAGCTGCCCTATAGTCTTATTAGGCCCTGTGCTGTTTTATACCGTGGCAAGGTTTTGCTTTAAAATGAATCTACAGCCTTGAATGAACTTGTCCCCATGCGATGAACAGTATCACCTTTGAACTAAGGTGGAACTGTCTAGCTTGCGTAACGGTTACCCGACACTAGTTGAGAGGGCTCGGAAGGCTATCGAGGCCAGAGTCGAGTCGATTGCGGACTGCCCGCTAACTGTTTTAGTTCTCCCAAAAACAACCCCTTTTGCAGTGTGCTGTACACAGTCGCTCGCGGCAAACCGCAACCCAAAGGTCAGCAGTGATCCCTCTCCATCTGGGACGCAGTATCGACACCTGAATTACGGCCTTAATATATGGCGACCTTCTTCGGCCTATTCATCCACCAGTTCAAACCGAATAAGGAAGGGGGACGGGCCGCCGGGGTTTTTCATTGAGATGCCCCAACTGATCAGCTTACCCTCATCAACCGGTCTGGTCAGGTCTTCGCGAAAACACGCCGGTGCCACAGGTTTCGGCACTACTTTAACCCCTAACGGCTGACTTGTAAAATCCAACCCGTCCGGAGCATACTCGATCGTTTTGGTCAAGGACGCATAGGCACCTATTCCTTCATGCCACGGCCAGATCATTACCTCGTGACTTTTGTCAAGGATCGCTTTGCCTTGGTTCAGGCGGACATGTTCGCTCTCCGGTCTGTCGGCCACAGCAACACCCATCTTGGTGAAAAGCGGACCGCGCCTGCCATGATCGATATTACGACCCTTATAATACAACCAGACATCTTCGTCGCCATCCCCGTCAAAGTCCCTGACAAGCAGAGCGGCATCATCAACCCGATAACTGTCGAATGCGGACTTGGCTTTTTCCTCACTTGCTCTTGGTCCCACCTCAAGAGCCGGCTGCTCGCTCACTCTGGTAAACGGACCATCGGGCGAGTCCGAGACGGCTGCCCCAATTGCAGTGAAATCTGTCGTTGAGTTGTTCTCGAAGAAAAACTTATCTTCATTGGTTGGCTTGACGCCTGTGTAGTACAGGTAATACTTTCCGCCAAATTTGACTATGTTCGGCGTAAAGACCGCAAATGAATCGAATGCTCCCTTTTTCCCCAGGCCAAGAGCCTGCCCCTGCTCTGTCCATGTCCTGCCTTCATCGGTACTGGTTGCATACCAGATGGTGCCAACGTATCCACTTGTCTTGAGATGAAGAAAATTCCTCGGCAGTTTTGCATGATCGACTTTTGTGTACCAGACATAATAAGTCTCGCCCACGCGGATTATGTCACTCGGATCACGGCGGGTAATCCCGTTTTCAAGCCCAATCCCTGACACCTCCTGGTAGCGGAAAGTTTTTCCCTCCAACTGAGCTTTCATCTTGTCAATCGATTCGGCCTCGACCTCACCGCCAACAACGGTCGCCGTTGCCGACATAATCAGCACTGTCAAACAGAGCACACCTGCAATCCTGTAACAAAAACACGAATGACTCATTGAGCTCCTTTCAAAAGCCTCTGCATGATATTTCCAAATTCTGAGGCGGAAAATACGCCTTATTCCATCATCTCCATTGAATTTTCGCCATCGGTTCGGCAATCTTGATCATATCCGCACTCATCAAAAGGGAAAATCTACGCCCCAGCCTGCATAACCTGATGTGCTTTGCCGAGCTTCTTCCATGTAGATTTCTGACACCCTGATGTTATTATCGCTTGCTCAAGTGCGCATCTTATGTCAGCCTGCTTTAGATTATAGAAGCCATTTCAAAATGCCTCTACTATTTTCGCAATCCACACGAACCACCACTAATAAAATATTATTCCCGCAGCTCCTGCATTAGCTCTGGGTTCCATTTCAGATTTCTTGTTGTATGTGACGCTTCCATCACCGTATCCCAAGGGATTGTCAGTTGCGGTTGAAAACACGTTAAACTTAGTATCCATTTCTACCAGGTTACCACCATGTGAAAGGTCCCAGAAATGGCCGCTACCGCCTGCCGCATTGCTGACACGATGTGCGAAGATAGGAGTCCGAGACGTAGCCTCGCCATCATTTTTTGGCCAATGAACCGGGTTGTTGACCATGTTTCCTTCATCGTCCCTGAAACTGTACTTGGGTTCCTCTCCAAAGTAGGTATAATTTGCAAGCCACATATATGGGCTTGTAATATTGGCCGGATCCTGTCCAGCGTCCAGATCAACAGAACCCCAACCCCCATATGCACCGTTCTCATGTAAGTATTCGGGATTCTTAAAAATCGAATCTCCGGACCTAATTGATCGTATGACAGGACACAGCATTACATCCAGATCATCGATATAGGGGACCATAGCATGATACAGACTGTCATTACTGCCGTTACTTCTTGCGTATTCGGGGCTGTGGTCGCCATGGGAATGATATCTGCCGTCATTGTCAGTCGCATACAACTTCAGGTATAGCGAATGACTTCTAATGTTATTCGCGCAGTAGACACGCTTGGCCATTGTCTTGACTTTGCCTAGAGCAGGCATCATGATCGCAAGCAGCAACGCTATGATTGAAATCACGACCAGCAATTCAATTAAAGTAAAAGCCTTTTTGTTATGCATTATTTGCCCCTTTGATCAAAACGAGATTTCCAGTTATATTGTATAATCCAACCAATCCATTTTACAATTCACCGCTGAGCCATCAATATCTTGTTCTCAGGACGTATCGGAATTATCGTTCAATTTTAAAAGTCGCTATCACTCCTCTATGATCTGATGGCCAGGAACCACTGTATCGGATATCCGGCTGTATTTCCGATTTACCCTGATGTTCGGGATTGTTCGGATTTTCACCAATAACAGCAGCATCTGTAACCATCACGCCTTTACCGGCATACATGATCCAGTCAATTCGATCAACTACCTGGTTGGGGCCATCTGGAGCATCAGCATCATAGGGACGTCGGCCAGGCGTATTATTCGCATACGGCGGCGTCCAAGTATTGCCCGGTTTAGCAACCGGATCGGGGAATATTGCTCGGTAGGCATCAACCATGCCGGCATCGGTCATTGTCTTGGAACCTCGCCACTCAATGTCAAACCGCAATGGTGTCCCGGAAGAATTATTGATCCACCGATCTGCTCCGCTTACCATATAATCGGCCGTCCAGTCCAGATGAGATGCTTCGTTAAAATCACCCATAAGTACGACTGGCCTTCCAGCATCGATATGTGTTTGCAGTCGATCACGCGTATAGTTATATGTTTCCTGAATGCTTATTGTATTTAAAATTTCTTGTTCGAATTGCTCCAGGTCTGCTGGAACCGAACCGTTAATTATTCGGTTTTGTACGACCATAGGGCCATATCCGCCTGAAGGCCACCAGTGTGCAACATGAACATAGATCCACTGATCCTCATTGAAATTCACACGGTAAGCGTAAGAGTTTCTGGAGGAGTTGCTAGGATTATAGGGATCCTGTTCGATCGCAAATTTTGCATAAATTTTCCCAAGTTTCCGCCAACTGCTGTCGTTCGCCTGAAGCGCAGTTAAAATGGGATCAGGGTTTGAAGTATTGTGCTCGGTAATCCCTACAATATCAGCGCCGGATTCAATTATCACATTGGCAATATCCTGGTAGCGATTTTTGTAATATAGTGGCGAAGTAGCGCCGATCGTCGCGACTGGATCTCCACCCGAAAGAATATTAAAGGTCATAACCTTAAGCTCTGTCGCATTGACATTATAACACCCAATCCTGTTAGTGACCGTGCATGCAAGCCATTGACGGGCTATTTCAGCCAGATCGGCTAAATCCACAATACAATCTTTGTTTACATCTGCAGTTAAATAACCCCCGGGTCCGCAAAGATTGTTATCATAGATTAAAACCGTTAAAGGCGTAACAGCAACATCATCATAATCTTCGTCGGCACTGGTAACACTAAATGTAATATCCGAATTGTGTGTCGATTCTTCTGCGACTTCATCATCTATTGCCGTTACAGTAATGGTCTGAGCAGTGTTCCAGTTATCCGGAGTAAATACAAGTTTGTCAATATCCAGGCTTATCTGATCATCGGCAGCAAGCGTTATCGTTACATCTTCAACAGGAGCGACTCCAAGCGAAACGGTAAATGTGTCAGCCGTAGGACCATCTTCATAGACAACCGGATCACCAGAAATCACCACATTGCCCAAAGCCGCCGAAGGCGAATATGCGCCGGTTGTATCAAAACGAATGTAATCAATTGTAGTCTGCCCGCCTTTTGTCGGAGCACTCCAGCGACCAATAAAGATCATTGACGACGCATTGTAAAAATCACCGGCAATATTGGTTGCAAGAAGCTCACCATCAAGCCATAAGCGAGTACCATTGCCGTCATATGGATCATAAGCCATTCGAACCGTGCGGAAATTGGTCGACATGTCCGCTGACCATGCCACAGTTGCACCATAATCACCTGTAGTTCCGCGATCACTGATCCCATTAGCAAAAAACATGATCCATGGTGCAGCAAACTCGCCTGTATTATCACGTGATATCATATCAAAAACAGGTGCACCGGCAACTAGGTCTGAATCGATGCGAAGCCGTGCTTCCCAGGTCCACCCTATAGATGAGTCCACCGTACCGGCATTTGACCATGCGTCAAAGGATGAGTCAGACGTGGATACTGTCATGGTGCCGTCACCGTTTATAGTCGTTTTGCCGTCAATGTTTGTAGTGGTCCAGGACGAAAGTGTTCCTGGCAGCACGTTTCCTTCGATTTGTTCGAGCGAGGTAATAAAATTAAGCGAATCCCTTGACTCGATACCTCTTGCAAAACCACAAATACAGGTGAAAATAACAGCCGGTAACAATATCCTGAATGGCAATGTCATTGTATAAGTCTCTTTTTTTAATGTTTAATCTTGGCAAATCCGACCTCAAGGAGCGAGGTCGGATTTGCGCATTAAATACCAATTAGTGAACCTATGCTTTGCGTCGATTTCTCAAAACAGCAATACCACCAAGACCAAACAGAGTCATCGTTATTGGCTCTGGTACAGGTGCATAAGCGCCAGTGGTATCAAAACGAATGTAGTCGATCGTCGCTGTACCACCGCCGGTCTGGGCACCCCAGCGACCGATCTTCGAAAATTCCGAAGCGTTATAATCACTGCTGACCATAGCGTCGTAAACCTTCACGCCGTCAAGCCAGATGGTAGTGGCGTTGGTGCCTCCTTCCACCGCGCCGCGGATGACGTGAAAGCCGTCAGTGAGGTCGGCTGCCACCTCGGCGTCAACACCATTACCGGACGAATCAGGATCGATTCCTGTCGAAAGGAAATGGATACGAGTTGCTGCCAGTCCGCTGTCGTTGTCACGAACAAATACTTCCCAAACACCCTTATTTTCGGCATTGGCTGAATCGATCCGAAAGCGGGTTTCCCAGGTCCAGCCGACAGCACTGTCGAAGTTGTCATTGCTGGCATCATGTTCGATTGTCTCATAGCCGCTAGTGACCAGCGTAAGCGTGCCGTCGCCGTTTACAGCGGTAAAGGGATTGCCGTAACTTGTAGCGGACCAATCGCCCAGTGTAGCAGGATCAACGTCACCTTCGATCTGATCCAGCGTTGAAACAAAGTTGCCCGAATCACGGATCGCAAACGCTGCATGCACATTGCCTGCTGCAAATACTACTGCCATAACCATTAATAACAAACCAATCTTTTTCATCGTTACTACCTCCAAAATGCAAACATGAATCATTATTTCCGTAACAGACCATCTGATACAGATCACCTGCGAATTAAATTCGCTGGCATAATATTCAAACTACACATCTGAAAATACATACTAAATCTTGTACTATTGCTGATCCGGTGTTCGGCGAACATAATCAGGATCACCTGGAAGATACCCCAGATCACATGACGGATCGTTCGGAAGCGAGCAGGCAAGCCATGTCTCCGCCAGTTTCGCAAAATCAGCGAGATCGATCTGGCAGTCATGGTTCATATCCATTCTGTGGTATACATAGTTCTCGTTAATCCCAGCTCCGCATTCATTGTCATATATTACCACTGTTACATTCTGGTTGCCCAGATCGGCATAACCAAGATCGCCTGTCGTTATTGTCATCGTAATATCACTGCCGCCATTTGCCCATTCAACAATTTCGTCGTCGACAGCAGTAACTGTAACGGTTTTTGGCCCAATATCTCCCGGCACAAAAACTAGTTGTGAAGGACTCACCTGTACCTGGTTGGGATCTGCCGGGTCAAAAAGATCGATCACCAAGTCTGATGTTGGCGAGGTCGACAGTGAAACATCAAATGAATCGGTTTGCGGAAGACCGCCGACACCACCTTCAGCAACTGCGGTGTCACCATCTGTGTGAGACACTAAAATTGCTTGAGAATCGTTGTCAATAACGTCAACAGTGAGGCGAGGGATCAAACCGCCTTCAAATTCAGAATCAGCGCTGGAAACCACAGGAACAATAGTGATTGTCTCTGTCTCTTCAAGCGTTGAATCTTCAAGAGACTCGACGGTTACCATCTGGGGCTGATCCCAGTCTTCGGTCGTAAATGTCAGTATTACAGGTTCTGTGGTTCCATTCAATGTCATATTCGGATCGTTTGCGTCGAGCTCTACATTCACGTCTGCCGTTGGCGCAAAATCCAATACCACATCAAAAGAACTAGCTGCACCTTCAAGCATTGAGATGCTGTCAGGTGTTATTGTTCCAACAGGTACTGGTGCATAAGCGCCAGTCGTATCAAAACGAATGTAGTCGATCGTCGCTGTACCACCGCCGGTCTGGGCACCCCAGCGACCGATCTTCGAAAATTCCGAAGCGTTATAATCGCTGCTGACCTGAGCGTCGTAAACCTTCACGCCGTCAAGCCAGATGGTAGTGGCGTTGGTGCCTCCTTCGACCGCACCTCGGATTACGTGAAAGCCGTCAGTGAGGTCGGCAGCTATCTCCGCGTCCACACCATGCCCTGATGTATCGGGGTCGATTCCTGTCGAAAGGAAGTGGATACGAGTTGCTGCCAGTCCGTTGTCGTTGTCGCGAACAAATATTTCCCATACACCCAGGTTTTCGGTATTGGCTGAATCGATCCGAAAGCGGGTTTCCCAGGTCCAGCCGACAGCGCTGTCGAAGTCATCATTGCTGGCATTATGTTCGATTGTCTCATAGCCGCTGTCGGTAGTGACCATCGTAAGCGTGCCGTCGCCGTTTACGGCAGTAAAAGGGTTGCCGTAACTTGTAGCGGACCAATCGCCCAATGTAGCAGGATTAACGTCCCCTTCGATCTGATCCAGCGTTGAAACAAAGTTGGCCGAATCACGGGTCGCAAACTCTGCATGTACACTTCCTGCTGCAAATACTACTGCCATAACCATTAGTAACAAACTAAACCTTCTCATCATGAATACCTCCAAAAAAATATATATTGTGATTTTGATCAACACTAAACTAACGCTTAACATTCAGAACCAAACTGAGATTGTCAGCGTAAGAGTCGGCAGCATCAGAGTCATCACTTGAAAGCTGTCTCCCCTGTAACTCTACAAGTATCGTACGGCAATTGAAAGGAAGCGTCCCCGTCTTCTCTCGCCTGACGAAACCTGTCTGGTTGTTTCGCTCTGTCGGTTCAACAGGTCCGATCTGAGATTTGCCCAGTGGATTGCCGTTAGAATCCAAAAAGGTCAATTTGAGTTCTACCGGATTATCCTGATCTTCCCATCCTCCAAGCCAGCCGCTTAAGTCATAACTCACTGCCCCATGGTCCACGTAATAAAACAATTTTGATATATCAATATTTTGAGATATTGTGCTGTTATGCAAACTGTGGAAGAAATTATTGCCCCTATTAGGAGGCAGCACTTCCTCGCTTAAATCCGGAACACGAAATTCATTGGTCTCAAATAATTTATAATTAACAGCAATAGCTTGCGAATCATCTTCCCATCCACTTATATGCATATTCTCGTGCAGCTGAGCAGCAGACACCATTCCCTCGTCCTGTTCAAAATCACCGTTGACAATCAAATTTTGACCGAACAGTTTTCGTGCTTGTTCTATCTCATTTACGCTCCGAACAAACGGCTTATCCCAACTATCCACTTTGCTAATACTCTGATCTTGAACGCAAGCTGCCTTACCCGCTATTAATCTCTGAGACTTTTTGTATACTTTCACATCCGAACCGACGCGAAGATCAATCTCACCTTTGGCAACGTATGCGTTAGTATTCCCCCTCGAATCGACTAATATCCCAAACTCAGTGCCATAATCAACAACAGTTGCTCCGGGCGATCTGACCATAAAGCCAGCATTATACTCACATTTCGCCCAGAGTTTTCCAAACTGCATGAACATCTCATTTTCAGCTTCTAGATTGAATTTCGCAGGGCCTTCAATTGTAACGACAGAACCATCATAAAATGTGATCTCAGCGACTCCTTTTGTCAATCGCAATGAACCGGGGCGAAGTTTATCGCCAGGGACTAGCACATCTGGGCCTTCTCCCCATTGAGCATCAACTGAATTTGTAAAAACTGCCACCGGTTCAGATTTTGGTGTCAAAAGAACTGTGACCATTAGAAAGAACAATGTAACGGATGAAATGATTGCGGTGTACAATGTTATCTTGTTTATTTTGTTTGGCCGCTTTTCAACCTGAGAAGTATGGGTGGGGACAGGTTCGTTAGACTTTGGAATTACAACTTCCGGTGCAGTCATTTCTGTATATGCAAGTGATCTCCAGAGCTCGACATCTAAAAGTTCCGACTCATCTTGATCGCTGATACACTCGATATTTTGCAGAGCAACCTGGGTAGCAATACATTCAAGATAATAATCTCGTGCTTGTGAATCATTGATAATAAGATTATTAAGCTTCAGGGCCTGCTGTTCATTTAGAGAGCCATTGACAGCAAGAAGCACCAGTTTGCTTATGATGCGATAATTCTCTATGTGTTCGTTCATATCTGTTATTCAGTCGCCAAAGTTAACCGTACGCACCTAATGAGGGCATCCTGTATACGCGACAGGATCCTGTAGATTGTTTTCGAGCTCCTCCCCAACCGCTCTGCCATAACTTCAACAGGCAATTCGTTGTCATATCGCAAGTGAAGCACGGTCTGATCACTACTGTTGAGTTTTTTTACACAGCTTCTTAATGCTTCTATTCGTGGATCGATATGCTTGAAAACTTTATCAGATTTACTTTCAAGTACCTCGATGGCTTGGTCGCTTAAATAGAATTGCTTATTCTTTCCTGAATGCTTTTGACGGTAATTCATTATTTTGTATCGTGCAATTTTTATCCCCCACGCCGAGAAGTCAGTGTCTTGCTCGAAGTCATCGAATTTCTCCCACATCGTCACACTTGTTTCTTGCATAATGTCATCGGCATCAGTTTTTTGGGGAGTCAAACTGAGTACAAAACCATAAATCCTGCTCTGATTAAGGCTCATTAGCTGCAAAAAACGCTGAATACGCTCATTCTGTGGGTGGTTATGGCTGTTGTTAGTTCCAATTCCCTGCATAAAGCACGCCCTGCCTGACAAATATGTAAGTTTCAACACTTATTGCCGCTAATGCGGTTCCATGAGGATACCGCTTTCCTACTAGGGATATTTCACGTTGCGGCCAAAATTCTCACGTTTTTTAAAATTCTTCTGCCTGGAAGCCATCTCTAAACTGCTTTTAGGAGCCCTCTTACGAAACGCAAGAATCACAGTACCGAACATATAAGTCAAGATTTCCGTCAGGCGGACGCTGTTATCGGCTCCGGCGGTACGGTTCAGCAGGCCTGCCGCAAGCTGGGCATCAGCGAAGCGACCCGTTACAACTGGCGAAAGCAGTACGGCCGCATCAAGCTCGACCAGATCAAGACCTTGCAGAAAGATCCCCCCCGTCCCGGAGACGCAAGACGGCCGAGCATATTCAACAGACCTTGTGCCATGCCTGATTAGCGACCGTCTTAAGTCTCATTAGATTGGCATAAAAAGCAAGGGAGCTCTAATAATTGCTTTTGAGCGGCAAGTAGAAGATTTTTGGGTTCCGACAAGGAAGGCAAATCAGCTTTAGTTGTAGCTAAAGCGGTTTTTGTCTGACGCCGCTCGGAATCAAAAAGATTCGCTTGACCGCCAAAATGAATTCTTAGAGGTGCCCGCAAGATAATGAAAGTAAGATATGAGAAAAATCACATGCTGAAAGTACTGGAACTAAACGAAAGGAACATAAAGTGACTCTTACAAAGCAATTTCATGCGATTACTCTGAATGAACTGCCCGGCCAGCAACTGCCCCTGAAATTTTCCCCCTAAAAACACGGTTTACCTAAAAAAATTACAGATTCCCCATTTTCTTACCGAAAAGTTAGTACACAATCCTTGCATACTCAGCCACAGACTATTAAGTTATTGCCTGATGTGAGGATTATTACGATTATATGAATTTTGCGGGATAATCGTAATTTTCCTTAAAGAATTGGAAACAGCTTTTTCGATAATAAAAATGGAAAAGCTAGTTTTATGCCCAAGAGGCCAAGCTAAACTTTTCATCACCCTCCTCCGAAGCCAGATTCTCAAGTAGGATCTGGCTTTTTTCATGCGCTGAACAATACAGCCATACTGTTCGGCTCTCGCCGTGATATTATCGGACGCCCCTACTCCTACCCCATTACATCACAGCAATTGAATCCGCACCGGCCCAACTGACTTCTCCTCATTTCTGCTTAGGGAACGTCAGCGTATCCCGCAAATACTCAAACTCGGGCCTGGGCTCGATCGGCTCAGTCTTCAATCTGCCGTTCTCGGGCAGCCTCAGCGTCTCTCTGTTCCGAATTTCCTCGAAACGCTTCATCTGATAATCCGAAGGCTTATCCTCAGGCTTGTAAATGTGAGGGGATATCAGCACCACCAGCTCCGAATTCGTCACAACTGTCTTATCGCTTGAAAACAGCCAACCAAGCAGCGGCAGATCACCCAGCAAAGGTATCTTGTCCTGCGTCAGCTTAGTATCCTTCCTCCTGAGCCCGCCAAGCGCAAGCACCTGTCCGTCCTTCATCAAAAGCGTTGTCTTCGCCTCACGCTTGTTCACGATCGGAACATTGCTGTTCACCCCCGCCGTACCGGTATTCACACTCTGCTGCGGATAAACATCCAGCATGATCTCCCCGTCATCCGTCACACGCGGAATAACCTCCAGCGTAATACCGGCATCCTTGAATCGCGTCGACGTGATCGCCTCCTGGCTCCCAACCCCGCCCGTCGACTGTGTCAGCTCGGTATACGGTATCTCCTCCACAGTCTGTATATGTGCCGGATGACCGCTAACCACCAACACCCGCGGACTCGCGAGTATCTCGACGTTCCTCTCCTGCTGCAGAAGATTAACCGTCGTACTCACGCTGTTCTGTATAAGATTGAACGATCCGCCCTCACTTAGCGTATTCAGCGTCTGCGTATAATTCACACTGTGCGGCGAACCTGCCTCTTTGAACAGATCCTCCCAGTTCACACCTATCTCCGTATCATCGCTCAGCAGAACATCCAGTATCACAACCTCTATAAGCACCTGCTGCGGCGTCTGATCCGCCTTGCGTATCTGCGCCAGAATATTGTCCAGATTCTCCCGGCTGTCACAAATTATCAGTGTGTTCGTATTCTCATCAACCGCCGCGCTGCCCCACTCCGTCAGCAGCGATCCGACTGCAGGCAGGACCTTCTCAGCATCGAGATACTTGAGCATCATCGACTCGATAAACATCGCGGGCCGCTCTTTCACAGGCTCCATAACCATCTTACGCCCTACAGCAACCGGCTCCTCATCAATCTCAACCTCAACTTCAGGCTCGGGCTCCTCAGGCGGAACGACTATCTCGAACGGATCTGCCTTGCCCACCTTGATACCCTCAGCAGGCTTGACGTCCTCGATCACCTCCGCATTACCAGCATCCTCTGATTCCGCCGTCTCCGCCCATACAACACTAGAGCATAACAGCATAACAAATATTATCATAAAACGAATATTAACCATCGGATAGGGCCTCCCTGTCCTGCAATATATTGATCGTTATCTTCATGCTGCACTCCAGCTTTCCTTTATTGAGCTGGTCCACAGACATTAGTATATCTCTTACCACAACTTCCTGCGGCATATCATCCAGCGAACCCAGAAACTGCATCAACCCCGCATAAGAACCGGAAAACCTCAGCTTCGCCGTCTTCTGCGTCACCGGGCTGATCCCTCCCTCTTCTTTTTTGTTGGCTTTATCCGTCGCCGTATTGATATAGGTCAGCGCAAGGATCGAACATCCCGCCTCCTCCAGCATCGTCTCGACCGAATAGAAAAACTCACGAGCATCATTAGTAGTAAAAAAGTACTGACTCTGCACTTCCAGAGAGTCCTTGAGATCAGTGATCTCCCGTTCCTTCTTACTCACCTTCGCCCGGATCACCATCGCCTTCTTCCCGCTGTTCTGCAGCATATGATACTGCTGCTGCGCCGCCTTGAGACATACCGTCTGAGGCGAAACGATCCAGTTATACGCCGCAAACGCGATAAGACACACGCTCGACACACCGATCAGAATTCGTGAAGAAGGTGTTGTTTTGTATACGTTATTCGGAAGCATTTGCCTGCAAACCTTCCCTGCCTGAAATTTTACATTCCATACGATAGCTCAGTAGATTTTTGATCCGCTCGTGTTTATTCGTCTCCGCAACCGCCGCGGTCTCGAACAAAGAAGACTCCTGCAGCAGCCTCGCAAAATAATGAACAGACTGATAATCCAGACTGTCCCCCTTAATTATCATCGTATCGTCATCATCGCAGTAAAGACTCGTAATGCACAGATTCTGCGGCGTATGCTCACTTATCTCCTCCAGGATCTTCGCATAAGCAGGCGTACGACTCGCTTTCATCGCCTCATTCATCGCCTGCTCCTTCTCCTGCAGCACACCCAGGTGATCATTTAAAAACCTGTGCCTCCGCACCAGCTTCTCGATATCCGCCGACGGACTCTTCTCCCGCCTCTCCTCCATCGCTCGATGAGTCTCATTCGTCTGCGCCACCTGGTAACCCGAAAACAGGATCATCGCCAGCAGCATAGCCGCCGTACAGTTACCCACCTTCAGCCCAACATCCTTGAGCTTTGCAATATCCCGATCCCGCTCCGGAACAAGATTGATCTCCAGATCGCATATCGACCGATGCGCATATTTCATCGCCAGCCCGATCGCCGTCAGGCTCGCCGACTCCACCTTGCTGCTCTGTGCAGGCGTATCGGATGCGAACGAACTGTCCGAACACAAAAACGTGTTCACATCCAGCGACTCATCAAGCGAATCCCTCAGAGCCGCCCCATCCAGACATCCCTTGCCCGCATTGATTATCACTTCCCAGCCGGCCCGCATATCCAGACTCGAATCGAGCTCATAATACTGAATGATCGAGCTTATCTCATTGACGCACTGTTCAACCGCATCCGCCCCCTCTTCCCGATTCACATCCACACAACGAGCAAAATCCAGCTCATGCTTGTGGAACACACAGAAAAATATCTGCGAATCTCTCACATGCACCGCCAGAACGTTCTGCGAATACCTCGGCTTGATCACCTTCTGATATATCGACCTGCACCACGCAATAGTCGGAAACTCAACCCCAACAGGCTCGACCTTCGCAAGCCGGATCGTCTTCAGCAAACGATTGATCCTCTCAGCATTCGTCGCTCCCACCAGCACGCGACCCGAAGAACCCGACCGCGCATTTGCCAATCGGCAAAAATCATAATGACTCTGCTTACCCGAAAGCAGCGCACTGTTCTTGATCTGTGACCGCACATATCCAGCCACATTCGCCGGAACATCCTCCGGCAGATCGATTATCTGTGCTAGCCCCGCCCCAGCAAACAGCGAAACTACCGCCTTCCTCTCACGCACGCCGTGCTTCTTCAACAGTCCACGCACGGTCTTGGCAAGCACCCTCGGATCCTCGATAGATTGTTCCTTGACCACCCCCTCCGGCACAGGCGCACTGCCCGCCTTCAACAAACGTATGCCGTCGTCCACCTTCTTTATGTGAGCGATCGACACCTGCGTCTGCGATATATCAATCCCAAGATAAGTTGAGGATCCCAACATCTAGTAAACCCTCTCAACGGAATCTTTTCTTATAATGTGCGGCGAAACACTGCCTATAGCAATATTCGCCCGCAACTTAGTCGTAAAACCCTGCTTCGTCTCTCCTGTCGATTCGACAACAAGCTCAGAACCGCTCCCCGTAACCGTCACCGAATAACTGCCCTCCCCAAAAGCCTCATCCGAAAACCCCTCACGCCATTCATCGTCGGCCCGCAACTCAGAAAACGCATGGTTCAAACCAGCCTCAGCAAAATAATACGCCTGCACATTGTTAACATGGTTCTGCATCAACTGAAGTTCCTCTGTGTTCGCCTGCAATATGCCTATCACCAGCGTAGACATCAACGCCACGGTAAACACCACTATGATCAGCACAGAACCTTTTGTCTTGTTATCCATATCAAACGCTTCCCAAACCGACATCACACCGCCGGAACAGCGATACTTTTTCACATCATCATCCTATCTCACCTTACTTCGACATAATCACCCCGTCGATGAGCCCTGCATGCCTACTAATTTCACAATCCCAGCTCCAATGCCGATAAATCGCAAAAAATGCTCATTACAAAATCAAATGAAAATAATATAGGACTTTACCGCATTAACCACGTCCCTATGACCGCCCCGCAGAACCCGCTCACATACGCCTTGCAACCATCGTCGAAAGCGAAACGAGCACCTCATCGTCATCCAGCCTGGCGTTACTGTCCGCATCCACACCCACCGACACCGACAGCTCCCTCAACCCGCTGTTAACTGTATCGTCTGCAATGTCACAATAGAACCCATCCTGAAGTTGCAGATCACTCTGCACCACACTCGCCGCATGATCCGCTCCAACAGCATCCTTCACCTCGTCCAGCTTCGCCTCAGCAAGCAGCAGACTCTGCGTTTTCTGATCGATCCGTGTAGAAGAAATATAGGACCCCGTCAGAGCCTTCAATATTGGCGTGATCCCCAGCAGAAGCAGCGTCGAAGCAACCACCACCTCGGTCAGTGTAAAGCCTCCCCTGCACCGACGTCCTCCTCTGCACCTGCCTGTTTTTCTCACTCTTCCGTACATTTGACAGCTCCCGTGGACCTGACTATCGCAACCGAAAACGTCTTGCCGTCCGCAGCGACCTCCAGACTGTCGTCACTGCCCGCCTTCAGGTTCCCTAACGGCCCAAAGTCATAACTCCCGGCCCCGCTGCAGGAAATCTCATCGGAAACAAACTGCTCGTCAACCTTCGAATTATTCGAAAGATCGATCAGCCTGTAACCCGCCCTGCCGTCCACCGACACGAAATCCATCCGATAACCCTGACTGTTCTCCGACGCATTCGATATCGCCATGTGCCTCGTCCTGCGAAGATCCGTCACGATCTTGTGCGCCGCGGTCTCCGCAGCATGCTTGCGAACGATCCCGAAGTCAATACGAGGTATCGCCACAGCCGCAAAGATGCCTATAAACATCACCACGACTATAACCTCAGCCAGTGTATAACCAGCTTCCAGCTCTCTTCCGGATTTTATTCGCATAGCCGTCATTGACCAGATCATCCTCACAGTGCTTCAGGCGCGAAAAAGATGCCGGAACATACATCGAACCGGCACCGATCGCATGGAAAACGGAGGCTTAGAAGTTATTTCAAAACTGCTTTTGGCTTGCCGGCGAGCAATTTTTTCGTCTCGACAAGGCGAGCGAAATTGGTAATAGCCGTAACTATGGGCGATTTTGCTCAACGCAGTCGAACGGAAAAAGGGCCGCCGAAAGGCAAATCTGAGTTTTGAAATAGCTTCTTATTCGTCAATGATTGTGATCCGACGTATCAACGCGGTTGTCTACCAGCGTGTCAGGATACTCAGCATCTTCGATTGGACAAACAGGTGCTCCGTCCGGGAACAGCGAAATGTCTGTCGTGATCGTGCTGAGCTTGTCCGGATACTCGCCGTTATCCGCGTTGTAAAGCTCGATAGCCGAATTGAGCACATCTACGTTAGTTGCACATGCCTTTGCCTTTGCGTTCGTAGCACTTTTCGAGATCCTCGGAATAGCGATCGCTGACAACGCCGCCAGGATCAATACCACGATCAGAAGTTCGATCAGTGTTACACCCTTCTTGAGATTCTGTCTTTTCATTTTGAAACCTCTCGTTTAAAAATGTTTTTTCACAAATACTCTATCGTTACAATACATCACTCACTTTGCTAATTTTCCCGTATTTTTACCGATTATTTCACCTGCCCCATGTAATCGAACATCGGCAAATATACCCCCAGCATTATCGATCCCACGATCAAACCCAGAAGCACCGACAACGCGGGCTCTATCTTAACCAGAACCGACTTGATCGTCTTCTCGATCTTCCTGTCATAGAACTCAACGCCCTTTATAAGCATCTCAGGCAGCACACCAGCCTCCTCACCCGCACCCGCAAGCTGCACTATCACAGGCGGGAACAGATCGTACTCCGACATCGCTGCCGACACCGAACCGCCCGTCTGTATCCTCTCCTGCAGAGCGTCCGTAATAGGATCCACCGACGAATTGCCAGCAACCTCCCTCGCAAGCTCCAGTGATTGGATTATCGGAACACCAGACGCCGACATCATCGCGAACGTCCGCACGTACCGGCTAACCAGCAGCATCCTGTTGAGCTGGCCCACAACCGGCAGCTTCAATTTCAGCATGTCGATCTTGCCCCGCAGCGAAGGCATCTTGCACAACTTCGGCACCCCGTACCCTACCGCCAGACACACAGGCAGCGCGATAAACCAGTAGTTTCGCGTTATATTACTCAGCGTGATCAGCACCTGCGTCGGCATAGGCAGCGTAATATGAAGCTGGCTGTACAACTTCTGGAACACCGGAATAACGAATATCACCAGCGCCGTAACGATCAGCAAACACATCACACAAACCACGACCGGATACGTCAGCGCCTGCTTAACCTTGCCCTTGAGCTCATTCTGCTTATCCAGGTAAACCGCCGCCATCTCAAGCGACTCCGCCAGCTTACCGCTGCTCTCACCCGAATCCAGCATACCGCAGAAAAAGTCCGAAAACACATAATTGTACTTCCCGAAAGCCTGCCTCAGCGTAGCTCCCGTTTCGATGTTGTGTCTGATATCCGCGATCACCGACTTGAAATCCTCATTCTCCGTCTGTTCCTCGAAAGTCTGCAGACATCGCATGACAGACAGCCCCGCCTGATACATCCCTGCAAACTCATAAGCGAACGAAACGATCTCAGTCGTTTTGATCTTCAGCTTCTTATTGCCCGAAGCGGATTTGACTTTCTTCGCCTTGACCAGATCAAAGCCCATCTTCTCAAGCCCGCTCCGCAGCTCGTTCGTATTCTCAACGTCCGTATAAACGCCCGAGAAAACGCTGCCGCTCTCATCTTTAGCTTTGTATTCAAATGTAGCCATCAGGCTTCTCTCATATCAACAACACGACTCAATTCTTCCAGGGTTGTACGCCCCTCCATCGCGTGAATAATTCCCTGCGTCCGCAAGGTCTTCATCCCCTCATCTATCGCCCTTTCCGCGATCCGCTCATTCGACTTTCCGTCAACGATCATCTCCTTGATCGCGTGCGACACACTGAGTATCTCATAGATCCCCTGCCTGCCTCGATAGCCGATATTCTTGCAGACCTCACAGCCTGTTGGTTTGTAAACCTCCGGCACATCACCGCTGCCGTCATGATCGAGCATCGCGATCTCATGACTCTGGGCCGCAGCCGGCTCACTGCACTTATCACAGACCTTCCTCACAAGCCGCTGAGCAACCACACCGAGCAGCGAAGAAGCAACCTGGAAAGGCGGTATCCCAAGACTCACCAGCCTCGATATCGCACCCACCGCATCATTCGTATGCAGCGTACTCAGTACAAGATGCCCGGTCAACGCAGCCGAAACCGCTATCTCAGCCGTCTCAAAGTCACGTATCTCACCGATCAGAATAATATCCGGGTCCTGCCTCAGTATGTTCCGCAGACATTTCGCGAAATCCAGTCCGATGTCAGGCTTGATCTGTACCTGCGTAATCCCGCCCAGTCTGTACTCGACCGGATCCTCTACCGTAATTATGTTCCGCTCAGGCGTATTTAGCTCCTGAAGCAGCGAATACAGCGTAGTCGTCTTACCGCTTCCCGTCGGCCCCGTAAGCAGCATCATTCCATACGGATTGCTGATCAGCGACTTGAACCTCTTATAATCATCCTCCTGCGGCGCGATCGTATCCAGCGGTATCAAACCCGTACTCGCATCGAGTATCCTTATAACCACCTTCTCACCGCCCGTAGCAGGCAGTGAAGCAACACGCAGATCGTAATCCTTGTCCCTGTGCTGTATCGCAATATGCCCGTCCTGGGGAAGACGCTTTTCCGAAATGTCCATCTCCGCCAGAACCTTTATATGTGACACGACCTCCAACTGAGCCGACGCAGGCACATTCAGCGCCTCCACCAGCATACCGTCCACACGATACCTCACACGCATGTCCGGCTCCTGGGGCTCGATATGAATATCACTCGCCCTCGCTTCGATCCCGCCCGTAATTATCGAATCCACCAGACGAACGATCGGCGCATCGGCAACCTCCGAATGCCTCGTCCCCTTCTTCTTGCTCTTCTCCGTACCCGAACCCTTCAGTCGCATCGCGACGATGTCCTGCTTCGTCACCGACTCCAGGTTGAAGTGACAATTCACCGCCTGCCGGACAGCCTCCTCCGTCGCAGCCACCGGAACAACCTTATACCCCGTCTTCGTCGTGATAAGATCACGCACCGCAAGATTCAGCGGAGCACTCATCGCCAGGTACAGCCGGTTCTTCTCCATCCGAACCGGTATCAGATTATACTGCCTTGCCAGCTCAGCAGGCACCAGCTTCGCCGCCATCTCGTCTATCATGTCCGGCCTAAGATCGATAAACTCGATACTGTTGCCCGCCGCAACTGCCCGCGTAAGCTGATCCGCATCGAGTATGCCGTTAGACTTCAGATAGCTCAGCAGACTCTGACCCGACTGATCACAGTAAGATAGTATCTCCTCAACCTTCTCAGGCAGGAGAATCCTCTCTTCAAGCAAATATTCTATTAACGAATCCTGCTTTAGCATCGATTCCCTTATTTCAATGAGACCACAAGTTACCGCAGGCGATATCGTCCCACCCGCCCCCTCACTTAACAACTAAAGCCCCTCAAAACTCGTAAGCACCCGCCAGATAAGAAAAATTCCTAACCTGCAACTCACTTATGGGACCATCACTGCAATGAAAACCAAATTAAACTTGCCCAACCCGCAATATACCGCCTCAAACCGGACCTAAGTTAAGCCCCCCTGCCTAACACTCGATAGAGTATTTAGACGGCGCCAACGCGCATATTACGAATAAATTGCAAATATTTGAGAGAGACATGCAAATGCAAGATTCGGCCGAAAAAACCCTTGTCGATCAAAGTCAGACTGACCAGCCGCAAAGTCAGATCGATCCGATGGAATGCCTCGATCTCATCCGCGACCTCTGCCCCGATAACCTCAACAATGACAACATGGACGATTTCCTCGATACCGCCCGTACACGCATTCAAGAATTCCTCGGCTTCGAAAACTGCTATTTCATAATGAAAAGTGCCAAAGGCAAAATGCCCGACATCGCGCGTATGAAGCAGAAAGATGAAAACTTCACGCCAAGCGCCGCCATGGTCGAAAACGCAGCCACCAACGAAACCAACATAATCACCGAAGACGCTCCCCACAGCACAAGCTACATAGGCGACCCCGACTTCCAGCGATACAACACCCTCGCAGCAGCAGCCATAGTCCTCAAAACCGCCGAAACCTCCTACGGCATACTCTACGTCGACAGCACAACCGAGAAAACCTTCACCGACACCCAGAAAACCTTCCTCGAATTCCTCGGCACCCAACTGGGCCTCGTCCTCGACAACGCAGCAAAAAAACGACTCGCCGCCGCCGGCAAAGCGACCCTGCACCTCTCCCACTCCGTCAAAAACATCCTCCAGATGGTCACCGGTGCCTCCGAGGTCATCGATTTCGGCCTCCGTACCAACCAGATACACCGAGTCGTCCGAAGCTGGCAGATCCTCAAACCAAACCTCGAACGTATGCGCAAATTCATGCTCGACATGCTCGACTACAGCAAGGACCGCAAAATTGAAACCGGCCCATGCGAATTCAACCGCGTCATCCAGGGCGCGATCGAATCGCTCAACTCCCAGCTCAAACAGAAAAAATTCCGACTCAACATCCGCGTCGACCAGGACATCCCGACCGTCGAACTCGACAGCGAACGCATCCATGAAATGGCCCTCAACCTCATCCTCAACGCCGTCGACATCATCGATGAAAATACCGGCGTCGTAAACGTCGAAACAAAGTACCGTAAAACCGAAGAACTAGTCGAACTCAGCGTCGCAGACAACGGGCCCGGCATGACCGAAGAAACCAAAAAACGCATCTTCACGCCCTTCGAGTCAGGCAAAAACAAGTTCGGCACCGGACTCGGCATGGCAATAGTCAAACAGGTCGTCGACAAACACAACGGCACCATCGAGATCGAATCCGAACCGGGCGAAGGAGCGAAATTCATCCTCCTCCTGCCAGCAAAAGCTCTCGACTAAACCGAATACGCTCCAACCACCACCAGCCGCGCAGAACCCGACACAGACTGCCCAGCTCCGACCACGGCCCCAACACCTTGCTTTTGCCGCCCCAAAGTCCTATAATGAATATCTGAGTAAAACCGGCACTTGACCGGCCAATATAAGTACAAATTCGGCAAGGGGATGAACATATGTGCAAATACCAATACTCGGACCGGGCGATGAAAGCGATTAAAACCCTCCTCCTGACCCTGCTCCTCCTCTCAGCAACAACATTCGCCGCCCGCAAGGACTGGAAAAGAACCGACGTCAACCTCCGCGCAGGCACCGGCCGCACCATCAAGGCAATCCACCACCCCGCCGACAAACAGATCCCGACCCGCGCCCAGCGCCGCAAACAGGACCGCACAACCGACGACACCTACACCGCGACCGACCAGACCTACACCGCCCCATCCACCGGTACCGCAGTCACCGTAAACGTCGTTGACTCACCCCCCGTCGACGGCTTCGTACCCTGGATCATGGTAACCGCCACCGACAAACGCAAAGACGAACTCGAACTCGAAGCCACCCCGCGAAACTCCATCGCCGGCACATTCCTCTCCGGCAGCCCCGACACATACGTCGTAGGCCTCTTCGACACCGGTGCATCCGCCCACGTCTTCGGCTACGACTCCAGCACAACCCTCGGCATCACCGGCACACACCTCACCGACAACTACACCGTCATCAGCGGCGTCACCGGCTCCGTCGACGCTCTCATCAGCCAGCCCCTCGGCGTCTACATCGCAGGCCTCGACGCCATCGACCCCAACGGCGCAACCTACGACACCTCCAAACTCGTCGGCGAAACAAACACCTCCATCATGGTAGGCACCGAACCCATCGGCCGCCCCGACCTCCCAACCGCCATCGGTTCACCAATGTCCGTCTTCTTCGAAACCTCCATCCGCAACGACATCACCGTCTCCCGCAACTACAACGCACAAACATACACCGGCCCCGACATCCAGCTCCGCAACCACGGCCACCCCGACATCCCGACCTACCCAAACACCATCCCCCTCGAACTCCGCCCCCTCGGCGGCATCAACGTCTCATACATCACCACGGGCCTCGGCGACGACCTCCTCAACCCCGACTTCTCACCGACCGCACCCTCCATCATCACCGGCAACGCCTCCCAGAGCCTCTTCTTCGTCCACAGCGTCGACCTCACCGAAGGCACATACAACGCTCTCGACCGCGACCGCTTCATGCTCGACACCGGCGCACAGGTCACCGTCATCGGCTCACGCGTAGCCGCCCGCCTCGGCCTCGACCCCGCCTCACCCGAATTCGAAGTCGAGATCCAGGGCGTCACCGGCGACATATCAATGGAGCCCGGATTCTACATCGACACCCTCGACATCCCCGCACTCGGCAACTGGTTCCAGGCAACCAACGTCCCCGTCGTCCTCATCGACATCGCATCACCCGAAGGCGGCACACTCGACGGCATCATCGGCATGAACCTCTTCACAGACTGCAACCTCGTACTCCGTGGCGGCGGACTCTTCCTACAGGACGACCCCGTACTCGAATACGAATTCATCGACACCCCCGCCCTCACCGGCGACATCGCCCCCGCAGGCGGTGACGGCCAGGTAAACATCCTCGACCTCCAGACCTTCGCCGCAAGCTGGCTCGCCGTCGAAAACGGAACATACTACAACCCCGCCGCGGACCTCGCACCAACACCCCCCGACGGCTACATAGACTACCGCGACTTCTCCGCACTAGCAAACAACTGGCTAACCACCACAAACTAACCCAGCACCACACACAACCCCAAAAAACAATGTCATTGCGACCAGTGTATCGACGCGGGAATCCCAACCCAACAAAAAGATTGTCACCCCGGCCTCCGAGCCGGGGCCCAGAGAACACGGCGGGCGCGCATGCACGAACCCAACACCAATGAACGCCCAAAACCGCCACCACGTCCATGGCCATAATAAAATAACCGCACGCACCCCAAAAAACATTGTCATTGCGAGGAGCGCAGCGACGTGGCAACCTCAAACGCACTAAAAACCCGGCTCACCCATAACAAGCAAAACACCCCTCCACGATATTTACCACCCTAACCGGCACACTCAAACTGCACACTAAGCGCCTGCACCACACCGCCCCCCGACCCATACGCAAACGGATACAGCAGCTCACCGAACCACCGCCACCTGCCGTCCGCCCCTTTCAGTCGATACGCCCTCTCCGCCGGCACATCCGCCCAATCCACCCCCGACACACTCCCCGCCGCATCAGCGTCATGCGGATGAATAACGCACTCCATCAGCTCCGGGCTCACATGCGCAAACTGTCCCTTCGCATACCCCAGCAACCCCTCCAGATCCTGCCCGACCCACGCACGCCGACCGCTCACCACATCCACCACCGCCAGCGTAAACCCAACCTTCCCGCTCAGCGCCTCCAGCATACCCTGGCACGCGCCCAGCGCAACCTCAGCCTCGCCCTCCTGCCCGCAAACCTCCGCAAGCTCCGCCCGCAGCCGCTCACACTCCGCCCCGCGTTCCTCCGCTGCCCTCTCCAGCTCCGCGATCCGCCCCCTGCTATCTTCGTCCGCCCTCTCCAGCTCCATAACCTCCCCCGCCAGCTCCGCAACCCTGCCGCGAAGCTCCTCGATCTCCCCGTCCTTCTCACGCTCTGCCTCACCCGCCTTCTCGATCTCCCGCTCCCACGCACCAAGCCGACCCCGCAGCCCGTCATTCTCCGCCGCAAGCCGAGCATTCGCCTCCTCGGCCCGCTTCAGCTTCGCCTCCAGCTCCTCCACCCGCTCTCCCAGCCCATCCGCCTTCTGCCGACCGATAAACAACGCCGATTCCTTCTCCTTCGTCAACCGCCCGATCTGCTCATCCTTCCCCGCCATCTGCTCCTCGATCGACCGCCGATCCAGCTCCGCCCGGCAGACCTTCTCCTCCAGCCGCTTCACCTCCCCCGCATGCGCAACCCGATCCTCATCCGCCTTACGCCGAACCGCCGCAAGCTCACCCCGCAGCCCCTCCACCTCGCGAGTCTTCGCCTCCAGCTTCTCCTGCTGAGCCTCCACCCATGCAGCCCGCGCCCGCATCCGCGCACGCATAAGCTCCTCACGCTTCGCAGGATCCAGAAACACCTCCACACCCCCGGCCCGCTTCTCACTCCCAGCCAATACCCGCGACCGTTCACCCGACATATAAGACGTCCCTGTCAAAACCAGAAATTAAAGCTAAAACGAATACAACGACGAAACACGCGACCAAACCCCAAAAACCGGCCCAGCCAACCAAAAAACCAAAGCAGCACCGCCAAACGGGCAAAAAAACAAAAAAACCCGCAAAACAACACCACCACACCCCCTATTATCGGCCACAACCCCAATCAAACTTGAAAGTGGGACAACATACACTAAATCAAGTTAAACTGTCAATATTTTGCATTTATCATGCTAAGAATCAAGCAGGGAATAGGCAGGCCGAGGAAGAGATAAAACAGGCTGTAGTGAACAGGAACTACTGCCAGCATGCTGAGGCCGGTTCCAAATTACACTTCATCCAGTCCGCTGCAAGTACGGCAAGGTCCGTAAAATCAACTTGGCAGTCGTCGTTCAGGTCGCCAGCCAGAAATTCGGTACACCACGGGTCAACTCCGAACGGTGATTTACTTGCAAGTTCAGTGCCGCCGTAAGCGCCTTGGTTTATTCTGTCGCCATTTGGTTCCGGTTCTGAATAGAAACCGCCGGAAGGGTCGCCAGCATCAACACAGGAACTTGTGACTGAATCATTTACCCAGCCGTTTTCAGTCCATCGACCTGCTTCAGACTGTAAATGGTAATCGCCTTCAAGCCATGAATTTTCATCCCAATAGCCTGCCACCGCAAAAAGTGGGTCATGGTGGGTATCTGTAGCCCCCGGCTTCAAACCATTGTAGTTACCCAAGCCATTGGCCCAAATATTATTGAATTTCAAAGTCGTAGGACATCGCTCTGGATAACGATTACTAATACCGTAACTACCATTATTTGTAATTATGCAGTTTGCAATCGTCGCAGGCCCGTAATCGTTTGAGGTCGTCATGCTTATACCATGATACTGATTGCCGACAATTGTGCAGTTTTTTATCTGCCCACTAAATTCATAAAAACCATTGCCTTCGTTACCAGTTACCAGACAATTCACAACTTCAGCGGTTCGGCAGTAGTTAAGCCCTTGGTCGCGGTTTTGTGTAATTTCACAGTTTCGAATTTGTCCGTTACAGTCACTAAGACCGTAAAGAGCATTCTGATTGACTGAACAATTATTTATCTCTCCATCACAGTCTATTAAACCTCTAGACCCATTGAAACTTATATCGCAATCGCGTATTAAGCCATGGCAATCACTTATTCCACCTGAACTATTTTCTACAATTGAGCAATTTTCTATTGTACCTTGGCACCAGGAAATTCCGTACCCAGCGTTTTCTCTTACTTCACAGTTCTCAATAGTAGGAGAGGCAGACGAACCTTGAATGCCTGCGGCCTCATTATTTTTTGCATAGCGTATTACACATTTTCTTATCAGCGGGTCAGAATAATAACAGTAAATGCCTCTTTCACCATTCTCAATAGTTATTCCCTGTAAAATACTGTCCCTATCTTCACCACTGTCGAAGGTAACAGTATTAACGCCCGCAGTCCCGCCGTTAATCACCGTTCCATAGACAGTACCCATATCATCGGGGTTGGTGCCGGTAACTGTAATGGCACGGCCATAAAAATTAATCTGCTCATAATATGTTTCCGGCATCACCTCAACTACGTCGCCATCGCTAGCATTGTTGATAGCATCTTGTATGCTGGTGTAGTCGCCTCTTCCTGTCTTATCAACCACAAGAGTTGTTGCATGTGTTGACGTGGTTAGCAAAAACAATGAAGTTACAACTGAAAGAAATGTGTGTTTACTCATGGTCTCGTCCTCTCCGAAAAATATGACTTGAATTATTTGTAGGGGTAATTTTATCACTAAGCACGTATAAATGCAATATTTTACTTTATGCAATTCCACAATACCGCCAAAATAACTATTCATTCTGTACGGCAGGGTTTAACTAGAAAGGCGTCAGCCACCTTTTTAGTGCATATAAATGATGTATTAACAACAACTTAGGCCTCCGATGCGTGTTTCGCCACGCTCAGCAGCACCATGGTTGAAATCCACCCCCACACCCCAAACTGTCAAGCCCAAACAAAAAGATCATCACAAAACTTCAGCCAACCAAACCAACGAATCAACACCCCCGACCATCTACCGCACCCACCAGCCGCATAATTTCATAGTCCGCTGAGAATGGACCCAACGGAAAGTTCGGAGGCGCGGCTGTGAAATTCTGCGGTGGCCCAACACGAATTTGGACACACGCCACTAGAAATGTTGTCATTGCGAGCGGCGCAGCCGCGTGGCAATCTCAAACGCACAAAAACCCGGCTCGAACATAACAGGCAAAAACATCTTGTTTTTCCTCTGCCTCAGTCGGGAACCCAGCACAAAACAAAGTCGCAAAGCGACCTCCTTATTCTCATACCCCCCCCTCTTCTAAAAATCTCTTCGTGCTCCTTCGTGTCCTCAGTGGTGCAATATACCGAGCAATCCGCCCCTTACACGACATCGAACACCCAGAAATTTCCACCCCACTTTCACCCCAACTTTTCCAACTTTTACCCCATTTCTTCCTGCTTTTCCCTACTTTTGCCCAACTTTTCACCTGCACTTTTTCCAGGGCAAAAACACACCCCATTTTCACACCCAAAACACCAATAACAAACCCCGCCGACCCTCTAAGTTTACATATCCCCGCCCCGAAAACCCTCGCAAAATGACAGAATCCACCCCTCCAAACCGCCCAAACCCCCGTTTCACGCCCAAAACCCACTCTCCCCGCGACACTAATCCAGATCGATCAAAGAATTGTCCAAAGGCTCAAACCACCCCAGATCGTACCGACCCGGCCGACACCCGTCATAATTCTCCCCATCATACCCGGACGACTTGCGAACGTCCACATGCCCGTCCACCCACGCCGCACAAACCCGCCCGCCATGCCGAAAATGCATCGACGGATCCGGCACCCACGTAGGCGTCGCCTCGCCGTAAATCACGAACATATAAGGCTCTATGAACGCATACCGCATCAAACCCTCCCCATTTTCCTCCCTGCTCACCATCGCCGTATCCGTAAATATCAGCGTCTGCCCCGGCCGTTTCACCCGCCCCAACTGCGTGCTGTTGCTCGAATCCGGATTTCCATACCCCGATTTCCATATCCGCGATCCCAGGTACACAAAATTATACCCGTACCCCCCGTTCGCACCCTCATATTTTTCGTGTACCGGCTCCACCTCCATATACCTAACCTTCTGCGGGCACTCAAGTTGCGCGCTTTCCAGGTACGGTGTCAGCAACCCCTTCTCCGGGTCGAATTCGTCATATTTCGACTCCCGCGAACCATACCACCGCTGCAGATTTTCAGTCGTAATATTCAGACCACCGGGTACGGAATACCCGTCATTATCCTCCGCATACCCCTTATTCGCGATCACAAGCTGCCTCAGATTGCTCCTGCAAACCGCCATCCGCGCACTGTTCTTGCACATCCCCAAAACCGGAAACATCATCGCCGTCAGCGCCCCGATTATCGAGATAACCACCAGCAGCTCAATGAGCGTAAAGCCTTTATATAACTTAACTTGCATCACACACAACCGCCCTGCTATTAATCGTCCAGACTCCCCTTAGCCATGTCAAACAGCCACAATATCCCCCTCGGCTCGCGCTTCGAAAACCACGTTTTATCCACCACCGGCATCTCCACTTCCTCCGTGATCTCGCCCGGCACAGTCGGGTAATCAAACTCCAGCACCCCTACCTCAGTGCCCGCCTCACCCTCGAATTCTATCCTGCTTATCTCGTTGGCGTCTATATCGATAGTGAAACTTACCGCTAAGTCGTTATATTCCGGACAGTTATGCAATTTCACGATCCGCTTGAGATGCCGGTATCCATCATACTCATAGTTCTCAACACTGAACGGAATCCACAGTTTCGCCGCCTCCCGCCTCACCAGATCGATCGTGTGCAAACCATACCAAGGCCGGATCAAACCCTTGAAAAAGCTCCCTGCCGGATATGACGTGATCACCTCGTTATCCGTATTTACCACGTATGCACCTTCCGGCGAGTCCAGAACGCGGTAACTGTCGCCCACAGCAAGGTTTAGCATCGGCGGATGCTCTCCCCGCGTACCGAAAACGAACGGTATCCGGCACCGCCCGTACACCTCCTGGCCGTTTATTTTCCCCGAAATTTCATACACCGTCCACCCCTGCTGATGGATCGCATCCCGCTCATCCACAACTTTCGCATCCCTGTGCCATTTATACTTAAAATCGCCGAATTCAGTCTCATCAAAGCTGTTCGTTTCAATACCGGACACGAAATCAGGTGCATTTATGAACCTGTGATCGATTATTTCCTTCAAAAGTCCGGTCTTAGCATCGCGGATGTACTCAACGCCCTTTTCCTCACCCTCCATGCTCTCCAGAAATGCACAGAAATCCTCACTATCGCTCGGAAAACGTGCAGTATTGCGCTTTGCGAGCGGATTATTCATAACATAAATTGTATTCTGGCCCGAATGATAATACCGCTGTCCGTCTTCGTCCAGCAGCCAACTGCACAGCTTGTTCTCCACCTGGGGATCCCACCGCTGCATCATCTTGAACATCGGCCCTTCGATACCTTCCGGGAAGTAAAACCACTGTTCGTATGCGCCTTTGCTCAGGCTTCGACCGACTCGCAGGTTGGCTGTGGGAATGTAAGCCTCTTTCCAGGCATGCTTTATGAAATGGAAGCTCTTGATCTGCGTATCCGGTGCGCTGCCGTAACCTGAGACTGCGGCGCCATTTACAAAAAACGCACCGCCGACAACCGCGACCGAGGCGATCATCATCAGTATGCATGCGCCGACCTTGCTCATGCTCCATCCGACGGTTGTACCCAGCGCGCCGACCTTCAGCGATTCGGCTGAAACCCTAGTCGCCGCCTGCGTAGGCGAGGTAATCTGGCCGAACAGACCCAGCAGTGCCAGGAACATCGGCACGGTGGTTACGCCCTTACGGTGCAGTCTGCGTTTCAGTGAGCATTTGGCGCGGTAGAACTGCACTCGTGCTGCTGTTTCGGAGCAATTCATTATCGACGCTATTTGCTCGTAGGAGAGGTTTTCGTAGCAGCGCAGGGTCAGTACGCTGCGCTGTTTGACGTCCAGATCCGCGATGGAATCCACCAGCGTTTCGGCGATCTCCTTGCTTATAAGCGTCTTGAGCGCTTCGATCCGCTTGTTCTCTAAAGCGTTTGTCAGATTGTTCTGATCGATCGACATTGACGAGTGTTTCTTGTTCGACCTGTAATGGTTCATGGCCTTGCCCCAGGCGGTCTTGTAGAGCCAGGCCTTTATACTGTTCGCGTCGCGCAGATCATTCAGGGATCTGCAAAGCTGCATCATGGTTTCCTGCAGTATGTCCTCGGTCAGGTCCTTGTCGAGCGTCAGCCTGTAGATGTAGCTGCTGAGCTCGTTCTGGTACTTTTCGCAGAGCGTACCTAGACTGTCCTGGCAGCCGTCTTGAGCCCTGGATACCAGTTCTGCAATTTCCTGCTTTTTTTCCGGTGCAGCCATAGTAATAGACCTTTTCGTGGGGATTCGTTACGGTTTTTCTTCACTCGCAGCATAATTTTTGCTGTTTTGGCAGCGTAATCATAGCAGTTATCGAATATTTCGCCTGCCGGGTCGTGTCAACACCACCTGGACACACAGAACGGGCATTCTGTACCCTTCTTGTTTGCTGATCTAAAGGATATTAACTGCATTAAAGGGTAATTGCAAAGATTTTTGGGGGAATGGGGACATTTTTGTTGCAAGTATTACGTAGTGCTGCGGGGGTCTATCTTGTGTGACATGAAGGTATGTACTGGAGCTTAGAGGGCTGTTATATAGTGCAATGAATAAAGGTACCACAACTTGCGGGAGTAAATCGCTATTCTATCGCTGTGTAAGCTGCTGGTTCATTACAGCATAAAGTGGAGCATCCGTTGAGCCGCCGCAGAATTTAACAGCCGCGCCTCCGACGAACTTTCCGCTGGGTCCATTCTCGGCGGACCGTGAAATTATGCGGCTGGTGGTTGCGTTAAATGATCAGGAAATATTGTAAGTGCAGTCACTGCGACGAGCTCGTACTGGGGCGCGTATAAAATATTCGACCCCGGGGTATCAGGCTGTCATGGTTTCTAACCCCCCCCCAACATTTATGCTTCTTCAGGCTCTTCCTCAAGCTCATCGGCAGTTAGAATCGATTGTTCCAATGTTTTTTCAGCTTCTTCTTCTGCTTGCTTTTGTTCTTTGTTAATCTTCTGCAATACAACTTCAATCCCCGGTATAAAAGAAAGTTTTTTCAGTGACTCACTTAAAGCGGCACTCTTATCAAAAACATCAAATATCGGGTTGTCGCTTTTACTAAAGTCTTTTATAAGATTACCTGGATTCTCCGAACTCGCGCTTATAATATTATAGAGAAGCCGCGCACGTAATTCTTTAGAATTATCATCGTCCAAGGCATCAACTTGCTTAGATAGACCTTCAAATGTTTTACTCAAGGCTTCCTTATGTGAATATTCTTCAATCAATCTCTTTGATAACTTAACGCTCTTGTTAGCAGCCATTGCAAGCCAGAAAAGAGGTATGTATATCGGTAGTATCCCAACAACAATCCGCGGTATCTTCAAAATCACTTCCTCCAGTGATTTGTCATTACCCAAAAAAACAATGCCTATTACTACCGGAATAACAGCTGTAGCTGAGAGAAAAAAGATGGACCAATTAAACAATGATCTTGCTTTACCAAGATGCACCTCTTCCTCTTTTCTCTTCCGCTCATAAGCATGACTAAGGCCCGCAGTCATTGCATCAGGTAGTAAACCACGGATTTTAGCCCTTAACCGCTCACCCTTCTCCAATTCGACCGAAAGTAATTCTTCGTATTTTTCGGACGTTTTATTCCTCAACTCATCTAATTCATAAGCAAGTTCTTCGCGTTTGCGTTCTAAAATGTCATAAGCATTTTCCAAGGCATCTTTCGTACCTTCAACTATCTTGCTTTCACCTGTTTCTTCATCTTCATAAGAATAACCAAAAACCTCGCGATGGATGTCCTTGATTGCAATATTCCTTTTTGCTGCTTGGCTATGTGCTATTGTAATTTTTTTATATAATTCTTGTACATCTGTTTCGGCTTTTTCAATGTTTTCATATGCTTCCTGTGCTTTTTTGATATTGTTAGTTAGTTCTTCTAAGTCTGACTTCGCTTGACCATGCTTTTGTTCAAGCAGATCGGACTGCTTCTGTATACTTTCCCGGATTTGGTCGACTTTAGAACTTTTTTCTTTGACTGAAACATAAAGACTATTAATTTCAGGAATAGATTCTTGAAAACGATTAATGTCCTCGAAAAGCTCATTTAACCTCAATTGGAGATCATTTGCTTCTTGGAGAATGGTTTTTGTACGAGTTCTGTTATAAGCAGCCTGTTTCGCCGACCTTTTCGCATCAGCTTCATAATCAGATGTCTTTTTATTCACCTCATTGTCAAGAGTTGCTATGCTTTGTTCGATAGCCTCAGAGGTCTTTCGCAAATCTGTAATTGCTTGCCATATTTTTTTACGTTCTTCTTCAAGATAGTCAACGTGTTCCGACATCATTCTCACCTTCAGACTAGTGCCGTTTCAATTATCTAAGTTTAACTTTTGCTGATTTTTTTTATTGCGATATGCTACGTATCTATTCAGAGCGATTTTAAGCTCATTGTGGTTTTGATAATTAGTTCCGCGTATGACGAATTCCTTAACATGGGTAAACTGACATTCGATAGGATTTAGCCATGATGCGTTGGTCGGCGTCCAGATCAGATGAATATTGTTCTCGCGACAGTACCGCAGAACCTTGTCCTTGCGGTGCGGCGAGAAATTGTCCAGTATCAGATGGATCCGCTGGTTCGCAGGATACTTTTTCCTGGTCAGTTTCAAAACTTCCAAGAACTCCTGATGCCGCTTGCGTGGCCGAACATATCCCCAGAGCTTTTTCTGATGGACATCGTAAAACGCCAGCCAGTGCTGAACGCCGTGTTTGCGGGTATAGGTCGCAGGCAGCCTCTTGGGATGGTCGGTATGACAGTAATTCCGGCCTGGCTGAGGACGAATCTCCAGCGGTCCGAACTCGTCGAATGATATGGTCGGCCCGTTTGAGGCCGGCTGGTTCACATATCTGCGAATTAGTTTTTTTTAGACTTGAGATTGGGGTCGTTGCACTCTTTCCACGTCTTTGTCCGCCGGAGCTTGACCTTCTTTTCACGCAGGATGGTCCTGAGTGTTTCAATGCTGATCGTAGGAACGATCTTTTCCTGGACAAGATATTCACGCAGTTTTTCCAGGGACCACCGCTTAAAAGGGCAGTCCAGAAGATCGGGCGGACATTTTGCAGTCTCGGCAATAATGGCCTTGTCGTCCTCGGTAAACTCCGGCGGTCTTCCCGGCCGGGGCTTGGGCTCCAACGCCTTAAGGCCGCGTTGGTTAAAGTCTTTGATGATGGCCCTGACATGGTGCGGCGAATAGTGAACCAGCTCGGCGATAGCAGGAACTTTATAGCCCTGGTTAGAGGCAAGAATGACTTGGCCGCGACGAATCTTGATTCGGCTTTTGCTGCTGCGGAGTATCCGCTGAATTTGCTGGCCTTCACTGGTACTGAGGTCTCTGGCGTACAGACACATAAGAAATCCCTTTCTCTGCTTGTAAGCGTGAAATTATTTCTTCGTGTCATTCTATATAATACCAGATTATGCATGGCGCAAGTCTTAAATCATGGAAAAGTTAAAATTATATTTTTGAAACGGCACTAGTGCCGTTTCAATTATCTAAGTTTAACTTTTGCTGATTTTTTTTATTGCGATATGCTACGTATCTATTCAGAGCGATTTTAAGCTCATTGTGGTTTTGATAATTAGTTCCGCGTATGACGAATTCCTTAACATGGGTAAACTGACATTCGATAGGATTTAGCCATGATGCGTTGGTCGGCGTCCAGATCAGATGAATATTGTTCTCGCGACAGTACCGCAGAACCTTGTCCTTGCGGTGCGGCGAGAAATTGTCCAGTATCAGATGGATCCGCTGGTTTGCCGGATACTTTTTCCTGGTCAGTTTCAAAACTTCCAAGAACTCCTGATGCCGCTTGCGTGGCCGAACATATCCCCAGAGCTTTTTCTGATGGACATCGTAAAACGCCAGCCAGTGCTGAACGCCGTGTTTGCGGGTATAGGTCGCAGGCAGCCTCTTGGGATGGTCGGTATGACAGTAATTCCGGCCTGGCTGAGGACGAATCTCCAGCGGTCCGAACTCGTCGAATGATATGGTCGGCCCGTTTGAGGCCGGCTGGTTCACATATCTGCGAATTAGTTTTTTTTAGACTTGAGATTGGGGTCGTTGCACTCTTTCCACGTCTTTGTCCGCCGGAGCTTGACCTTCTTTTCACGCAGGATGGTCCTGAGTGTTTCAATGCTGATCGTAGGAACGATCTTTTCCTGGACAAGATATTCACGCAGTTTTTCCAGCGACCACCGCTTAAAAGGGCAGTCCAGAAGGTCGGGCGGACATTTTGCAGTCTCGGCAATAATGGCCTTGTCGTCCTCGGTAAACTCCGGCGGTCTTCCCGGCCGGGGCTTGGGCTCCAACGCCTTAAGGCCGCGTTGGTTAAAGTCTTTGATGATGACCCTGACATGGTGCGGCGAATAGTGAACCAGCTCGGCGATAGCAGGAACTTTATAGCCCTGGTTAGAGGCAAGAATGACTTGGCCGCGACGAATCTTGATTCGGCTTTTGCTGCTGCGGAGTATCCGCTGAATTTGCTGGCCTTCACTGGTACTGAGGTCTCTGGCGTACAGACACATAAGAAATCCCTTTCTCTGCTTGTAAGCGTGAAATTATTTCTTCGTGTCATTCTATATAATACCAGATTATGCATGGCGCAAGTCTTAAATCATGGAAAAGTTAAAATTATATTTTTGAAACGGCACTAGTTTATATCTCTTTTCTTAAGCAATCTTATTGAAGCTAGGTTTACTTCATCCTGTTTTTTTTATTTTAGAGTCTTCCTGCTCCCGCACGATCTTTTCTGCTTTTTTCCTTTTTAGTGCTCTGTTTTCTTCAGACAAATATTTCTTTTTAACAACTTGATACAAACTTCGGGACGCTTTACTAATATCATTTGAAAATTGTAAAACCCCTTTTCTTACGGCCTCATAGTCCTTGAAAAATAAATAGAGGGCACACAGGACAGCTACTACTTCAATAGATCCTTTTTTAATAGCAGTAGTACTCACCTCTATTCTTCCGTATCCAAACCGTCTATCCGCTATTTTTTGTAATTCTTTCGAAGTTGTTTCAAGAACGCTCTTCTTTGAAGTATCGTCTAGTACATGAAAGAACTTAGTTTTAGGAATAGGAAACCTCACCGTTAGCTCGGCAACTGTCCTTGACCCGCCATCTGGTAACCATAGTTTATTAACGATTACTTCAACTCGAGGATATGGCGGCCCAAAACCGCATTCACAGCCTGGTGGCTTGACCCCGAAAAACTGTACCGTTGCTGATTAGAGAGTATCCGTTATAATTTGTTAGTTTTTATGGAAAGGATGCTCTTATGAAACGCAAGAATCACAGTCCCGAACAGATTGTCAAGATGCTCCGCCAGGCGGATGCTGTAATCGGCTCCGGCGGTACGGTCCAGCAGGCCTGCCGTGAGCTGGGCATCAGCGAGGCGACCTACTACAACTGGCGCAAGCAATACGGCCGCATGAAGCTCGACCAGGTCAAGCAGCTCAAGGCCCTGCAAAAAGAGAACGCCCAGCTCAAAAAGCTCGTTGCCGACCAGGCACTGGACAACGCCATACTCAAAGAGGCGCTTTCGGGAAATTACTGAGCCCGGCCCGGAGACGCAAAGCGGCCAGGCATGTTCAAAAGAGTCTGGCCGTATCCGAGCGTCGGGCATGCAAGGTGATAGGTCAGCCGCGAGCCAGCCAGCGGTATAAACCTCAGCAGCAGCCAACGAACACGGCACTGACCAGCAAGATAATCGAGCTGGCAAAGGAACACCAAAGCTACGGCTACAGGTTTATAACGGCCAAGCTTCGTCAGCATGGCTGGCGTGTAAATCATAAACGAGTTCAACGAATATGGCGAAAGGAAGCATTACAGGTGCCTCACAGACGCAAAGGACGAAAAACGAAAGGCAACAGCGACAACAGCTGCAGCGTGCAAAAAGCCGACTACAAGGACCATGTCTGGACGTATGATTTCGTCAGCGACCAGAGCGAGGACGGTCGCAGTCTGAAGTTTCTCACGGTGCTCGATGAGTTCACGCGTGAGTCGCTTACGATAGAAGTAGGCAGGTCGATCAAGTCGGGCGATGTGGTTGAAACGCTGGAATACCTGTTTGCGGTCCGAGGCGTGCCTGGGTTTATACGTAGCGACAACGGGCCGGAATTTGTGGCTAGTGCGATCAAGAAGAAGCTCGGCAAAAAGAACGTCGAAACGCTTTATATCGAGAAGGGTCAGCCGTGGGAAAATGGCTTCATCGAATCGTTCAACGGCAAGTTCAGAGATGAGGTGCTCAATCGTGAGCTGTTTTATTCGGTTAAGGAAGCGAAAGTGATTGTCGAACAGTGGCGGATGGAATATAATAACCATCGGCCGCACAGCGGGCTGGACTACGCGACCCCGGCCGAGTTCGCCGCCACGTGCATTGCTTCCGCTTCGCCTACGGCTCAGCTACAGCAATATACGACAGATGAGAAGGACAACTCTCTAACAGTAGCTGGTACATAATTCGGGGGCAGGTCACTGGTGGGTGCTTGTGGGCATTACACATTTTATTTCTCGCAGTGAACTATTTTCGTGGACCGCAATACAAACTGGTGCCTCTGCAAAGTTGAAGAAATCTACGCTGGTTGCCAACGTCTTAGGGATCACAAGCTCAGATTCTCAAGTCAAACCGTTTTCTGGCGTAGGTATTTATACAAGGATTTGCTTTACTTTGCAAGATGAGAATTAAAAGTATGTCTAGATTTCAGCTTAATCTGGTTTGGGGGCTTTTGGGTTGCCTGAACTGTTATTGGGGGGTGCTTTTGGGGTTTAGGGTCCATTTCAGGGTACCGGTCAGGTGGTTTATGGAGTTTTTATCTTTGTAGTGTTTTGGGGGGCCGAGGGCGGTGTAGAATTGTCTGCCGCCGTCGAATTGGTGGCACCAGGCGAGGGGGAAGTAGTCGCCGAAGACTTTGCCGGGGTATCTGGCTTTCATAGCATCTTAATTCACCCCGCAGCCCTTTGTTTCGGCAAGGCCAATGTAATGACCTTGCCGAAAACAGGTTTTAGTGAAATGATTGCTGTCAGTTTTTTTGATCACTTGCTTGCTGTTTCGAGGGCCTGCATGGTTGTGTAATATTTTGCTATCATGTTGGGGACCTCCCATTCAGGCATCCGGCCTTGCTCGAGGAAATTAAGATACTTCTCTGTAACCTGGGCAAAATGTGCTTCATGGCCGACGCGGTACTTGTCGGGGATCACAACTTTCCATTTGCCATCAGTGAGCTGCTCCAGGGCGATGCCCGGGTATTTGTTCTGCAGCGTCTGCTGGACCGCCTTTTTGAGCTGGGCCGCAATTTCGCTGCCGTTTACAGCTTCGACGTAAAGAGTAGGTTTGTAACCTTCCTTTTCGCCCTGCCGGATTATCAGATCGGCACGATTGCCACGCATTATGGAATAGTGAGTGTCGCCGGCTCCTTCGGGTGCCTGATAATTCCATGCAACTGATACCTTCGCGTGAACTCCATTGATAACGTAGTTCATTTCACCATTGGAGTAGACATTGAGCTTGTCGCCTTCAACATACTGTGAAAGATAGTCCGGATAAGGTTCGAGGCCCGTGACCTTGCTGAATTGTTCTTTGGTCATGCTTGTTGTCCACCTGCGTGCGTCAAGCATTTTGATGTCACTTTTGTAATCGATGATCTGGCCGGGGAAGCATTCCCACTGGATCAGGTCAACGAGATGCGTGGACACGTCGGACAGACCTTCGCCTCGCTGTTCGGGATCGAAGAACCAGCCGGGCCTTTTGATCGGGTTGCCCGCTACGTACTTGAAGAAATGGTGCACGCTTTCTTTTGTGACTGCGGGATTGTCGGGGGTGCCGGCAACGAGACCACCAAACAGCGGTTCGATCTGTGAAAGCTCCTTCTGGAGAATTGTAGTGATCTCATAGCGTTCGGTCATGATGTCATAGAGCAGCACATCGTTTTTCTCGGCAGTATCAAATGCTTCGAGGAGGAGATCGAATTTTTCAGGAATGATCACCATCGGCTTGTCAGCAAGAACATTGAAGCCGGCGTCGACTGACTTGTAAATGTAATCGGTTTTTTTGCTGTTGTTGCCGGAGACAACGACCACGTTGCCCTTTTTCTGATCAATCATTTTCTGAAGGAAATCGTCGCCTGTGTAAACCTTTTCCGTCCAGTTAGTCGGAGCCTGGGTGCGCGTGTTGAATCCTTCGATGCGTTTGAGGTGATCCTTTACGTCGGGTCCTTCAGGGGCGTATACATTGACTGTGGGGGAAACGCCTTCGTACATGGTTTTCTGCACCAGTGCCGCGTGGAAGTGCCCCGGGTCCAGAGTTATGAAGCTTACCTGATCTTCGGACTGAGAAATATTACTGTTTGCACTGCACCCTGCCATAAGAATTAATGCTCCAATCAGAGCCATGGAAATTTTCTGAATCATTGTTTTCACCTGATAAAATTTTGTAAATAAACAGCTTCTAGATTTTGACATAGTTTGTGCCGTAAGGATAGCGTTGATCCCTGGCCAGGCGGTGGTTAGCTTCATCGTTGTCGATGAACTGCTCACGGTGCGGGTCCCACTGCAGTTTGCCGGGAAGCTGCATGGCGATATGATTGAGCAGGCACGCACTGCAGGAACGGTGGCCGACTTCGGCAGGAGCAACGGTCTCTTTACGGCTGCGGATGCTATTGAGCCAGTTGAGGTGCTGCTCGGGGCTTTCGTAAAGATGAACATCGTTGGGGCCAATTTTGTGTTGCAGGATATCAGGGTCGCTCACCTGCATGGCTTTGTTGTTTGGGTCACCGGAGACGGGATCGCTGGCAGTTACTTTTGCATTGCCGCGAGAAACGAAAATCCATCCGTTTTCACCTTCGAATCTGACGCCGTTGGGGTGTTTGCTGCTGACGTGCATAGTGACGCCGTTTGCGTACTTTGAATAGGTATCAAAATCGCCGTGTACATTCCAAAGGCCTTTCTGCGGGAATTCGCCTGTGCCTTCTATTTCGATCGGGCCGGTGTGTTCGGTACCCATGCCCCAGTGGGCGGTGTCGATGTGATGTGCACCCCAGCCGGTGATCATGCCAGCGCCGAACTGACGCACGCGGAGCCAGCCTGGGCGGCCGTAGCCCTTTTGAGGGTGGACACGTTTTTCGGTGTAAAAGATGCGAGGCGTGGATCCCAGCCACATGTCATAGTTCAGATTTTTCGGTATTTCCATTCTGGGCCAGAAATCGCCTGCCGGGTCCGTGCCCAGACCAACCTTTACGTGTTTGACATTGCCGATAGCGCCGTTGCGAACCAATTCGCAAACCCACTTAAACTGCGGCCAGGGGTTTACGGACCGCTGCTGGCTTCCCATCTGGAAAATGCGTCCGGTCTTATTGAGCACGTCGCTCATCTGCCTGCCTTCTTTGATCGTAAGCGCTGCGGGCTTTTGCAGGTAGATGTCCTTGCCTGCCAGAGCCGCTTCCATGGCGGGCTGAGCGTGCCAGTGGTCGGGCGTGGAAATGATGACTGCATCGATGCTTTCATCAGCCAACATTTCGCGGTAATCCTGATAGGCCTTGACGTTTACATAATTGTCCTTGCCCGTCTTCTTGCTGTAGTAGTCCTCGATCCATTTTTTGCCGTCCAGTGCACGGTCCATGTCGACGTCAGCTACAGCGACAACTCTGCACATATCGTGCTTCATGGTCTCAGGGAGATCGTGGCTTCTTGCGATCCGGCCGAAACCAATTTGACCAATGTTTATTTTGTCGTTTGGGGTAGTTTTGGCGAAAACGGCAGAAGAAACTATGTTTGGCGCATATACCATTGTGCCAGTTGCCAGCAAACCGCTCTTTAAAAAATCTCTGCGCTTCATAGAAAAACCTCTCTTTCTTAGAAATACATTGGTCCAGTATCAGTTATTATCAGCGACAGCCTCTTCATCCAGGGCCCACTTGATCCCGCCGGTCAGGTGGTTTATGAAGTTTTTGTCTTTGTAGTGTTTGGGGTCGTGGCCGAGGGCGGTGTAGAATTGTCTGCCGCCGTCGAACTGGTGGCACCATGCGAGGGGGAAGTAGTTGCCGAAGACTTTGCCGGGGTATTCGTCTTTTTTGCTGTCTTTTACGGTTGTCATGTCGGCGGCGAGGAGGACGTGGATGTCGGGATTGAGGTTGTCGAGGTAGTAGCATTCGTCTTCCCACTTCCAGACGGCGGGGAGGGTTTCGGTTGCGGGGTTGTCGGAGTCGATCACCTTGATGTCGAAGGGCTGGAACGGTGGGTGTCTTTTGAACTTTCCGCCGACGTTTGCCCAGAACCAGGGCCAGGAGCGTTCTGAGCCGCAGGCGGAATGGATGCCTACGAATGCACCGCCCTGCCGGATGTAGGTTTGGAATGCGCTTCGCTGGTCGTCGGTTGTGAAGGCCTGGTTGTTGGTGTTGGAGAAGACTATGACGTCGAAGCGACTGAGGTCGGTGTCGAAAACGGCTGCGTCGTCGGTGGCGTGGGTGGTCCAGTTATTGGTTTTGCAGATATTTTCGAGGCATGCGACGCTTGCGTCGATGTTCTTGTGGACGAAGCCTTTGCCGTTGCGGGTGTAGATGAGGATGTGTGCGGCGGGGTTGTCGTCGGGCTGGTTTGCGTGCGATCGACCGGCGAGGTGGATCGAAGCGGCGATCATGAGGATCAGTCCGAGGGCCGTGGTGAATTTTGCTGTTGAGTGACGTTGTTTTGTGGTGCTGCGAAATTGTGCCATAATGCCTCCGCTGTTTGGGTATCGATTTTGCCGTCGTAAACTATCATTCGGTATTTTAGTGTGTATTCTTTGCCGGGTTCGAGGATCCATTCTTTGTGGCGGATGGGGCAGAACTCGAAGAACATATCGCCCCTGCCGCCGACTGAGTTTTCGGGCCAGACACGCATGGGTTCGGGGTGCCGGCGGTTGTCGGGGTGGCTGAGGAATAGGATGCCGCTGGTTTGCTGGGGGTCGTCGAAGCTGCCGGTGATGCTGCACCAGCGGGCACGGGTGCCGTCGGCGTCGGTGCGGGTTTTGCCTTTTGAGGTGAGGACGGTGGTGTTGTCTTTTTGCCACTGTTCGGTGGCGCGGAAGCCGAGTCCGCCGCCGTAGCGGTACTGGTCGAGGGTGATGGGTACGTCAAGGACGTTTTTGAGGGTGGAGGTCAGGTCGACGACCCATGCTTTGCGGGCGTGGATGGTTGTGGCTGAGGCGCGGACGGTCCATGTTTCGTCGATGGCGGTGCGGGGTGCGTGTGGGCCCTTGAGCTGGACGTGGTCGTGGCGGACGGTGAAGCCGCAGCGGTTGGGGTCGGAGGTTGTGGATTCGATGCGGTTAAAGCGGACGGTTCCCTGGCCCTTGCCGAGGTTCCAGAAGTCGACTTGCCGGCCGGCGATGCGGGTTTTGGTCCAGGGGTTCCAGATGCCGTAGTGGTGGTAGTGGTCGGGCGGCTGGATGCGGGTGAGGACGCGGCCGGTGGGGGAATAGAGCGGGTGGATGAAGGCGCTGCGGCGATAGAGGGGGTCGACGTGGTCGGGTACGGGGTGCGTAGCGTGGTGGTAGGTGAGGATGTTGCTGCTGTCGTGGGAGAGCGTGATGGTTTCGGCGTTTTTCTGGACGGCGAAGGTGCCGGATGTGCGCGGTGCGGGGGATGCTGCGGAGGAGGCGGCAGCGATGATGCAAGTCAGCAGAAGGCTCCGGTTTGCCGTGAAACGCTTGATGTTCATGAGTATTTTCTCCTTCGGGTCAAATGTGCTAACCATGCCGGCCTGATCAGACGGTCCAGGGTTGGCGGTGTTCGTAGTCGAGCATTGCGTTTGCCTGGTCGTCATTGACGAAACGTTCGGTTTTGGGGTCCCACTGCAGAGGACGGCCGAGCTTCATTGCGATGTGGTGGATCACGCAGACGGTGTTCGACCTGTGGCCGACCTCTACGGGGGCGAGGGGGTCCTTGCGGGATCGCATGCAGTCGAGGAAGTTGCCCATGTGGTTGTTGCTGACGGGGAGCTTGACGTCGGTATCGCTCAATTTTTCGCGGAAGATGTTCATGTCGTGGGCCTTGAATGAGCCGCGTTCGACCCAGATCCAACCGTCGGTGCCGATGAACTTGACGCCGGGGCTGCCGTTGTGTGAGGTGAGCTTGACTCCGTTGGCGTATTCTGCATCGGCGGTGAAGGCGGTGTGAACGTCGAAGAGTCCGCGGTCGGGGTATTCGGCCTGGGCCTTTACCTTGACGGGGCCGGAGTCCTTGTCGGTGCCCATTGCCCATTGAGCTATGTCGTACATGTGAGCGCCCCAGCCGGTGATCATTCCGTGACAGTACTGGCCTATCTGGAGCCAGCCGGGGCGGCTGAAACCGTTCTGCGGGTGTACGCGATGGTCGGTGTACGGGACTTTGGGGGCGGGGCCGAGCCACATGTCGTAATCGAGGTTGGCCGGGACGGGCATGGGTGATGCGTCGGCTGTGCCGTGGTCGGTTGGTATGACGACTTCGATCTTCCGGAGCTTGCCGATGCGTCCGTTGCGGACCAGTTCGCAGGACTTGCGGAAGTAGACGCTGGATCGCTGCTGGGAGCCGGTCTGGAGTATGACGTTGTTGCTGCGAACAGCTTTGACGAGCTTTCGGCCCTCGGCGATGGTGTAGGTGAGGGGCTTTTGGAGGTAGATGTCCTTGCCAGCTTTGGCGGCGGCGACGGCGATCAGAGCGTGTGAGTGGTCGGGGGTGGAGATGGTGACGCCGTCGATGTCTTTGCGGGCGAGTAATTTTCGATAGTCGGTGTATGCCTGTACTTCGGTGAAATTGCCCTGACCGAGCTGTTTGGTGTAGATGTCTTCTACGGCTTTTTTGGCGGCGAGGGCCCTGCTGCGGTCGACATCGCAAACTGCGACGATTCGTATGTTTCGCTTTAGGCCGTTATAGAGGCAGCTTTTCATGTCGCCTCGGCCCATTCGGCCGGTGCCGATGGATGCCATGTTAAGGCGATTGCTGGGGGCGTCGTTGCCGAGCACGCTGGACGAGAGAAAAAACGGAACAGAAACTGCTGCCTTGCAGAAATCACGTCTTCGCATAGTTATCCTTTGTAACCTCAGTCAAAACTTTAACTTGCGGCATATGTCCCTTATCGCAGGGTTTGGTTCAGAGTCCTTTCAAAAGTCGGACCTGTCTTTAGCTGGAGCCGCTCTTTATTACATAAGATCAGTGTTTAACTACACTTACATCGAGACTGCAAGCGATGTAAATAACACTAGACTGCTGCATGATAATAATATTTCAAGACTAAAGCAATAAAATTAACTGGATAACTCAGCGCTTAACTGTCTTAACGGAACCCGTATTTTCAGGATAACGCCGCTGAGTAGTATATTGGTGGGTCCCCTGCTTACCCCATCCCTCGTTCTGGTTTATTTAAAAAAGGACTCACGAGTTAACGCGAGTCCTTTAATAGCTAGTACAACTGCAAGTTACTGGTCCAGTTGGCTTAGGGCGAAGGCGTAGGCGCCGATGGAGATGGCCTGGCTGGTGTCAAGGACGGCTCTGCCGAGGCCGAGGCGTTTCATGGGGTCGTACTTGATGGTTTTCTGGGTGCCGGGGACCTGGACCTCTTTGATGTCGCCCTGCATGAAGCGCTTTTTGTCTTCGGGGTCCTCGAGGTCGAACGACTTCTGGACCATGCGAGGGAGTTTGTCGCCAGCGAGACTATCGATAGTTCCGTTCATTTCTTTGAGTACCGAATCGATGAACAGCGGGTATGCGGCAGAGAGGCCGCCGCCGATGACGATCGGACAGTCGAGCAGGGAGATTGCGTTTGCGAGGGCATCGCCGACGCATTCGCCGAGTTCGGCAAACGCCTGCAGTGCCGCATCCTTGTTGCCGTCATGCTTGCCGGTGCCGATTTCGTAGATGTCCCTGGGTTCGGGTGCGTCTGCAGGGTCGATACCGGTGATGCGGGCGTAGGTGCCTTTTACGGCGCGGATGCTGACGCCCTCTTCGGCGAAGCATTTGGGGTGGCGTTTGCTGCGAGTGATCCAGATCTCGCCCGCGGTGGAGTTGTCGCCGATGTAGAGCTCTCCGTCGGCGACAATGCCGCCGCCGAAGCCGGTGCCGAGCGTGATGCCGAACAGCTTGTTGAAACGCTTGGGCGAGCCTGCATCTTCGAGCATTTTGTTAACCTTGGGCAGGAAGCCGGCGATCGCTTCGCCGTATACGAACAGGTCGCCGTCGTTGTTGATGTAGACGGGCATGTCGAATTTGTCCTCAAGGAACGGGCCGAGTGCGACGCCGTGGTAGACCTTGAGGTTCGGCGGCGCTACTATGATGCCCCTGGGATAGTCAGCGGGGCCCGGGAAGGCGAAGCTGATGGCTGCCGGTCTGGTGTCGAGCTGGTCGATCACCTGCGAAAAGCCGGCGACCATAGACTCGAGACTTTTGTCGAGATCGTGGGCGTTGGCGGGCAGGCGGACGGGAGTTGCGATCTCTTTGTTGGCCTGCATGGCTGAGAATACGAAGTTTGTTCCGCCTGCGTCGAGTGTCAGTACAATGCGTTGATCGTCTGTCTTAGTCATAAATTATTCCTTTTTCGCTTATGGACTTGGTACGGCTTCTTCGACCATTTCTGCTTGTTTTGGCTTGTCGTTCTGCAATGACAGTATCGTCAGGTAGACAAAGCAGACGACTGGGACGATAAAGGCTCTGGGGCCCCAGTCGAGATCGACGAACTTACCCATCAGAAGCGGTATCAGTGCACCGCCTGAGATGGCCATGCACATAAGGCCGCTGAGTTCGCTGCCGCGTTCGGGATCCTTCTCGACGGTGATCGAAAAGAGCATGGGCCAGATGTTGGCAAAGCCGAAGCCCGCGAGAGCAACACCAACGACAGCAATGGAGGAAACGCCCGTGGTCAGGATGATCGCGCCTGCCAGGCCCATTGCAGCGGAGACGCGGAAGAATGTTCGGGAAGTCATGAAATTGAGAACTGCGCCACCTATGAGACGACCGATGGTGAGCAATAGGAAGAAGAAGCCGGGTCCGAAGCTGGTTGCTTTGTCAGCGGAGAGGCCCATATTTTCGAGCAGAGGCTTGAGGAACCTTGCCATGCACACCTCGGAGCCTACGTAGAGGAATATGCCGAGTACAGCCAGTGCAAAGACCGGTTTTTTAAGAAGCGAAAGGCTGGAGCCAATGTTCGGGGGCGTGTCGGGCTGAGTCTCTTTTACTTTGATGCAGGCCACCCAGATGAACGCACCTGCCATAAGCAGTGCGAAAAACGGGAAAACACCGCGCCAACCCATAGAGCTGAACAAAGCAATGCCGGCGATAGCGGTCACCAGGTAGGTAGAAGCCGTGCTGCCGATGCCCTTGAAGCCCTGTGCGAAGCTGAGGTTTCGGCCGTAGTTGCCCTCGGCACTTACGTCGTGCATGATGGGGTTGCCCGCGACCTGCAGGAACGTGGTACCTACGCCGAGTGCGAAGATGCACGCCAGAAGCAGCGCGAAGTTCGGAACGATGAAACAGGGAACAGCCATTGCGACGACGTTGAGGCCCAGACCGAGAAGCAGCAGCTTCTTTTTGCCTATGCGGGCAGCAAGCAGTCCGCCGGGGACGCTGAATACCGCGAAAGCGATAAATACGAAAAATGACAGCAGCGTTGCCATCACGTTGCTAAGTTCATAGTTCTCTTTTACTGCGTCTGACATGGGGCCCATTGCGTCGGCGACACCCATGGCGAAGAACGTCAGAAGTATTGGCACTGTCTTCATTCGCATGATAGTTTTCCTCAATAATTAACTTCTAAAATATTATTTGGCAGTTATATGCCCTGCTGTTGCCTGTTTGCTGTTATTAAACAAGGGTGAGCTGGAGCGATTCTGAGGCTTTGAAGCGAAGGCGAGGTTTGGCGTGTCGCCCATCTGGAGCACCAGCGTTCCGCCGTTTACGATCATTTCATGAGTGATGTATCCTTTGGTGTAGGGTTTGCCGTTGTAAGAAGCTGACTGGATGTAGATATTTTCGGGGCTGTTGTTTTCGGCACGAATGGTGAAGGTTTCGCCGCCGTCGATCTGGATACGGGCCTCGTCGAGGGCGGGGCTTCCGAGTACGTAGACGCCGGCAGCGGGATGTACGGGGTAGAAGCCGAGGGCGGAGAAGACATACCATGCAGACATCTGGCCGCAGTCCTCATTGCCGCAGAGACCGTCTGGGCCGTCATGGTACATGGTATCCATGATGCGGCGGACCTTTTCGGCGGTCTTGTACTGCTGGCCGGCGAAAGCGTAAAGATACGAGATATGGTGGCCGGGCTCGTTGCCGTGTGCGTACTGACCGATCAGGCCTGATATGTCACTGGAAGCTCCCTCGCTGAGCTCGGAACTTACAGCCCACAGCCGATCCAGCTTTTCTGTGAAAGCCTGGTCGCTGCCGAAGAGGTCTATCAGACCTTCGGGATGCTGGGGGACGAGCCAGGTATACTGCCAGGCGTTGCCTTCGCAGTAATCGTCCTTGCGGTGGGTGGAAGCAACCGGATCGAAGGGTTTTCGCCAAGAGCCGTCGGCCATTTTGCCCCGCATGAACTTAGTGGTCGGATCGAAATATTCGGCGTATGCAAGCGCGCGTTTGCGGAAGTATTGGGCATCCTCGGTCTTGCCGAGCTTTTCGGCCATTAGTGCTATGCAGGCGTCGTCAATGGCGTATTCGAGTGCCTTTGCGACTGCCTCGTTTTCTTTGTCGCCGGGTATGTATCCCATTTCCTTGAGGAATTCCACGCCTTCGCGTTCGTGCATTGCGGAAGTTTTGATCGCTTCGAATGCGCGTTCGGGATCAAATCCGTCGAAGCCTTTCATGTAGGCGTCCACGATGACGGGAACGGCATGGTAGCCGACCATGGTCCAGGTTTCGTTGCCAAGCAAGTGCCAGACGGGCAGAACGCCCTGCTGATCGTAGATGGCCAGCATGGACTTCACCATGTCGTCTACACGCTGGGGTTCGGTAATCGTCAGCAACGGCTGCTGGGCACGGTATGTGTCCCAGAGTGAAAAGATGCTGTAGTTTTCGAATCCGGGATCGGCATAAACTTTCTTGTCCGTGCCGCGGTACTGGCCGTTGCTGTCGTTGAACAAGACCGGTGCGATCATCGTGTGGTAGAGTGCGGTGTAGAACGTGCGTTTAACGCTGTCGCTGCCACTTTCGATGTTAATACAACTAAGCTGCCGGTTCCACTCTTCTCGTCCCTGTTCGACAACCCGCATAAAATCCCAATGAGGCATTTCGGTGCGGATATTACCAAGAGCGTTTTTAACACTGACCGGAGATATTGCGACCTTGAGCAATACCGGTTCGGAGTCGGCATCGAGAGTGAATACGCCCTTTATTTTGTTGCTTTTCGTGGTATTGGTTTTCAGCTTGCGAGCGCCATCATAAACCGTGAAGCTTCGGGGGCCGTTCTGGAATTTCATTGCGAAATAGACCCGCTGGTCCTTTGCCCATCCTGTGGAGAAGCGGTATCCGCCGAAGGTGGTATCGTCAATTTGCCTGATATATGTTTTAGTCGCGTGGTCGGTGTTTCCCTGCTGGAGATCGACGATGACGTGTCCGGTCTTGTCGGCTGGGAAGGTATATTTGTGCATGGCGACCCGTTCGGTGGCTGTGAGATCCACCTTCACGTCGTAGTCGTCAAGCTTGACGGAGTAGTGCGAGGGCCGAGCGGTTTCGTTGTCGTGGCTGAAGCGGGATGCGTATCCTGAATCGGGGTCCGCGTCGCTGCCGGGCTGGGTTTTGATCTCGCCGGTAAAGGGCATCATCATGATATCGCCGAGGTCGCCGATGCCGGTTCCGCTGAGGTGCGTGTGAGAAAAACCGACCAGGACGGAATCGGAATAATGATAGCCGGAGCACCAGTCCCAGCCTTTATTGAAACCATTCGGCCCGGGTTGGATTGCGCCGAACGGGACCGTGGCGGCAAGGAATGTGTGGCCGTGTCCTGAAGTACCTATGTACGGATCGACATACTGAACGACATCCTGAGACTTTGCGTGAACGCCGCAACCGGATATCATTGCAATGCCCAGGAAAACCAATATTATTGTTGTTGCTTTATTGTGCGTCATTTTTGTCATTCCTCTCTTTGTGTGCTTTTGGAGTGTTTACTCTAACCTGTAATTTTCTTGATAAACCGTTCGTTTGCAAGAAATTTAATGTGCCAGCCGCATAATAAATCATTAATAACATGCTAACCGGCACCCATACGTGCGACATATCAGCTCGATCGACCGATCTTACTTCGATCAAGCCGCAAAACGGCCTGCCGGTAGATCGTTTCAGCGTCGGGCAGTGAGTCTTTTTGCTTCATACTATCTTTTTGAATGTTGTCAATGATATCCAGCCACAGCTCGATTCTGTAGGGATGGAGATCATCAGGTAGAAAGCGTCCAAACTTTTCAACAAATTCGTCGCCGGCCATCAGTTTACGTCTAAGCGTGTCTGCGTTGGTCTGGGTACTCTGCATCCATTTGATATTTTCCGTCATTTCGGTCTCGGTGGGTTCCCTGCCGAGCATTTCCAGGTATGCAGCGTTTATGACAGCCTTGACTTCAAACTCGCCATATTTGTAGATGCGATAGCCGAGATCGTTGGTGTCGCCATGGTTGCAGCGGAGCAAGTGTAATAGATGTTTTTGGCAGGGTTGAAACTCTTCCTGCAGTTGGCAGTTTTCTATCCGGTCCGGATCAAAGAGGAATGGCCCCGGTTCGTCCGGGCGTTTGCGTGCGTTAAGCCCATCGGCCAAGCCGCTGTAGCTTGCGGTGCTTTTATTGCCGTAGACTTTGAAGTCTTCTACACCGTTAACAACGTAGCCGTAGCCTGCGGCCCCGCCTGCGACTGTGTTGCCGTGGACACTGGCACCTACCAGTATTCTGTCTTTCAAGTGCGGGACCCAGACGCCGGCTCCCATGGGGATCGCAATATGAATGCGGGAGCCGAATGCATCGATGTAGTTGTTTCGTACTGTCGTGTTTCGATAGCTGAAATGATTCGGGTCATCGAGCGGATACAGAAAACCGTCAACGAGGTTGATTGCGCCGAGTGATTCGCGAGATACGGATGCAATGACGTTGTTCTCTGCGATCGAACCGGGGGCTCCGTAGAAAACTATGCCGACATCTGTGGGATCGATGATCAAGTTGTTACGTACGATCGTGTTCTTCGCGGCACAGGAGATGGCATCGCCCCATGCGAACGGTACTTCGCGTTTTTCTCTTCCATTCCCTCTCGGTCCGGTTCCTGCGCCGAGAAAAATGTTGCCTTCGACCAGAATGTCCGCGGCACCTTCGTGCACTTTGAGAGTTGACCAGGTGCGGGTGCTCATGAAAACGTTGTTTCTGACGATTTGTCCCTCGGCTCCATTGCCGCCGAAAAACACAAGCGGCGGCTGTCCACCGCCGCCGGTGACATTTTCTTTTGCAACGGTTGAGAGCCGGTATCTGTTACCGTCGAGGGAAACATTTTCAAGGACTATGTTGTCTTTGTGGTTGCCGTCAAGAAGAAGCATCAGATCGGGAGACTTGATCCGCAGCGTGGCGTAATCAGAAATGGATTCCGCGTCTTTCGTCTTTATCGTTTGTCCGTCAAACTTGTAAACTAAGGTTTCATCAATTTCGTAAACAGTGTTTTTTTCAAGGACGAGGTCATTTCCGCTATCAAGAACAGCCTGGAGACCATCACCAGATCGGACAGAATGAGAAACACGAGAGCCGTCCTGGCATCCGCCATTCAAGCACAGTGCTAAGAACAATACTAAAACAATTGCTGGTTTACTTTTCATTATATTCCGTTTCATTGCGTCTTTCATTTATGTGAACTTTGAGGTCTGAGAACTAATAATTTCATGAAACTCGGCTGATCAGTCATGGCCTGATCGGCACTTTACCATTGTTTTTCTGTGGTTGGCCTGGCGTGCTTCGGCCTCGGTCGATGTAACTTTGCAGCAGGTTGGTCAGGCGGCGGACGATTTCAGGATGCTGGGCGTGCAGATTTTCGTTTTCGTCGATATCGCTGCTGAGGTCATATAGCTGAACCGGAGGCAGATCTTTTATCTTCGGGCTGCCGGGACGGGGCGGGCTCCAACCGCCGGAGCCGGGGCAGAGTATCAGTTTCCACTTACCCTGCCGGATCGAGAACGACCCGTTGACGGACTGGTGCACCGTTGCTTCGCGGAGGGGGCCGGTCGCGGTCCGCAAGAGGTTGGGGAGCATGCTGACGCTGTCTTCGGCGGCGCTGTCGGGGAGATCGATGCCGTTGATGTCTGCGGCGGTTGCCATAAGGTCGGTCAGGCAGGTGGTGTCGCTGCATCTGGTTTTCGCTTTGACTCGCTTTGGCCAGCGGGCGATGAAGGGCATTCGGTGGCCGCCTTCGTATATGTCCGCTTTGTGTCCGCGGAAGAGGTAGCTTGGGTCATGGCCGTATTCGGCTAATTCTTCAAAGTTGACGTGCGGAGCGCAGCCGTTGTCACTGGTGAAGATGAACAGGGTGTTCTCTTTGAGGCCGTTTCGTTTAAGGGCGCGCATGACCTGTCCGACCGTGTGATCAACCTGGAGAACAAAATCGCCGTATTCGTTGGTGCCGCTTTTGCCCCGGAACTGTTCGGTCGGCAGGATTGGGGTGTGCGGCGCGGGCAAGGCGAAATACAAGAAAAACGGTTTGTTCGATTCGCTGCGCTGGTCGATGTATGTGACCGCTTTTTCGGTCAAATCGGGGAGCACATCCTTGTGGACGAAGTCCGCGCCGGTTGGGCCTTCGCGCATGAGGAGTTTGCCTGTTTTGCCTTCGACGACGCGGTTCGGCGGTGCGGTCACCTTGTCGTTTTCCACGTAGACGTAGGGAGGGATGTCCAGGGAGGCGGGGAGGCAGAAGCTGTAGTCGAAGCCGTTGGTTGTGGGGCCTTGCTGGATCGGTTTGGTGAAGTCGATCTGTTCGGGGTTGTCGTCCTTCATCTGCCAGTGCCAGCCCAGGTGCCACTTGCCGATGCAGGCTGAGTGATAGCCGTAAGGCTTGAGCATGGAGGCGACGGTCATGCGATCTTTCTCGATCACTGGTGGTGAATCGCCCCAGATGCCGCCCTTTTTCAAACGGCTGCGCCAGCAGTATCGTCCGGTGAGGATGCCGTATCGGGTTGGTGTGCAGACGGCTGCACCGGCGTGGGCATCAGTGAAGATCATTCCTTCGGCGGCGAGCCGGTCCATGTTGGTTGTGTGAATCTTTGAATCTTTGTTCATGCAGGAAACGTCGCCGTAGCCCAGATCGTCGGCGAGGATGTAGACTATGTTGGGGCGGTCGCTGGCAGAAGAAGGCTTGTCGCTCGGGCCGGTCATTCCTGCACAACCGCTGAATGACGCTGCACCGACGGTTAGTGCACAATTTTTCAAAAAGGTACGTCGATTCATTCAAATTCCTTTTCAAATGTGTTTTTCCTCGTCGAATCCATTCCTGAGAAATGGATTGAGCGACATTAATAATTGTTACTGTGTTCTATCTCATCCATGACGGCCAGGGAGCATCGTCTTGCGTGTAAGGATTATCGGGGTAATTGCGATCATACTGCTGGTGCCATTTGAAACCCCAGAGTTCTTTGATATCCACCTTTCTCAAGGAGCCGTCCATAAAGACGATGTTGGTTTTTGTTCCGTGTCGAAGCAGCGTCAAGGCTCGCATTGAACCTCGGCCGTCATTAACACCAAACTCTTCTGAATTTGGTTCATCCGTGTGATGCGGCCAGACATCGACGGCGCTGGATTCGACAAAAAAAGGCACTTGTGAACGTTGCTTAACGTTAGTAAGTCTTCGCCAGAATGCTTCAGTCGGCAGCGGTGCGCCCCATGTGCCTTCGCTTGGGTCCATCAGCCAGGAGTTGGGCGCGTAACTTGACCAGAACCACTCGCCGTAATCGGGGTGATCCTCGTCAATTATCTTTCTGCCCCAGCATTCGTCGCGATCCTGCGGGAAGTAGCGACCGTCCGCGACCCAATCTGCCGCTGAGTTTATGTCCTGCTTTTTGTCGGCCTTGGCGCACAGCATGATGTCCGGCTGGTCCTCGTAATAAGGTCGCAGGGGCAAAAACCACCACTGGCCTCGCGGGTCATTTTGGCCGTCATCATCCCAATCGGCATCGGGGAACGTGTCGTTGTTGTCGTTTGTGTAAAACGACATCGCTATGTTCCATTGCCTCAAATTGGACCCACAGACTACTGCCATGGCACTTTCTTTTACTTTTTGCAAGGACGGCATAAGGATAGAGAGCAATAAGGCAATGATGGCGATAACAACGAGCAGCTCTATTAAAGTAAATGCTTTGTTTTTTCGTTTATATGCCAGCATAGCAAACCTCCTTAAGGCAAAGTCAATGCTTTACAATGTTCATTCATTCCAATGATCAAAGTTAACCTATGGCCGGGCTTTTGTCAATACAATATTCCCGCTAACTTGCCATATTACGGCCAATATGTATTTACATTTAAAATGACAAAAACTACGACCTGACGAGTTATTGCCGACCTGGTTGAAACTTATTCAGCTTAATGCCAAGCAGGATCTAGACCAATTTTCTAGCTTTGACCCCTTCATAATGCTTCGAATGGTTTTTTTTGAGCCATTCGAGGAGAGATTTGCGAAGTTCTTCCGCTTTGTCTGCGTACTGTTGCCGATCGGGGTTCTTGCCGAGAAGGTTGTTCATTTCGTGCGGATCCGAATTCAGGTCATACATGGCATTGAGAACTTTTGAGGTTTTGGAATAGGGTATCATCAACTTCCAGCCGTCCTTGACGATCATGTAGTTGGGTGATACGTCGCCTCTGTAGTCCCATTCGGTGACGACATACTGGCCGTGCTCGGAGTCGGTGCCCTCGATCAGGCCGCGGAGGCTTGTGCCATCGCAGTTTTGATTGCCTGCCTGGAGATAGTCAAGGATCGTTGGAAACAGGTCGATCAGCGAAACATATCCGTCTACAGTTGTATTGTTTTTGATGGCATTGGGGTAACTGATCATCAGGGGGATGTGGGCGGACTCTTCGTAGAATACGTTCTTTTCCCGCATGCCGTGGGCACCGAGCATTTCGCCGTGGTCGCTGGTGAAGATGACGAGGGTGTTGTCGGCGATGCCGTTGCGGTCGAGGGCTTTGAGGATTTCGCCTACCCAGTCGTCGATCTCTTTGACCAGTCCATAGTAATTGGAGATCATGTACTTGATCTTTTCTTTGTCGCGGTATTCGGAGAGGTGTCTTCTGCCGTTAGCGTTTGCGTAGGGGCTGTTTGACATGTCGTCGTGTATGCTGGCCGGGGGTTCCATGTCCTCTGCGGGGTACATGCTGTAGTATGGTTCAGTGGGAAGAATCGGTGAATGCGGGAAATGGAAGGAGCAGGTTATGCTGAATGGCTTGTCCTTGAGCCGTTCAATGGCTTCGATGGTCTGTTTGGCCTGGAAAGCGGTCAGTGTGTTTTCTTTGTCCATGAGCAATTCGCCATGCTGATCGGGCTGGACGATGCGCATATCTTTGATTTTCAGTTGGTCCGGGTTTTTGCCATAGAGCTTATCAATTGGATCAGCCCTGTAGGGCCTGTTGGACATATTATCGCGGAACTGGCCGGGCTTGAGATTGCCTTTGGGCTCTTTGCCCTTGAGATAATCGAGCCAGACGTATTTCTGGCCGCCGTGATTGAAGATGGAATGTCCTTCTTTGGATTCGCTCAGGGGGTTTTTGTAGATATCGGTGTGAGAGGAGAGGCTGTGCCACTTGCCGTAGTATTCGCAATGGTAGCCGCGATCGGTCAGGATCTCATCGAATGTGGGCATCGGCATCAGGCCTGTTTTCTCGGGGTAATAGGCCAGGCTGTTGGTGCGCATTTTGGTGTTCTCGACTGTACAGCCGGTGAGAACCGAGGAACGAGCTGGGCAGCAGACGGCACAGGGTGAATAAGCGTTTTTGAAGTAGGCGCCCTGTTTGGCCAGTCGGTCGAGGTTGGGCGTTTCGAGCACATCGTTACCTGCAATGCTCAGAGCGTCATAACGCTGCTGATCGGTCATGATGAAGAGCAGATTGGTTTTTTTGCGGCTGTTTTGTGAGATTTCGGCAGCGCGGGCAAGGCCGGTCAAAGCTGGAACTGCGGCGGAAGTTGCGGCTGCCTTTAAGAAGTCTCTTCTGTTGGGCATGTAATTTTTCATTGAAACTATCTCCTGGAACATGTCAATGTATTTTGGCAGTAACGAAATTTATATTCTCGATTTTTGTAATGGGTTTTGTCATGACGCAAAAAATCAGCGGCCACCATCGTGTGCCATTAGAACGTCCGATTGCATATCATCGGCGAAGCAGTTTGCCGGCCCTTCCCGCCAGCCGCAGGTAAAAATCACTCGGAAGCCCATCATATGTCAGAAATTTTGATCCGCCGGTTGTGGGAGGATTGTTCGAGCATTTGAAAATAGCAGTGGCCTCGTCTACCTCATCAAACATTGCAATATACAGCATTTCACAGCCGGCCTTTTTCACGGCAAGGACCTGCGACCAGAAAAACTTACCTTTGAGGCGGGGAATAGAATCGAGTTCGGCTCCTTTGAGGTTGTGCCAACTGAATCCGGGGAACACGACCGGCATATATCCGACCCCATGTTCTTTGGCCCAGACAGCGTCCGGCCGCCAGTATTTTTTCGCATGGCGTTCCACTCCGGGCAAATCGCCGAAACGACCGACGCTCCAGGGGCTCAGCACATCGGCCATTAACAGCAGATCGTGAAGTTTGGGGTTCTGCAAGGCGTCATTGTTCTGTTCGCGCCAGCCGGTGGCTATTCCCAGCATAACACTGCATCCATCGGCCTTGAATTTCTTGACCAGTTGCCTGCATTGCTCAAAGCCTGGTCGGCGCTTGATCTGGTTGTTAAAACCAACGCCCCATATGGCAACCAGCGGTTTGCCATTATAGTGCTGAAATGCCGGGTCCTCGGTAATGTGCATTTTATCTCGGAGCATACGCCAGTCATCAAACACGCGAGTGATTGCTTCGTCCGGAATTCCGGTAAGATCGTACATGATCGTATAGGTACGACCATATCGGTTAGCGCCTTCTCTTGCACTGGAGAGCACCACGTCCTTGTGATATCGCATGGTTTTGTCATGGAGGCCGTTAGCGAACCGCTGAACGAAAGCGCCGTCGATACCATAATCCTGCATCCATTTGAAATGCCGCAGCACGGTTTTGCGATTATGTGAACTGAATGTTTTAGCCGGTGTTCCGTCGGCATGAAAAAAGCCGGTGGTATAGAGCTCATCATCGTCATATTCTGAAACATCCGGCCACAGGTCGACGGCGATATTATTCGGCTCAAACGGTTTATTACGGTTTTTGGCCCAATGGGTCCAACCGAGGTTTGCCCCATCTCCTTCGCAGTTAAACCAACCCTGGTAGCCTGTCATAACTTTGCCTTTCAATGTGCTCGGGTCGGAGCCAGGTACAGATGGGCCGTCATACGGTCTGAGAGGATCGCGGTTTTCTGCACTCACCGCGGCGGAACCGGAAGCAGAGCCGTCTTCGCAGTAACCAAAGCCGCAAAGGCAGATGATAAAAAAGCCTATAAAGGTCAATCTGTTTTTATGAGACATCATGATTAAATCTTCCATGTATTTTCGAGTAAGATGTTTTTTTGCTGAATGCCTGTTTGCTGCAGTCTGCTCAATTTTGCTTTAACTTACCGTTACATGTGCCGTTCAAACCCTCAGTAACCATAAAGCTCTTTTCAATCTCCTGGCGTAAGATATCGAGGTACAGATAACCGTAGTCATAATAGGTCTGGCCGCCGGTGTAGTACGTGCCCGATTCGGAATCGTCCGTTTTGCTGGGGGGTGCAGTTCCGGAGGTTGCCTCGATCTGGGTGTCCTCGTACCACTCGTTGAAACTTGTGACCATGATGATGTTGTCGCACGAAGGGTCGGTATTGGGGATTGCGGCCTTGCGTATCATGGCTCTGAAAATGTCTCCAGGCTGGGAATCGGGCGTGTCGGTGAAGTAACGGGCCCGGCCGGGGTGCCCATCCCGAACAGCAGTGTCATTGTAGCCGGGGGCGATCGCAGGGATGAAGGCTGTTCCCACGCTGTTGGCGGCTTGTTTTGCCTGTTGGTAATTGTGGGCTAGAAACTGCACGGCTTTTTGCGTGCCGCCCAACTTGCTGATCGATTGGCCGTAGACATCGTAGGCGGTTACGGCGTCGAAGTTTTTTGCCCATTCGGATTTGTAAACGCTGGTGGAGTCGCCGTAGAATACGTCATCGCCTACGAGGTAGATTTCGGGGAGTTCGCGGCGCATCTGCTCGAGTGCATCTGCGCCCCTACCGCGGAAATAGACCCGGGAGAGATATACGAACACGACGGGTCTGCCGTTTATCTTCAAATAGTTCGGATTATCGAAGTATTGATCCTTGAGATATCGCATGTCGTCCATCCAGTTGCTGTAGTCGGGATTTTTGAAACTCCCGAATCGGCCTGTCGATTCATACAGGATCGCATACTTTAGTTTCGAAGCTTCCGGGTGGGTCAGGATATGATCCTTGAAGTTGCGGTCCGTGGACTCATCAGGGCCCCACCAGCTAACGGCCCAGAATTCAATGCCGGCCCGGACGCTCTGCTCGATATGCTCGGCGATGACACTGGGATTTCGTGAATCATAGAGGCCGGCTTTGGGTATCTGCGGAGTTCTGAGGTGCAGACGCATTGCCTGTTTCCACTTGTGTTTGGACCTGATGTACCAGGGATAATAATATGTTCCCACGGAGATCTTGGCGGGTGCATCCGCCACGGGCTCAGGTATTTTTTCGGCCATTAGATTCCAACAAAATAATCCAAAGAATAATATTAATATGACAGTTCGCTCATAAAAACTTCTTTTTGTTTGAATCATCGTCTTTCCCTACACCGGTTTGACCCCATTGGTCGTTATCTTTATTTACTGCAAGCTCAGCATCGTAAGCTTCTGTGTCTTCGTAAAAGTTTTCTCTGGGAAGCTGTCTGTACCAGAACAGGTACATGCCGCCCAATGCAAATGCCAAGATGATGCCTGCACCGACAAACTCCTTGAAATTGCCGATAACCAGCAGGACCGGCACGAGCAGGATCAGGTAATGCCAGGCAAGTACAAAGGGCAATGAAATGATATCGAAGAAATGCTCCCGGCTGACTTTCTTGCGGGTTTGGGGATCCAGTTTTTGCTTGAGATTGGGCCAGAGGCCAAACGGCTTGGTTTTCATGTAAAAGTTATACAAGATGTTCTGATCCATGGGCCTGGTCGCCAGGGTGCCGATTATAGATCCGGCCAGACTGAGAGAGCCAGTGAGGACAAATTGCCACAGCTCTGACATATCCGGCCAGAAGATGCGCTGCACGATGGCACTGCCGACCCCCATTGCCATGCCGATGGTAAAACCCCAGCCGTTGTAACGTTCCCAGTAAAACTTAATTGCGCTGGGTACGAAGAAGCCGGTTCCCAGGGCCATCATAAGCCAACCCCAGATGTCGTTGATGTTTTTGACGGTGAAGGCCATGAAGTATCCGATCAAACCAATGGCGACGGTGCCGAGCCAACTGATGCGAATCAGCTCTTTGGTACTTGCATTTGGTCTGAAGAAGCCCTGGTACAGGTCTCGTGTGATCAGGCCAACGGCCCAGTTGACATTTCCGTCGAACGTGGACATGCAAGCGGAGGTCAGGGCGATGAGCAAGAGGCCCTTGAGACCGATCGGGATCGCATTCATGATCACAACAGGCAGAATGCGTTCGGGATTGATGGTGCCATGGAAGCTGGTCAACCGGATCTGTTCTGGCCAGGTGGACCCCAGTAAGTCCCGAAGCTGTGTCACGAGCTGCGGATATTCGGTAGGATGTTTGATGATCTCACTGACTGTGTGTTCCCATTGCTGATGAGTGACAGTGGTGAAGGTGTTCTTGATCATCATCTCCGCTTCGGCGAGAAGTGCCGTGTCCGGTATGTTCTGGTGTACAAAATATATACCGAGAACCGCAAATCCGATCATCATCGGCCAGCGAAAGGCCATCAAGCTTGTCCAGAGAAAAGTCAGGGTGCCGCATTCGCGGTCGTTTCGAGCGCCGAAATACTTTGGCTCACCGCCGCCGCCCAATCCATTTATGACGCTCTTGAGAAGATAGAACATTGCCATCAGGGTGAGGAAATTGTAGTTTCCGTATCCTTCGGGCATGTCGACCTTCCAGTGGGGAACGGAGCTGGTCCATTCCTGCACTCCGGAGATGCTGGTTGCCAGGCCTGGGAAATTGGGATCGAACCAGGTTTTCTGGATTGCCAGAACGCTCACAACCAGCACGGCGGCAATGATGATCAGTCCCTGGAACAAGTCAGTGAAGACGACACCGTAGAAACCGGAGGCGGCTGTATATGCACATGCGATCAAGATAACAACCAGTGAGCAGGCCTGGGGACTGTAAGGCAGGAAGGTGGAAAAGAATATGCCAACGCCTTTTGCGAGGTAAATAACCATGCCGATTGTGAAGATCTGCATTGCGATGGCTGTGATGATCCGTGCAGCCTTGCCGTCCGGGCCGTTACCGAAGCGGAATATCATCCACTCGGCTCCGGTGATACATCCGCTGCGTCGATGCCATTTCCCGGCCCAGATCAGAACGACGGCCATATGGATAGCAAGCCCGCCGCGAAGCTCGATCAGCATGCCCTTGGGGCCGAGCATGTAAAGGAATGAGATGATAACCGCGGTGCCCGTGATGTCGACAAATTGAGTGAAACCAGCAATGCCGAGCAGCCAACCCGGCAATCTTCGGCCGCCAATGAAATAATCCTCTATGCTGTTGGAGGCTTTTTTCTGTAGATAGACTCCGATTCCCATCAAGATGATGAAATAGCCTGCAATCAGAATATAGTCAATCGGCGTTAAAAGTGTGCTCAATATTAACCTCACTTCCGTGTCAATCAGAAACACTGTCGCGTCTATATATAGACATTTCCCGACAATGCCTCCGGTAATGTTTAATTACACATTTACTCGAAGTCAGTGTACAAGGAATTCCAGCGTCTTAATCTCCTTGGGCCTTATTTCAAGATTACACCAGCCAGCCTCGTCCAGTGCAAGTTCTTTTTCGGGTAGTTCTTCCAGGTTCACGGTCCGTGCCCTTGTCCAGGGCTGCTTACCGGTGCCTGGGAGAGCCATTTCGTTCTTGAGTCTTTCAATGGGGCTTGGTGACGATGGGAAATCAGCCATTCCACCGTTGAGCCGTATTTTAGTCCGGATAGCTGCTGAGGAGGGATTGAACAGACGGACGACCCATCCGCTGCCTTGCTCGCTTTGTTTGACGGCAGAGACGGCGATACGCTCATCGGAAATCTCAAGGAAGGACTTTTTGAGCGGTTCTGTGCCATTTTCGGTCGGAGCGGTCTGGCCTATGACCAGCGGCAGGTTGAACTTTTCAGCAGCATTCCAGAGGTCAGCTTTTTCCCAGTCGCCCTGGTGGGGCATGACTGCATAGTGGAACTTATGTCTGCCGAGGCACTGCGAGCTCTTGTCGATCTGACTGTAGTCGGTCATTTCCTGGGTGACGCAGATACGCAGCGGGAAACAGCGAAGCAGTGTGAGGCGCAGTTCGGGCTGAGTCTGATCGGTCGCTTCGTAGGCTTTCATGCCCTCGTTCAAGAGTGCAAGGCCGTGGGTTCCGTCGGAGATATCGATAAATGAGTTCATGGGCTGTTCGGCCTGCGGGGTCTCGAGGCAGTTATCCGAGTATGTGATCTTGACGGGGCGTTCGGCTACGTCAAACTGGCTTTGGGCGAAGGTGGTATCGGCCGTGATGCCGCTTGGGAAGGCGACCTGGAGGTGGTGATCTTCGACGGTGTTGTCGACTTCGGTCACGATGTCTACCCATGACTGGCCCTTGCGCAGCGTGATCGTGTTTTCGATATGGACGGTTTTGAAGTGCCTGCTGCGGGCACTATCATCGGCGGTACGGCAGGCAGGCAGCGACCAGTCGATAGCAATTTGATAGACGGTTTCGAGGGCGCCTTCGCGAATCAGGGTGATCTGTGCGCTTTCGTTTATTGTCGTAAAGTCCTGCTTAGCTTCAACATCCCGGTGCTGCCAGGGGTCGCCGACTTCGGCTGTGTCGGTGAAGTATCCCATGCGTTCGAACACTTTTCCGGTTCGCTTGTCGGTAATCGTCATTGTGCCGTTGCCTTGGATGGCTACGCGGAGGTATTCGTTTTCCATCGTGTTGGTGCCTGTGACCATTGTGGCGGGCCGGGGCTGAACGGTATCCTCTGCGCTGATCGGCCGGACGAAGAAAGTCGTGTAGCCGGCTGGGGGGATATTCTTCAGCGCGGCCCTGGCGCGGTATTGTGTGGTCAGGAAATTGTTGGCTGTGTCGTTGGGTGACTGAACGACCTGGAACGATTCGGAGGATCCGAGCACCTGCACATCGGCCTTGCGTCCGTGTACGTCCACGATCTCGAATGAGCCGGACCCGGCTTCACGCGGGATCTCGAGGTTCAGCGAGACGACTTCGTCTCGCTTGAATGGGGCGGGGTTGTAGACCAGCAAGGCGATGGACTCGTCTTCATGTGCGGCGTAGTCGAGGGTGCCGGCAATATCGAGCAGAGCCCGTTCGGAGACGCAGCCGGCGATCTCGCGACACTGGCGGGTGCGGAAAAGCATGTCCTCACTGACAACGGCACGGCTGCAACCGCCGATGGAATCGTGGCCGTGGTTCTGCAGCAGCCATTCGTATGCGTGGGCGAGGAACTGCTGGGGGTATTCTGCGCCGAGCATGGAAGCGTAAACGGCCAGCGGTTCGGCGTACCGGATCAGCTCTCGTTCGGTCCTGAAGTTGTCCATCTTGATGTCCATGCGAGCCGAGATCACTCCGCCGAACAGCGGGCTGGTGGCCTTGGAGTCGGAATAGTATCGCATCTCGCCCTTGCAGACGGGCAGGTCGTCGAGATTGACGTTTTCAAGGACCTGTTTCTGGAACTCTTCGAAGGTGCTGTGGATCACTTCGGCGTTGCCCTGGAGGGCCTTATTGCAGTCCTCGATCATCCTGACCTCTCGGATGTCGGGGCAGGAAGAATCGTGGCCGCAGGACCAGAAACGGTGGGGAGTTGTCCAGTCGCCGTCCTGTTCCTGCATGGCCTGTTTGGCGCGGGCGGGGATCGATGCTGGGTCGTAGCCGAATTTGGGACGAGCGTACTGAGCGTCGAATTGGCTGTAAAGGTCGCCGACGAATTTGAAGGGACCGTTGCCGGAGTTCCAGGGAACGACGCGGCTGTCCTCGTCTTGCTGCTGCCAGTATGCGGGACGCTGGATGACGTACCAGACATTGTATCGCGGGCGCATGGAGAGACGGGAGCCGACGATACGGGTGCCGTCAGCCCCCTGCCATATGTATTCTGAGTTGGGGGACTGTTCGGTGTTGACGCCTCTGTAGAATGCCGCGAACTCGATGCCGAATGATTTGTAGATCTGCGGCATCTGGGATATCTGTCCCCAGCCGAACGGAGAGTAGCCGGTCTTGCTGACATGGCCCATTTCGCCGGCAATCTTGTGGCCGAGCAGGAGGTTGCGGATGAGGGATTCGCCAGCCACGGAGAATTCATCCGGCAGGCAGAACCAGGGGCCGACGAGAAGTTTTTTGTCCTTGATGAGCTGTCGGACGGTTTGCTCTTTTTCGGGTCGGATCTCAAGATAGTCGCGAAGAGGGATAGTCTGGGAGTCGAGGTGGAACGACTTGAACTGCGGCTCCTTTTCGAAGATGTCCAACAGCATGTCCATCATGTACACGAGCATGTGTCTGGTTCGCTGCATCGAGAACCGCCACTCGCGGTCCCAATGGGTATTTGAAATGAAGTGACACTGCTGAAGAGGCTGCGTCTTGCTTATTTTGTTTATGAGTCCATGCGAGTATGGCTTTATTTTTTTTCTACCGGCTTGTTTGTTTTTACCACTTATTATTTCCATTATTTTAATCCCCGATGATTTTCAAAATCTGGTTTAAGTCATTGCAGTGATGATGGCAGAGTCCCAAGGTACCGCTTTGGGCGATATTGCCGCCTGCCAAGCCTACGACAGGGAAGTTTGCAAGGCGTATGGCACAAACTCCTGCGCTGCTGTCTTCGATACCTATGACCTGAGTATTATTCTGAGGCTCGATGCCCAGTCCCACGCGCGCGACTTCTGCGTAGAGCCACGGATGGGGCTTGGGTGAGAGTTCTCCTAAGGTTCCTACAGAGCCTTTTCTGAGCGGGAAGCCTGCTGTAATGATTGCGTCGTAGAATTCTTTTGGGTCGGGCATGTTCAGTGTCTTGAAGGCCGAGACTATCTCCGGCCAGGCCTTTTCGTACAGGCCTGAGGTCACCAGACCAATTTTTATCTTGCGTGATTTCAGTTCGCAGAGGAAGTTCTTTAGCCCCGGGGTGGGGACGAAGGCGTCTGTTCTGCCGCGACCGTTCATTATCTCGTTCATTTCGCGGTGGGTGTGTTCGAAGTAATAGTCGCGTGCCTGTTCGATCGTTTTGTCGGGGCAATACTTGTCAATACAGTATTGGAGGTGCTCGGAGACGCTGTGGCCCGAAACGAAGGGCAGGTCCTCGTCACTGAGCTCGAATTCGGGTTTGTCGAGGAGCGAAGCTGTGGTCATTTGAATGATCCAAATCCAGAAGCCTTCGCTTCGAACGCTTGTACCATCAAGGTCCATAAGCACCGCTCTGGTCGGCTTCTTTATTTCGACAGGCTGAATGGGGTAGTAGGCCGGGTAGCCCAACGCAGAATTTACGTAGGCGAGGACATGAGAATCAAAAAATATGAATTCCACTTTTCCGTCGCCGGTTTGGCAGATGTAGTTTACGCCACCGATGCCCGTATGAAATTTTGCATCGCTGGTCGAGGCGAGGGGCGCAAAGTCTTCGTTCTTTGCATTAGGGCCTAAGCAACGAATGTATTCTTCGCTGTTTAGAGATGCAAATGTTGTCATGTTTGAATGTTTATCTGACAGGCTTTTCATTTTAGTCGGCGATTGCAATTTGTTTGATAATTTCGACTTGCCATCTTTTTTCTACAACCATTCGTTTGAGAGGACCGCGAAATCCAGCAGGTCCACCCGGCCGTCCTTGGGCTGGGCGATATCGGCCGGTGAATCTTCCGTCAGCCAATCCTGAGCCAGGGAGGATACGTCCTGCAGGTCGACATCGTTGTCGCAATCCAGATCGGCCGGTCCAAGGCAGACAAGCAATTCCATTTCCGCAAGCTGAACAGCGATCGCGGTTGTAACGTCTGCGACTTCGGCGATCTCCAGTCGATAGATGTTATATGAGTCGGGGGTGTCAATTGAGAAACGGCGTCTCTGGAAGCGGCTGGTGAAGGTTTCGTCCGTTCTTGAATCCAGGATTTGCCACTGCAGGCCGCCGTCGTTGGAGCCAAGCAGGTTCCAGTCGCTGGGGTCGCGATCGGGGTGATCATTTGCGGAGGTGAGTGCGTAATCGGTCGCGGCTACGGTTGTGCCGTCGGCATACCGCCACTGGACCCAGCTATTGGTCGGTGAGAAGTCCAGCCACTTAGTTTGGGGGTCGCCGTCGAAGGCTTTGTCTGCGGTTTCGCCGTTGTCTGGATGTTCTCCTTTGGCCGAGGCGCCGATGGGAACTTGCGCGGGCGCTATGTCCAGGGTGGTCGTGGTGCTTGCGTTGAGATCGATATTTACATCCACGATGCGGTATTGATCACCGTCAAACTGCTGGTCGATCGTGCCGGCGGAAACGCCGTAAGTCGTGCCTTTGGGCATGACAAAGCGTACGCGTGCGCCGTTGATGGGGAAGCTGAACCGGTTTACAAACTCGGCGGAGTTGGTCGAGGCTGATCCGTCGTTGGGCTTGGTGTAGTTGAGTTCGAGATTTGACACCCATGTTGAGGGTGTATCCTGGTTTCCGCTGTAAAGTACGCTTGTAACAGAGTTTGTTCCTGAGGGTGTAGTGAATGTTCCGGCAGTGTTATTGACTTCGAACAAGTTGAATTCGAAGTGATCCCTGATCGAACGTGCTATGTATGCCACTTCAGGACTGCCGTCATCGAACGGATATGGGTTGCTCGTTCCCACATGGTGTTTGTCACCAGCGAGTACGAGGTCCAGAGGACTATGATCGTCAACGAACTCATGCATCTTGTCGTAGCAGTGACCAGCGGTTAAGAAGAAGTTGCCGCCTGAGCCTTGGCCGTTGAGCCAGGCGACGGCCTGGTCGATCTGGTACTGGTGGTTCTTTGCGCTGCTTGTTGAAACGGCCCAAGCATTGTTGAGGGGCATGAACCGGCCGTTGCCGTATTTGAAGCAGGAACTTTGCAGGCCCCAGTAATCGTTGAAGAAGTCAGCGTTCTCCTGCTCAGTTGCCTGCGGCCAGTCATTTGCGATCAGTGCATCGTGGTCACCAGGAACCAGGAAGGTCGCAGCGGAGGCGTCGGCCATTCCCTTGGTTCCGAGGGCATCGTTGCCCAGGAAATAGTAAACCTCTCTTTCCGGATGGTTTCGGACGTTGTACATGTTGTCGCCGGTCTCGATGATGATCTGGGCATCAATGATGTTTGCGATGTCGATCATAGCCGATTTGCGGGCCAGCAGAACGTCGGTGTCGTGGTTGTACTGGTAGAGGTGTCCGTCGGACATGTGCATTATGTAGTAGCTGTCTTTGTAGTCCGTTACCACCTTGACGGCGCCGTAAGAGGCGACGCTGCCTAATGATGTTCTCAGTACAAGGTCGTAGCGATCTGCCGGGGCGTTGGGTGGAACGGTGACTGTGATGCGGGTGTCATATCTGTTGCCGGACATCTGGTCGTAGACCCAGTTGCCGGTGACGGTGCTGTGGGATGGGTTAACAGTGTGGTACGGGCCCTGCAGTTCTACGGTGTTGACGATCTGTCCGGGGTCGGCGTCGAACCAGACGTCGAAAGCCTGGCCCGCTTTTGCGATGGCGGTAGTGGATCGCCAGGGGTAAACGATCTTACCGGCTGAACCGGTGGTTTGCGTTTTGAAGCTCCACGTGACGCCTTTCCATGGGCTGTCGGGGTGATCGGGGTTGATCTCGTCGACTCGCCAGTAGTAGGTCGTGTTCAGGTCGAGTGTGCCGGGGTCGAAGGTCGTTTCGGTCCGGCTGGCCTGGAACTCGGTTTGGTCGGGTGTGGGGTCGGTGCCGAAATAGACGTTGTGTGAGACTGCGTTGGCGCCGGCTGTCCAGGTGAGGTCAGTTATGGTGCTGACGCCGACTGCGCCGTTGCCGGGGGAGGGGTTGGCGGCTTTTTCGGGTGTGTTGGCAACGATCGTCGTTTTGCCGGGGGTGGTGATGTTGTAGTCGACGGACAGGGTGCCCAGGCCGTCGAAGCCGGTGAGCCGGCCGTCGGATATGTAGCTGTTGACGGTTGTGAGCGCGTCGCCATCGATCAACAGCTTGCCGGTGTCGGCTATGTCCATTGTACCGCCGGCTGAAATGGTGAGCGAGCTGCATGTTATGGTGCCGCCATTTAGCTGGACTCGGCCGGTGCCGCCGTTGGTGGCGAGGCCCAGGGTGCCGGTGACGATGAGCGTGCCTGCGGTCATGTTTATGCGGCCGGTGCCTTCTCTTCCAGCGGTGAGGCTAGAGCGACACGTGATGGTGCCTCCGCTGATGTTGAATACGCCTTCGTTGCTGGATCCGTAACCCAGAATGAACCAACTGTCGGTCGTGAGGGAGCCGCCGGTTATTGTGATACTGTCGGAGGAACTGGACCAGTCGCCGACGACGAGTTCTTTGGTCAAAGCAGTCGTGCCTGAGTCGATGACGGGGCCATCGCCGCCCTGCCGAATCGCTACCTTGTCGGTCGAATCGGGGACGCGATTTGTACCGGTGCTGTCCTGCCAGTTTGCGGAGTTGCGCCAGAGTCGGTCAGTGCCTGAATTGGTCCAGTCCACATCCGCAAAGGCGGTGCCGATAAGAAGGGACAGTGACACTATAGCTGTTGCAAATATTTGTATTTGCTTATTCATTGTCGGTTGCTCTGTCATTTTCAAGCTAGAAAAACGTTTTTTAAATTTACATCAGTTATTGATACACCGGATATTATCACCGCGACGGCAATGTTTCGGATAGCGGTATTTCTCCTCGGAGCATTCTTGTGCCCTGGCCCACGAGCCAGAGGTAATGGTCGCTTGGCAATGAAGCGTCGCTGAAGTCGTAGGGCGCATATTGAGCATTGCCGGTGGGCAAGAAGGGGTTGGAGTACACACTGTAGGGTTGTTCTTCAACCGGCGGATTGTTGGTAACCTTGAAGATCGCGGTTCCCTCATCGACCTCGTCGAACATGGCCTGGTAGATCATGGTCGCGCCGGCGTCGTTGATGGCTTTGTAGTATTGACGCCACAGGAAACGTCCGCCGAGGCGAGGGATATGATCCCATTTTTCGCCTTTGAGATTCTGCCAACTGAAGCCGGGGAAGACGACGGGCAGGTAATCCTTGCCGTTGGTATTGCACCAGGACTGGTCCGGGACGGTATAGTTGGAGGTGAAGTTATTGAGTTCGCCTTGATATATGCTTCCGTATCGGCCGACCGCCCAGGGGCTGATGATATCGGCAAGATCGACGATCTGCCCAAACCACGCGTCAGTGTTCTTACGGTAGCGCCATTCATTGTCGACACCGATCATGACGGTACAGCCGCCGTAGACGGGATCATTCTTGAGGAAGTTTATGATGTCGTAGGTGTCCTGTCCTTCGTAGGAACGGTTAAAGCCCAGTCCCCAGACGGCGACTACGGGTTTTCCGTTGTGGTGGAGGTAGGCCGAGTCCGCGGGGTCCTGTGTTAGGCGGTACGTGTCAACGAGGTGCTTCCAGTCGTCGATGACTTTCTGTTTCAACTGCGGGCCGGTCAGTGAGCTGCTGAGGTCGTACATCATCGCCCAGGCGCGTTTATGGAGATTGGCGCCCTTTCGGCAGTGGAGCATGACCTGGTCGCGGTGATTGCGGGCAGTCGAACCGGGGGTCGTTTCACTTACAAACCGCTGGAGAAAGACACCGTCGATGCCGTATTCGTCCATCCACGAGAAATGTCTGAGCACGGTTTTTTCGTTGAAGGAGCTGAAAACGGAGGCGGTGCTGCCGTCTGCGTACTTGAAACCGGTCGCAAACTTTTCATCCGGGTCGAGCTCGCTCATGTCGGGCCACCAGTCCACGGTGCAGTAGCCGGGTTCGAATCGATTGCTGGTGCCCCAGTGGACCCATCCGCGGTTGGCACCATCGCCCGGAGCGTTGAACCAGCCTTGATAGCCGCACATGATCTTGCCTGTGAGTGTTCGGCTGTATTCGTTGTGGTGCCAGTTTTTGGCCAGTATTGAAAAATCATTCATATCAACATTACCATCATTTGTAAAGTCTGCATCGGGATCAGGGTTTGGGTCGAGCCATTGGGCCAGGAACAACATCATGTCCGTCTCATTTACGTAACCATCGCCGTCAACATCGCCGTTTCCCATTTGTTGAGGCTCTGCCCAGACGGTCGTTTTGTAAGGATTTGTCATATGGTAATCATAGTGTACCGTGCCGGTTCCGTCGTAGGCGGTGATCTGGGAAGCGTTTATGTAATCGCCAATCGCTGATGAAACATTTCCATCGACGACCAGAGTACCGGCTGTAATATCAACATACCCACCGGCGGTAATATTGAGCGAGCCGCAGGTGATGGTGCCGCCGTCCAACTGGATGCGGCCTGTTCCGCCGTTGGTGGCGAGACCCAGGGTGCCGGCTACGGTAATGACGCCGTCGGTCATGTTTATACGGCCGACGCCATCTCTTCCAACCGAAAGTTTCTGGCGACAGGTGGTGGTGCCGCCATTTACATTGAATGTGCCCTCATTGTTGGAACCATAAGCTAAAATGAACCAACTGTCGACTGTCAGAGAACCGGCCTTTATTTCTACAGAGTCAGATGGGCTGGACCAGTCGCCGACGACTAGTTCCTTCGTGAAGGCGTCGGTGCCCGAATAGATTACGGGGCCGTCATCAGCAAAATTACCTCTCACTGCTGTCTTAGCGGTACTTGCAGGCAGTCCGTTGTTCCAATTCGCCGGATTGCCCCAGGCTCGGTCAACGCCGTCGTTGGTCCAGTCCGTATCGCCTAAAACGCAGGGGGTACAAAAAGCCAGATACATTAAAACTATTAATAATCGTTTCATCATCATTTCCTAAATAACGCAAGAGTCAATCACCGCTATTGGTCCGCGGTGCACAAAACTGTCAATATCCCGGCGACGGTGAGGCTGCCTCCCAGTTTGAATGATCACGGCCATAAGTGTCGAAATTTTGACGATGGAGCGAGTGCCCGCCGCCATCGGCACTGGTCGGCCATGGTGGGGCATCGTCATAGTCTATCTTTTCGATCGGCATCCAGTAGCGTGCCTTGCCGTATTCCTGGTCACCTGGGATCTGTATCTCGATTTCCTCGCCGCCATTGTCCAATTTGCCGTCGTAAGGGCCGTACACGGGGCAGAGTGCGGAACTGTAATTGGCCGGATTTCTGGCCACAATTATGTAACTGTATGGCGGAATGGTCACGCCGGCGGGGAACTCATAGCCGGTGCCCTCCAATCGCCAGGGGATATCTTCTGTGAAAAAGACGCCCGGTGAGGTTTCGGTCTTAGCTTCGGTCTCGAGCGTGACCGCGGAACCCGAGCGGTTGTACAGCTCAACAAACTCATAGTCGGCTCCGGAAGGCGGTTTGTAATAAATCTCGGTGATAACAACTTCCGGAATGAGAGGGCCGTCATTAGCAGCACCCGGTGTCAGTGAACTCTGGCGAACAAAATCATACCCGCCGGACAGTTCGGCCTTCTGGTAACGGCCGAACGTGACGCCCGTTTCAGAGGCATCAAACGTCTGCTGGGTCTGATACAGGCCGGTGACTTCTCCGCCCTGCCCGGAATAGAGGTACACCGTCTCTCCTCCTTCGCTGAGACCAAAGGGCAAATTGCTTCCAGTCCCGGTTGGGTCGCCGAAAGACGAATGTTCTTCGAATACCATGTAGTCGCCTGAAGCAATCACGGTATTATCTGGTATCTGGTATTTTCGTATTGTGTTTGGATCAGAATCGTCATCAGTCAGGAACCAGCCGCCGATATTAATTTCCTGTTCAGTTGTGTTATATAGTTCGATCCAGTCGGCATCAGCACCATGAGAGTGGGCGAGTAATTCGTTAAAAATGATGCTATCTGCTGCTATGACGGCATGCGGGGCCGTTCCAGGGGAGCCGCCAGTGTAAAGACTTGATCGCCATCCTGCTTTGGTATCCCACAGATTGGGATCAGTTGCGGCCGGATCGACCATCGTGAGTGAATATCCTATGCCGTCAGTCAATTCATACCAACTGTCATTGTAGTCAAAATCATGGATCTCAGCGCCGATCGCATCCCGAAGGACAATCTCTTCACCTGCGTTGTCCAGAGCACCGACATACTGGCCGGCGACGGGCAGGTCAGAGCCGTACCGAGCCTCAAAGTCCGCCCGGTTCTCGACAATAAGGACATATTCGCCGGCAGCGAGCGTATAGTCGCCGAAGACAAAGTCAACCCCATCGGTAAAGTGAACTAAGTTCAGATTGATCGCATCGTCCCCGACATTTTGCAGTTCGATAAATTCGGTATTCGTATCGGACGGATGATACATGATCTCGGAAATCCGCAGGCTTTCAAGGACCGGTCCAACGGCGTAGGTTTCCCTGTTCAGCGCGCTCCATTCTCCGTCGGTTCTCACACGAGCTTTTACACAGGTACTCTTTTCAAGCGTAACCGGCGAACCTGTTGCGGCGACCTCGAGAACGAGTTGGGCGGAAATTAAAAAGTCCGAGCTGCCAAGGCCCCGGTTAAAACCGCGAATTGCTAAAATGTTGTCTCCGGCCTGAAGATGGCTGAGATGTTCGGAGCAATCAAAATCGATCTGCGTAACCGCAGAGGAATCACCGTGCAGGCCGGTCGCGCCATCATCCCAACTCGGCGATATGGGAGCGTTGGCGGATGCAATTTCCGCGCCATTCAAGTAAGCCCTGAATCCATCGTCATATCGCATACGCAGTGTCATTGAAAGAGCATTTGCAACCTGATCAGCCACCGCTGTGAATGGTATCCTGATGTAACAGGTCTGCCTGACATCGCTCATCAACGTTTCAACATCGTAGGTAATGTAATCTTTATACGTCGTCCTCTCATCATAGCCCACTCCGCCGACGGTAACGCCGGTTGTTGGCGTTCCGTGTGTCCAGGCGGAGTCGTCATAGGGTTCTGCTCCGCCGGTCCAGTTCATTCCGATGTCGTTACCGGGTACCAGAACTGCCTTGGGCGCATCTTCTGAAACGAGTGTTTCAACGGTTGAATCATCGGGTTCGATGTAAAGCTGGGCGTCGGGATTGACGGCGCCGCCCTTGAGACGCGGGTCCTCACCGTTCAGGGTATAGTAAATATTTCCTGAAGCCCCAGCGGGCGTACGGGGATAAATCGAGCCGCCCGGACTGAGATAACCACCTGATGGACTTAGAATTGGAGGGACAGCCCCAAACTGAGACGCAATATACCCATCCAGCCAGTCGAAGCGGCTGGTGATCCAGTCCTTAAAGAGTGCGATTTCCGTATCGAAGGAATTTGGGTAGTATTTCCTAGGCCGTGACCTCGCCTCGCTTATCATGGCAGCCGTTTGATCAATGTAGGCCATGGTTTCATCGGTACTTAAGACTTTTTCGCGATGTTCGAACCAGCGATCGGCAACCATGAGTCTGTATTCAGGATCTTCCTGCATTTTCTGATGCCACTTACCAAAAATCGAGCCGTTCGTTTTCCATACGTAGGTTGGCTGATCATAGGTACCTGAATTATTATGGAAGCCTCGGTCGTAATCCCACGGCGGGCCCGAATGTATCTTTCCGGTGCGGTCCTTGTGAGTGTAGTAGCTACCCCAGAAGGCGTCCGAATCACTGCAGATCTGTTCGAGCAGCCCGTGATCGATCCAGGAAACCACATCGATGTAGTCCGCGTACACGGCGTGGGGACCCGGGTAGAAGGTGCTGGAGGTATTCTGCCAGAGCACTGAACTGGTTTCATTAAGAAAGCCAGCGATCCAGTTGATCTGAGGTTGTGTGATTTCCGGAAACTCGGGTTCGTCTACGATCGGTTTACCCGCCCCGGTGACCTGGATGCCGTATGGCGAGGCTTCGAGGTAATCAGGGTCCACGAGTCCGTCCGGGCCATCCGCCAGAAGCACGCTGCCGTCATCATATTTGTCGGATTTAACGATATATCCGCCTGATACCTTCGGTTCCAGATTGTGGGAGGCATCCAGCCGGGCGATATCCACCCGGTTCTGATCACGTTTGATCTTTTCCCGAAGTATGAACAGTCCCTGGTAATCGGCTGACGAGACGGCGCCGCCATCGGTGTTCAAATAGAGTTCAACATATCGCTGACGCGGGGCGTAGTGGCCCATGTCTCGGAACCATTTGAAGGCCATCTCGTTCTTCATCATTGTGTAGTCAATCACGTCCCAGGAGAGTATCCAGTCCGATTCATCCGGCATGCCCAGGAGCGAAACTTTTTTATCCTCGCGATATTCATCCTGAATCTCAATCGCGTAGTGCCCTGAATTATAGGTGCTTTCTCCGCGTCTGCGAATCATGGCCCAGCCTTCGAAGTCTTCAGGTCCGGTGATCTCTGCGCGTCCGGTGGCTTCATCGACATCGATGATTACGGTTCGGCAGTCAATATACGGTTTGTTTACCCGATCGGAGGGGATAGATACTCCGAGCGTGTCAACCACAACGATCGGCAGGTTGGTATTCGAGGGGGACACGGCCGGATCAACGAAGATATAGGTGTCGATCCGTGTTTTGGAAGGCTGGAATCCCGGCTTAAATGCCCTGGCCAGAACGGTGGTTGTTTGGTTTACGGTTATCGGTGCGGTATAATCCCAACCGTTCGTAAGTGTTGGCAGGGTTCCATCGGTCGTATAACGGATGATGGCGCTGGGAGTATCGCAGGTCATGGACACGCTAACCGGGCTCATATAGCAGCCGCCCTTGATGTTAACTTCCGGCTTTTCGACAAAAGCCTCAAAGGTATTTTTGGCATTGTCGGCGCCCGGTGTAGGTGCTGAAAAATAACGGACCTCACCGTAGTAATAGCCGTATGAGATGTCGGCCTCCTGGGCCGGGTAGCCGCGCTCGCCTTTACCCATATCGAAATGGTTGTATTCATGGACCGGAGTCACTCCGTCGTTGTCGATCAGTCCCAGGTACTCGCCATCTTTGGACAGCTTGAAATTTGTATGGAGAAATCCGGCAGGATCCACATAGGGATAATTGCCGGGATTCTCGGGCTGTGTTTTGCCGGAAGCAAAAACGATCAGGTATTCGCCCGGCTGAATAACAGTCGACGCAGGAAACTGCCACTTGGTCTTCAGGCCCGCGTCATCAGTAAGATACCATCCACTGATGTCGAGTGTTATTTCGGAATTATTGTGCAGCTCGATCCAATCGGAAGACTCACCATTTCCGTCCAGAAGCTCGCCGTTTTCCAGCGGGGATTTGCTTTCGTTATCGGCCAGAAACTCATTGATCAGGATCGGCGGGCTCTCTTCTCCCCAGCCCTGGGACATGTAAACGAGATCTTGCAGATCGACCGTCTCATCGAGGTTGAGATCCGCACAGTTGATGTCAATTGTGGCGGTCGCCGCAAGGTTCCAGACTTCCTGCATGCTCAGAACGCGGTTATAAATCCGCACATCGTCAATGAGTCCCTCAAAAAGTTTTTCGGTTGAATAGTACTTTCCAATTTTCATGGCGGTCACCGCCCAGGTATTGACTGACTGGCTAAGTACATCCCTGACCGGTTCAAGTTTGCCATCCACGTAAAGGGAAATATCATCGGTTGTGGAGCCGTCCGATACTACGGTTACATGGTGCCAGAGATCATCAGTCAAGACGGTCGTCCCCACGACATGACCCCCGCCCACATCGACACGAAGCACGCCTGTTTCATCAATCCATACCAGCCACAAGGCGGTGTCGACACTGGATCCCCAGGCCATGATACCTCCCCCGGCCCGGCTTGTCTTTATCCATGCTGTACATGTTCGAGGCACAGTCCCTGTAAGACCCATGAACTCAGTCGGATCGGTTTGCACGAAGTCATCGACCCCGTCAAACTCCAGGGCTCCGGCTAACCGGCCGCCATGTGGATTCCAACTGGCACCGTTGACCGCCCCCTGATAGCCTGACGATGACGAGTCGGCGGCGTTTGATCCGATGCTTTCGTCCAGTTTCCAATGCAGGGTGAGACCGGTTTCGTTTTCACATGAGGTGGGGTTGAGCCATTGCGAGGCCATGAGTGCCAGATCGCCAATGCCAACCCGACAGTCACCATCGAGGTCGCCGGTGATGAAACAGCTATGCGCGAAGCCGCCAAGCAGCAGAACTGCAGTGACAAGGCACCACGCTTTGGCAACGAAATAAAGATTAGATCTGGATTTCATAATTAACCTTCGCAAGGCTGTTTCAAATAACTGGCAGTAATAGTTAAATTAGCAAAAGCTCCTTTTCGAGACTCTCCGGTCGGACAACGCAGCAGCGGATGCTTACTGCACCCTTAGATTGCCGATGCTGGTCACATTGGATGTGTTGGCCGGCATCTGTGATGGGTCGGTATTGATTACGTTTCCGATGAATGCGGCAGATGCGGAACCGTCGATCGTCAGGAACGGTCGGCCTGAACCGAGGTAATCTCTGAGGTCGCCGCCGAGACTTTCCAGTTGGGCGGTGTTGTGTACTGCGAACGCACCGGCTTCACCATCGCGTGCCAGGTGGAAGAGCTGCAGCCGTACGTCGCCGCCGTTGATGACCGCGCTGTACTGGTGGCTGCCCCAACCGGAGCAACTGAACATTCTGAAAGTATCAATCAGCGAAGCGCCTGTTTCGAGATAGCGTCCGGAGGTGCTGTTTACGGTTACGATCTGAGAATTGATCATGTCAAGTCCGCCGCTTCCGATGTCGTCGATCTGCATGGCGTTGGTGCACTGGTCGACGCCCATTCCCATGCAGTAGCCGGACGGGCCGTTACCGTTCTCATTGACAAGATGGACGCCTTTGGCACCGCCGAAGACGAAGTTTTCATGCAGGACCTGGCCGGTCATATGGCCGAACAGATATGGGGTTGCATCCCGCCACTGAATCTTATGGATATCATCCGCTGTGCCGTATGGGATGCTTTCGTAGTAGGATCCCTGGTGCGTGAAGGCGGATGGGTTCAGTTGACAGTTGTGGATCTGGCCGTCCGTCGAACCATTGCCGACGTGGATTCCGATCTTCAATGCGGTGGACATGATGTAATCGATATAGTGTCGGTCGCATCGGTAGGTCGCCAGGTCGAGAAGCTGGTAGGGAATCGTGGCGGCGATGTTGATCACGTAGACATCCGAGCCAAGGCCCCGTATGAGGAAGGGGTATGGTGCCATGCCGTAGTTGGTGGTATCGTTTTCATCGTAGATCTGCTCGGGGTAATGGAAGTTCAGGCCACGGATGCCAGCGCCAGATTCGAGCTGGATGAACGGCGTGCCATTGGCGTTGTTGCGGCCGGCGTAGACGTTCAGCAAGCTACCCTTCTGGCTGGTGCCGTGGGGGCAGTCATAGACGCCTCTCAGTTCAACGCCGGAGGGGACGACCAAGGTGCCTTCGAGGCGGTATGTGCCGCCGGGCACGAAGACGATTCCGCCGCCGTTCGCATCGGCCGCTGTGAGGGCAGACTGGAAAGCGGCAGTGTTATCGGTGACGCCATCAGCGACAGCGTTGTAAGGTGGGTCCGTCACGACGAACAGGTCAGCTTTTGCGGGTTGATAAACAGTAGCGGGTTTGCGGTAGTCGTAAGCAGGCAGCGGATCAACCGCGAGAGGCGTATGGTCGATGTGGACCGGATAGGCTGTGTTGTCGGCGATATGGGCGCCGCCGATGAATGTATTGCCAAGGATGGAAGCTCCGCGAACGTTGCCGGCAAGTTCGATATCGTTTGAGGCTGTATCGGCGAAGCTGGAGTTGATCACGGACAGGTAACCGCCGTTTATGTCGAGGGGGCCCTGCTGGATGTCACAGGACATTATCATCACCTTTGCGGATCCATCGCTGAGGATCGCGTCGCCGGAGGCGCTGATGGTGCAGGTGTGGAACATGTCCGTCTCGCTTGAGGTCGATGCCAGGTAGACACCGGTCTGTGCGTCCTGGATATTGAAGCGGGTGAACTGGTAACCTGCGTATGCGCTGGCCTCGATGTGGACGCCGGTCTTGCAGTCGATCAGGTCGAAAGCGTAAGATTGGCCGTTCGGGACCTTGCCGTCGTTGCGGGACGGGCGAAGTGCGAAACCGATGCTGTAACCTTCGACCGTGACGTAGCAGGAATACGACCAGTCGATGCGGCGAACGATCACGCCTGTGCCATTGTTGTAGATCCATGATTCGTGCTGGCCCGCGGTCGGTGCGTTGGGAAGGCCCGATCCGGCCCAGTAATCAGGCGAGAAATGGACGGTTTCCATCCTGCCGATATCCGCGAGGCAGTCAAATTCGATACCCGTCTTGAGGGGTGTGCCATAGACGTTGCGTACGAAGGGTCTTGCGGTGGTGCCTTCACGGAAGGTGGTAAATGCAAAGTACGAGTTTACGAAAGTGACGTTTTCGACGGTGTTGCCTCCGCCGTGTATGGTGGGCGGATATGGCTGAATGTTATCGGGCGTCTGTTCGGGATACCAGATCGTGATGCCGTTGATGCCCGAGCTGCCGCTCAGTTCGATGAATGGTGCGGCGTTTTGGTCGCCACGTCCTGCGTAGGCCTGCAGAACTGTGCCTACGACGGGGCTGCCGGGCTGGGGCTGCTGCCAGTCACCGCGAAGCATGACGCGTCCGGGAATCGTCAGGTTGCCGCTGACCTTGTAGTTGCCGGCCGGTAAGAAGAGTGTGCCGCCGCCTATGTTATCGATGAAGATCAGTGCGTCCTGAATTTCATCGGTCACATCTGTCACGCCGTCGGCCACGATGCCAAAGTTTTCGGCCCGATATGGCGTCACGATGATGTCTTCGGTCATGTATATTGTGTCAGCGACGTGCCAGTTTGTCGCAACGCCGGTTTGCCAGTTGGCAGCGATCGATGCGAAATCATGGAAATCGACAAGGCACCATTCATCGAAATTGGCGGGGCTGTCGCAGTCGGCAGTGAGCCAGTCGTCGGCAAGGTCGGCCAGGTCGAGCATGTTGACTCCGCCGTCCCTGTTGACATCGCCGTCGACGCCTTCGATGGCGCGGATGGTCGTTTTGCCGGGGTTTGTAATGTTGTAGTCATAAATGATCCGGCCGGTGCCGCCGAAGGCTGTAATTCTGCCGGCCTTGACGTGCTCATCTACTACGCCTGTCTGACTTCTGCCGCCTATGACGACCTGGCCGTGTTCGATGTCCATGTGTGAACTGCCCTTGACGGCATCCAGGCCTGCCCATTGATTGAGATTGAGTACACCGTCTTTGATATTCGCGTAGCCGGTACCGCCGCTCCAGCCGAGGGAAAAACTGCCTTTCACATTAACCGTTCCACCTTGCAGATCAAGCGTTCCGACGCCGCCTGAATTTTGCCCGACCCACAGGTGACCGCCAAAGTTGACTTGCCCTCCGGCTTCTACTATCATTTTTGCCTTGCGATTGTATCCGATGCCAGACCAGCCGGAAGCAGTGTTGAGGCTTCCGCCGTCTTTTACACGAATCACACCAGCATCGGCGGCGCCATTGTCGCCCTGAACAAGCTGGTTGAAATAATGCACATCGGTGACAACAGCCTCGGCGGTGCCTGATCTGTTGAAGACGCATTTAAAATTGCCTTCGGGACTTCCGGAAATATAGGGCGACCAGTTTGACGCTGTGCCCCAGTCGGCGGAGGCTGCGTAAGTGTCCCAGACGATGCTTGTTGTGGTTGATGACCAGGTGGAAACGCTTTGCGGATCGGAGGCAGTGCCCTCGGTTCCGTAGCTGTCGCGCATTGTTACCGTGTAAGTATAGGTCGTATCGGCGGATAAGCCTGTATTGGTATAGGTGTTGGAAGTAATCCAGCCGCTGTCCGCGCCGCCGGGATTGCCGGTTGTTTCGTCGAAATAATATTCGACCGGGCCGTCGTCGTCACTGCCGATCGTGGCTGTCATTGTGATCGTATCCGGGCCAGTTGAAACTGGCTTGAGATCGAACGTGGCGGGGTTGGGTGTTGGCGCACCGCTGTCACTTGGAACGGCCGTGATGGTGGTTTTGCCGGGAATGGTGCCGTATTCTGCGGCTATCTGGCCGTCACCGCCAAAAGCGGTTATTTTTCCGGCGGAAGCGTAAGCGTTGGCCTCATCCACGACGTCGCCGTTTATCGTCACTGTTCCGTTGGAGATATCGAGGACAGAATCTCCATTGATCGAACTGGTTGCGTCCCAGCGGTCGAGGTTTAACGTGCCGGCATTAACATTGACATAACCAGTGCCGCTGGACCAGCCCAGTCCGATCTGTCCAGCAACGTTGACCGTGCCGCCGTTGATGTCCAAGGTTCCGACTGAAGGTGCATTGAGTCCGACCCAGAGGTGACTACCGAAGTTTATGGTACCGCCAGTTTCGACGATCGTATGTGCGGTGTTATTGTATCCGACGGCCGACCAATTCGCACCCGTGGTGATGCTTCCGCCGTCAGTGACGCGGATGACTCCGCCTGGGCCGTTGTCGCCCTGAACGAACAGGATGCAGGTTTGGGAATCGGTGACGAGGCATTCGGCGGCATCGGTTCGGTTGAACTGTGCCTTGCCGTCAGTTACGTCGGAAGGCAGGCCGTTGGTCCAGTTTGCTGCAACGCCCCAGTCGCCTGTATCCGGAGGAGTTATACCGTTGGAAGCCGGATCCCACACCGTGGAGGCGGTGGACAGGGTTCCGATCGACAGCATAAGCATCAGTGTAAAAATCAAACATCTATGCATTGCGTACTCTCCGGAAAACGTTAGTTTTTAAATATTGTAAGCAGTGCCAAAGGAAGTATCGGCATAACAGGCACAGCGGTTCATGATCATTGCTCTTAGCCTCGGCAAGACTAAAGCAGACTTCAGATACTTATCATCCCACCTACCCCCATTACAGTTCCTAAAAGCACCCTTAAAATCTTTCTTAATTGTACAAAAATGCTCAGTCTAAAGGCAAATCTAAAAAGGGCTGCGGGATCAAACCCGCAACCCGGAGATGACAATTCAGAAGGTCTTAGTCACGCTTTCTTTTCAGCATTGCCAGTGCTCCCAGACCCAGCAGGGACAGTGTAGCGGGTTCGGGAACCACCGTAACAGTTGTCAGGTTAGTAGCTTCATCGTATGTTGCTTCCACGTTTCCGATAATGCCATCACCTGCGATCAAACCATTAGCAGCGTAGTCATTAATGGTGCCGATGCGGTCATTGAGAAGAGTGACCTTGCCAGTTCCGTTAATGTTCAGCAGCGAGCCGTGCTTTATAGAGCTGGATCCATCGCCATGAATATTGGCCAGAGCCAGAAGGCCGCCGTCATAAACGTTGACAAATCCCTGACTAGTCGATCCGCCCCATCCGAGACCGAGCATACTTCCGACGGTGACGGTTCCGAAGATGTCAACGGTTCCGACTGCACCATCATTCAAACCGATCCAGGCATGCTGACCGAAGTTAAAGGTTCCGCCGGCTTCCACGATCAGTTGTGCAGTGTCATTGTATCCAACTGCCGACCAGTTATCGCTGACAGTTGTAATGGTTCCTCCGTTGAGGACCCGGAGTACACCGCCAGGATTATTGTCGCCCTGAACAACCTGGAAGCCCGAGTATGAGCCAGCTACCTGGGCCTCGGCAGCACCGGGGACATTGAATACAGCCTTGGCTTCGGTATCACCTGGAAGACCGCCAGTCCAGTTAGCGGCATCGCCCCATAAGCCGGTATCCGGCGGGGTAATACCATTGCCTGCCGGATTCCATACAGTCGCAGCACTTGAGACTGCAGCTAATGCCATTACGCATGTCAATACAATAAACTTTTTCATCTTTCTTTCCCTCCAAACAAATGAAATACTTTGCGGCAACGAATCCTGCTCCAACACAGAACAACGAACCCTGCCGCAATTCTTACAAACAAAATCTTATTCAAACATAGGTACCCGGGTTCAAGACCCGGGCACCCGTTTCAATTCATATTAGCTGACTTACTCTTCTTGCGGGATCGGTGTGGGTCCATCTAAAGCAAAGTCAGCGAGCCATCCACTGGCCAGAGCAGCAAAGTCAGCGAGGTCAATCTTACAGTCTGTGACAATGTCACCTACGTACTGCTCGTCCAGGTTGATAACAGCAGTAGCAGCCTGGCATGGGCTTTCCGCACAATCGTGGGTAACACTTGCAGAATCAGTATCGTTGAATCCGTCATCAACTGTAACGGTGACTGTAAACGGTCCTGAATGGTAATCAACCTTCACAGTAGGTTCGGCTACAGTGTTGCTTGGTTCAAAGATCGCATTTGGATCATCCGATGTCCACAGATAGGTTACTTCCGACGGCGTGTCATCAACTAATTCAATCTGCAGGTCTATCGGCTCATTGATCCAGGTTGCTGTCGGTGGTGTAGTAATGGCTACTGTAGGCGGTACATTAGGAGTTACGATAAATGGTGTAACTTCGCCTTCGACTATCTCTGCAGCAGTGTTCGGATCGTTGTAATCAACCACTGACGGATCGCCGTAGACATACGAATTCACCTGCCAATAGTAAGTTGTCGGTTCGGTAACACTTGAGACATCGACTGTAGCTGAAGTATCATTCAGACCCTGAGTGACGATCTGAGAGTTGGCTGTCATATCCGGACTAGTTCCGAAACGGACATCCACCCATACATCTATTGCAGGTGCGACCGGATCAAGGTTTGTCCATGTAAGTTCGAGCGCACTGTCGGGCGCGACTTCGGTGTAAACCGGGTTGCGGTTCAGCGGATCCGGGGCAGTTATGGTTGTGACATTGTTTTCATAAACAACCACGGGTGTCGAAAGGCCGCCAAAGCCGATGATCCTGTCAGCAGCAATATACTCTGACGCCCAGTACGTTTGATCACCATCATCAAAGATTTCAAACGTACCGAATTTGATGTCCATTACCGAACCGTCATGAACGCCCTTGCCGTCACTCCAGTGGTCAATGCTAAGAAGACCCGCATTGAGATTCACCGTGGCTATACCGCCTTCGGGATTAGGGTATCCTCCCAAGCTGAAGTCTCCACCGTTGGTAACGGTTCCGCCATTGATCTCGATGACAGCCTCAGCGCCGGCTTTCATGCCCCACCAGAAGTGACCGGCATGGTTGTAAACGCCGCCGTTTTCAACGACCAGCTTGGCGGGATGGTTATATCCAACGGCCATCCAGTTGCCTTCGGTGGTGAGGACTCCACCATCCATAATGCGAACAAGGTTTTCTTCGGGAACGGTTGCACTTCCGCCGTCGCCCATGACCAGGTCCTTAAGAGTCTGGGCATCGGTCACGCGAGCTTCCACGGCGGCGGGAACATTAAATACGGCCTTATCATCCAGGCCCGAACCCTCGGTACCCGGCAAGCCGGCTGTCCAGTTGTCAGCGTCGCCCCAGTTGGCATAACCGTCGGCAATGTCAGTCGCGTCAACAGCATTCCACACCGTAGTAGCAGGCGACATGCCGGCCATCAGCAAGATTACTGCCAAACACAGTATCCGTTTTAATCTCATCTTTATTACCTCCAGAAAGAGTCTTAATTCTTTTATTTCACTAATTAGTTTTGCGGAATGACCGTTGGCTCAGTGAGTTCATAATCGGTCAGCCAATCAGCACAGATAGCAGCAAGATCGTTGAGGTCGACCACACAGAACGGCTCGGCGACATCCATCGGATAATCAGCAGCGACACCGATAACTTCTGCAGCCGCACAAGCATCTTCGGCAACATGCAGGATGATGCTGTCAGAATTGGCTTCCTCGATCCCATTGAGCTCGTCCCATACAGTACAGGTCAGAGTTACCTCGCCAGCCGCAGCAGCGGCGGTTACGACAGGATCCTCTACGGTATTGTCGAGTGAGAAGCTAACACTCGCATCGCTGGCGGTCCATTCAATGTATTGCGTTGAACCACCGGTGTCTGTGATCGTGGCGTCCAACTGAACGGGTTCGCCAACCCAGGTTACCGTGTCAGGCGTTTCGATAACGACTGTGGGCGGGGCGTCATCGGTGACCTCAAATTCGAACAGCTCGCCTTCGATCATGTTTTCTTCGTTGATCTTGTCAGCGCCATAGATATATGAGTCAACCTGCCAATAGTACTTCGTGGGCGGTGTACCGATAACCTCAACCGGCACTTGTACAGTTGTAGTATTCTGTCCTGCGGTAACCTTTTGCGAGTAGACCTGGTTGTCGAGTTTATTCGGATCGGTGCCGAACCAGACGTCGACATATACATCATCGCCAGGCGTGTTGGGGTCAAGATTCGTCCAATTCAAATCCAACATAGTGGTGGTGTTTTCATCGATCAGAAGCGATTCACCATAAGCCGGCGAGGGCTGCATCGGGCTGGTCGCAGTAACCAGTGTCAAGCCGTCAACTCTTTCAACATTCAGCGTGCCGAGGCCGCCAAAACCTACGATGGTTCCTGCATCGATACGGCTCCAGAGTTTGCTGGGCGGGGTTGCATAGTTGTTTTCGATCGCGAGCGTGCCGAACTTGATGTCGCAGACAGAAGTCTCGCTGTCGAAATCATCCGGATAGTAACGCATCCTCAGAGTACCATTGTTAATGGTTATAAGTCCGGTACCGCCGCCCCTGCCAAGGTCCATAGCGTCGTCAACGTCGACAAATCCACCATCGAGGATAAGTTCTCCAACAGCTCCGGCGTTCATTCCAAACCAAAGGTGAGAGTCCAAAAGCACCTGGCCGCCTTCTTCAACGATCATTGTACCGCCAGCATTGTAAGCGATAGCACACCAGGAACCGCCTGTCTTGGTAATGACTCCGCCATCCATTACGCGAAGGATGCCGGCATCTCCGCCGTCACCAATAACCAGATTGCTCGAAAACGTCAGAGTATCTGTCGTAACCTGACATTCCACAGCAGCACCGGCGTCGTTGAAGACGGGTTTTTGATCAATGTCGCCCGGCAGTCCGTTGGACCAGTTTTCCGCAACATCCCAGTTAGCTGTGCCGTTCACAATGGCATCGGGGTCCGGATTGCTCTCCGGGTCCCACACCGTATTCGCGGCGGCAAACCCTCCCATCAACAAGATGGCCGCTAAACACATAACAACTTCTCTTCTCATTTTCATAACCTCCAAAACAAGTGATATTAGCTATATCTACACAATACGCTCTTAGTGAACCATGAAACAGTTGCCAAAGCTAGCCACGTTGAGGGCAAGCGCATCCTGGGTGCAATTAGGATGCTGGGGATTCGCTTGCAGATGCTGGGGGGCAAAATTGCCGGGAAGAACAGTCGGATTCAAGCCTGGTGCCTGTGTCGGGGTGGAGGGTAAGGAATTGGAAGACAGTGCCTTAGCATAAATTTTGTAAGGCACCTGGTCGATTGAATTACCCATTAACTTCACCACTTTCGCTCCAATTGATGAAACAAGAAATCGGCACACCTGATTCGTTGAGCACACTGGCTGTCTTCATCTTTTAGCATGGTAACTGCTTCGGCAATAAATGTCAACGAAATAATCAAAACTCTTTTTGAAATGACTATTATTTGTAATTACATTTGACTGGAACCCAAACATCGCCGCCGCTTCGCAAACCACATAAAGCCTTTAACCACATGAAGATAGGAGAATATGAGTTATTGAATTGCTAATTGTTCGGCGATGCTACAAACGCTGTTTACAGAGTTACAATTATCCGTGAGTGAGCTATGTCATGCTCCGTTTTTCTTTTTGATCACCTTCTGCTTTAAGCAATGATACCCATTTTTCTATCCTGGTTCGACTATTCTTCACAGCTTCATGGCCAGGGCCAAAACACATGTTTTTACTTGACATTTTCACTTAAATACAATTATATGACATTACATTTGAACAACAAACTATTCATGCCCGAGGCTGCTGGGTTAAGCACATCACGGATTCCGGAATTCCATGAAGTAATCCAATTCATAGAGGTCACATGAGATATTGGTCACTATACTTGATTCGTCGGCAGAATTTCTACTTATTCTTTTTGTTGTGTCTTACGTTTTTTTCGGGCTGCTGCCTTAGACCAGATTCAACTTCTCCGGGTGATCAATTCGATTCACGGCAGAAGGAGAGTATTCGGTTTATCGTTGCTGCGGACCCGCAACTGTTTCGCGGCGACAAAAGTGATCTGGTCGAAGCGATTCAATTGATCAATCGGCTGGAGCCGGATTTTGTGGTAATGTGCGGCGATCTCGTTGAAACGCCAAGCAACATGGAGCAGATCCGGGCATATAAAGATGCGGTCACTGAGCTTTCCGGCGACATACCTTTGTATAATCTGCCGGGGAACCATGACCTGGGACGCCCTGTCGGGAGCAACAACATATCTACTTATCAGCAGCATTTTGGTGAGCTGTGGTTTGATTTCGAATACGGTGACGGGCTTTTCATCGGACTTTGTTCGGACATTCTGGCTGATGCGGATGCGCCGATGCATGGGGAGCATAAGAAATGGCTTTGGGATATATTGGACAGCCCGGAGGCGAAGAAAGCGGAAAATATTTTCGTCTTCATGCATCACCCGCTGTACTTAAACTCGCCGGATGAGCCCGGGGCCTATTCCAACATGCCAGTCGGGATTCGGAAGGAGCTGTTGGAGTTTTTTGTACAAAACGGTGTTCAGGCGGTATTTTCCGGCCATTTTCATGACAACAGGATCAATAGTTACCAGGGCGTGGACCTGATCACGACGAACTCGATTACCGCTCCGCTGGGTAAGATCCCTGCAGGTTTCCGCGTGGTGGAAGTAAGGCAAGAACGTTATGAGCAGACATACTATACTACCGAGGAACTTAAGAAGGAAATTGAAACATTGCGATAACAAAGATACCTTAAGGTTGAGAGAAAGGGTGTAATTCCGGGCGGCGCCGGTGATGTCGATCGAGCATGAGGATTGCGATGTGATGCTTTGTAAGATGTTCGTCGATGCCGCTGTGATCAATCCGATCGCATTGCGTTTATGGAGCAATCTGCTGGGCGGTAGTGAGGAATGAAGTGAAATGTATTTTGTTTTCGAGAAGGCGAAACCATGAATCGAAGAGATTTTTTGAAACACGTCGGACTGGTATCTTTGTGCATAAGCGGACGACTGTCTGCAGCGAGTGAAAGCAAGCCGCCCAATATCCTGTTCATCTTTTCTGATGACCATTCGCTGCAAACACTGGGCGCCTATGGGTCACGAATGCAGGCGTTTATCAAAAAGCACAAGATCACGCCTAATATTGACAGGATCGCCGCGGAGGGTGTGCTTTTCGAAAACAGCTTTGTGGGAAATTCCATTTGCGGGCCTAGCCGGGCCTCTCTTTTGACGGGCAAGCACAGCCATCTCAACGGCTTCAAGAAGAACGGTGACCGATTCGACCCCGAACAATGGACCGCAGTCAAGGCGCTTCAGCGGGCGAATTATCAAACCGCGGTTATGGGTAAATGGCATTTGGGTACGATGCCGAGAGGATTTGATGACTACCAGGTACTGCCGGGACAGGGAACATATTATAACCCTAATTTTATTACCAAAGGATCTGCGGAACCGGTTCGGAAGCAGGGTTACTGTTCAGATATCATTGGGGACATGACGATTGACTGGCTGAATCGGAAACGAGACGAATCCAAGCCTTTCTTTTTGTGCAGTTGGCACAAGGCCCCGCATCGGACATGGCTGCCGCACCCCAAGCATTTCCGCCTGCTCGATGGCGTAGATGTGCCGGAACCCGAAAACCTGTTTGACGATTACGAAGGCCGAACATCTGCAGCCAGTCAGCAGGAGATGACCGTCCGTGATCATCTGAATATTTCCGCGGACCTCAAAGTCACTCCTCCAGTTGCAACCACACCGGTCCAGACAATTCGGGAAAAGGCTCCTGAAACGAAATCAATGGACCCTGCAACATTCGAGGAATTCAGGCGAATGACGCAGGAACAGAAAAAAGCCTGGGACGCATACTATGTGCCGCGAAACGAGGAATTCAAATCTAAGGACCTAAAAGGCAAGGAGCTGACACGCTGGAAATACCAGGCGTATCTGAAGGATTACATCAAGTGCATCAAGGCCATGGACGAAAACGTCGGCCGGGTTCTGGAGTATCTGAATACGAGCGGGCTCGACAAAAATACGATAGTGATCTATGGTTCGGACCAGGGATTTTATAATGGCGAGCACGGCTGGTATGACAAGCGTTGGATGTATGAGGAATCGTTGCGAACCCCGCTTATTGTCAAGTGGCCGAATGTCGCGAAACCAGGCTCTCGCTGCAAGGAAATGGTGCAGAATATCGATTACGCGCCGACCCTTCTTGAGGCCGCCGGAGTGGAGATACCTGAAGCCGTGCAGGGCAGATCGCTGGTCCCCCTGCTGAGGGGCGAGAAGCCGGATGATTGGCGGGAGAGTATTCTGTATACTTATTACGGGAATGATATACATGCGGTGAAAAGTCACTGGGGCGTGCGGACGGAACGCTATAAATTGATCGAATTCTATCGAACGGGAGAATGGGAATTCTATGATATGAAGAAGGATCCGCTGGAGATGAAAAGTGAATACGACAACCCTGAATACCAGACTGTTGTCCAGGACATGAAAAACGAATTCGAAAAGCTGAAAGCGCAGTATCAGCTCGAAGAGCCACAAGCTGGCTAAAAACAGGAGTAACGATATGAAACGTGCTAATACCTCAGAATCTGCAAGAACGGGACGTCTTACAAGACGCGATTTCATGAAAACCGCGGCTGTAACAGGTCTGGCGATGACCGGCACAGCTCGCTTTACAAAGGCCGCGTCCAAAAGCGATATGCCTAATATTGTGCTGTTGTTCTCCGACCAGCATCAGGCGGACTGTCTTGGATTTCAGGATCACCCGGATGTGCTCACGCCGAATCTGGACAAGCTGGCAAAACGCGGGACAGTTTTCAACCGAGCGTATTGTCAGGACGGCGTGTGCGTGCCATCCCGCATGGCATTGATGACGGGCATTTATCCACGCAGATTGGGGTGTTTGCATAATCCGGATGTGTCAAGCGTGATGGATGAAGTTGTGTCTTTGCCTTCGATGCTTAAGAAGAACGGTTATTACACCGCAGCCTTCGGTAAACGGCATTTGAAGGGTGCTGCGGACAAGGGTTGGGATTATCATCGCGGTCACAGCAAAGACGAAACCCCCGGCAACAGTTATTGGGAATGGATCGAAGAACAGGGATACCTGGACGAGTTTTTACATGACTGGGCCGCTGAGTTTAATGGGAAGTATCCTATAGCGGATCTGGCAACGAGGATTTCCAGGCTGCCGGAAGATAAGACGATGGAGGCCTTTACCGCGAAGGAAACTATCAAGCTCATTCGCGAACAGAAGGATCGCGATGAACCGTTTTTCTGCTGGGCCTCGTTCTACCGTCCGCATCAGCCGTACAATGCGCAAAAACGGTTTCTGGATGAGTATGATTATTCCAGGTGGGGAAAAGGCACTGCTGAGGGAGACGCGATACAAAAGCCGCCGACACTGGATCAAGAGCCAGATGCTCTGCCCCCTGCTTTGGAGGATTGGCACGAAGGCAAGAACAGGGTGTGGCGACTTGATAAAGCAGCCGAGGATGAACAGCTTTACAGGTTTTACATCGCATCCTACTACGCACTTGTCACGGAGATCGATCATCATGTCGGGGCGATCATGGACGCACTCGAGGAAGAGGGGCTGCTCGAAAACACGATCGTCATTTATACCTCGGACCACGGGGATTTTGCAGGCAGGCACGGCATGGTGGAAAAATGTGCGATCGGGCATAACTTCTATGAGGAAACGCTGAGAGTACCGTTGATCGTTTCTTATCCAAAAAACGTTAAGCGGCAGCAGGTGGATGATCTTGTGGAAATGTTTGATCTGTATCCGACGATCCTGGAGCTTGCGGGTATCGACCTGCCTGAGACGAAGCACGGCATCGATGCTACTTCGCTTGGGGCAACGCTGACTGGGGGGCAATCTGAAAAACGCGACTACATAGTTTCGGAAAACTGGTCGCAGGCAACGGTAATCACTGAAGATCATAAACTCGGGATATGGCTCGATCCGACAGAATATGCGAAGAGCTGGGATTTCAGATCGTTTGGTGATATGCTGGTCGACCGAGGAGACGATCCGCATGAAATGCACAACCAGATCGAGAATCCGAAATATGCCCAAATCAGCAAGCAGCTCCGGAAATATTACGCAGATTTCACCAGCAGAATCCCTGCTACAGGAAAGAGCGAAATCGTACGCAGGGCCAAACCCAAGGTCGCGAACTGACAGCTAAGTGGAAATTCCAACTAATGCCAGGTGCGCATCTTTGCATCGGCTTGCGTGAGGGTTATTTGTTTAAGATTTCAGTTTGCTGCCGCAAGAGTCCCTGACAACTAACTCGGTTTTGACTAAGATATCACGTGCTGCCATTTCCGGGTTCTCGATCCTGCTTAGCATTGTCCTGATCGATTCCAGGGCCAGTGCCTGGATCGGCTGCCTGATAGTGGTCAGCGGAACCTGCTGGTTCTGGCTGGTCGGAAGATCGTCAAATCCAACGACTCGTACATCCTCCGGGATCCTTACGCCGTTCTGTAAAAAGAAATTGATGACGTCACTGGCGGTATCATCGTTGACGCAAATAAATGCGTCCACCTGCTTTTCCCTGACCAGCCGTATCAATTCATGGCCGGAATCTTCGGATGCAGACTTGCGTAAAAGCTTACTTTCAAGCAAATGAACGCGATTACTGTCAAACTCCATGCCATTTTCTTCAAGAGCAATGCGGTACCCTCTGATCCTGTCGTTAATAGCGGTGGTGTGGATCGAAGAAGAAATGAAATCGATTTTTTTGCATCCCGATTCGATCAGATGGTGGGTCAAAACGAGAGATGCCTGCTCATTGTTGATCCCGACGATATCAAGATCACTGCGATGATAGCTATCGGTAATATCACGGTCCAGCAAAACAACAGCGATACCGGCATCACGGAAAATGGCGGCAATTTCTTTGTTAATAGCATCCGAGTTTTCAATCAATTCGAGCGGGGTGAAGAATACACCGCTAACGCGGGAATCAACCAATCGCCTGCATACACTTCTGGCCCGCTCAACCGGATCGACAAGGCCTTCGGGAATATCATTTAACAGAAGCGAATAATTGAACTGACTCGCTACGCGAAGGATTTCAGGAATCATAATTCCGAAAATAGTGGTCGACTGATCAGGACGGTGATTTTCGGACCAAAGCTGCCAATGAACCAGAAGCCCCAGTGTCTTTTTCTCAGTCTTCTGGATCTGGCGAACAAATGTACCTTGTCCCTGCCGTCGAACTATAAGTCCTTCATGCTGCAACTCGTGCATGGCCCTTGCGATGGTGGGACGGGAAGCCTTGAAACGTTTCGCCAGTTCCTTTTCTGTAGGTAGACTTTGTCCGGGCCTGTATACACCCTTTATGATGTCCTGACAGAGGACGTCATAAATGTACTGATGCTTTATTTTTTTCTCTGCTCTCTGCTTAGCCAACTACATACCTCTCTTTATACATGAATTCAGTATTAAACAGTCGAATTATACGTCATGGTATAGCAAAGTCAACAAAAGTAATTACATATTTTCAATTGCTTTCGCAACCCTTTCTCATACCTGCAATTAAGTCGAAAAGCCGGTTAATACGCTTGGATCAGGTTAGAGACATGGCTTTGCGTTCAAATAATGGGAGATGTTTGCGGGGTTTCACAGAACAAAAACACTGTGATTGCCTATATTGTTGTTAAATGAGTATTTCGTTCTCGTTGCCGACAAAAATAAAGCTGTTTACAAATGCTCATAATTTGCTAAAATCTGTGCTTTGAGAAGTTGATGTTTTTATGGATGAAGGAACTCCCATGCAAGATATGATGCCAATATCGTTTACTGGCCGTGAGAAGCTTTTTGAGGACTTGGAAAAACTGGAGAAGGACGCCGTCGAAACGCGTCAGCGAGTAGCTGAAGCTCGCGAGGAGGGTGATCTCAAGGAAAACGGCGCCTATATTTACGGTCGTCAGAACCTGGGCTTTATCGAAGGACGGATGGGGGAGATCCGGGCGAAGATCAATCATTCTCAGCCGAGGGACTGTACAGAGGTATCTTGCGAGAAGGCTGGGTTCGGGACGGTGGTTACCGTACGGAATCTCGATACCGACCAGAAGATAATCTGGCAGTTGCTGGGGCCGTATGATGCGGATCTGACCGAAGACAGCATATCGATCCTATCGCCGGTAGGGGAAGCTTTGGTGGGTCTCAAAGTCGGGGACAAGGTCTCCGTTGAGGTGCCCCGCGGGGAACTGCAATTTGAAATGCTCGATATCGGCAAGTCGGAATTCAAGTAGGATCGTTATTTGGAGATAACTAGCGTGTCTGATTTCGGCAACGCCCAAATTTTTTCAACCATGTCGGTTTTGTGACTCTCCAGAAAAATATATCTTTCCTTTGACAAGTGCCTTTCGGTTGACAAGGTACAGCTTAGGGTACAACCTGGTAAAGCATGAAGCTCACGCTTTCGTGGTCAGCGGATGGTTATGGTTCTAATTGAGAGTTTAGGCATGCTCGTCAGAGCTGTTGGTTTGTCGCGACAAAGAATACCCGCGAAAACAATAGCGTAAGCCTAAGCCACATAAATCAAAAATCAGAAGTGCTAAAATAAAAATAGCCGTAAAGCTACAAAGCGAGTCAAACTTAGATGTAAGAAGGACACATTCGTTCAATTGTATTTTGGAAGCAACTAAGAAGAAAACTATGCCTGCCAGGACTGCCCGCGCAATCACATACGGAATAATCCAAATTGAAAAGCGGTTCCATTTAGTCGGCAGCAGATTGACACCAAAAGCTCCGGCAAAAATACACATGAAAAACAACAATATGGGGCCCATTAATGATGACAGCATAGAAGCCAGTACAAGTGCAGCAAAAAGAATGATAACCTTGTAAGTAGGTCTGTAACAAAATGCGGAGGCAGCAGCTACAAGCGACAAGCAGAAAAACACTACTGCCCCACCGCTTGCTGACAATGTGTTTGAGTACGCAATATAAGTTAGGGGAACCAGAGGAAGAGTCAACGAAGCCGCTGTTGCGAACAATTTCAGAACTAAAACGCCACAGTTTTTGTGACTATTCTTTAGGCCTTTGGACATTAACAACCTTCATTTCATACGCTGGGTATTTAAACGGCAAAAATTCCTTGCACTACCCTCCGCCAAAACACTGAAAAAAGTTTTCACCTTGATTCGGTACGACCAACGCCAAAACACCGTACTGAAATAAAAGTACAACATAAAGCAAAAAAGCCCATTAAAAAAGGACTCGCAAGTCAATGCAAGTCCTTTAATTACAAGCAAATAGCGTGCGAGCTACCGTGTTCGGAAAAGCTCGGACCCAAAAATAGAGACACTGTCCGCAAAAATTAAAATAAATGGTTGTGGCTTGACCCCGAAAAACTGTACCGTTGCTGATTAGAGAGTATCCGTTATAATTTGTTAGTTTTTATGGAAAGGATGCTCTTATGAAACGCAAGAATCACAGTCCCGAACAGATTGTCAAGATGCTCCGCCAGGCGGATGCTGTAATCGGCTCCGGCGGTACGGTCCAGCAGGCCTGCCGTGAGCTGGGCATCAGCGAGGCGACCTACTACAACTGGCGCAAGCAATACGGCCGCATGAAGCTCGACCAGGTCAAGCAGCTCAAGGCCCTGCAAAAAGAGAACGCCCAGCTCAAAAAGCTCGTTGCCGACCAGGCACTGGACAACGCCATACTCAAAGAGGCGCTTTCGGGAAATTACTGAGCCCGGCCCGGAGACGCAAAGCGGCCAGGCATGTTCAAAAGAGTCTGGCCGTATCCGAGCGTCGGGCATGCAAGGTGATAGGTCAGCCGCGAGCCAGCCAGCGGTATAAACCTCAGCAGCAGCCAACGAACACGGCACTGACCAGCAAGATAATCGAGCTGGCAAAGGAACACCAAAGCTACGGCTACAGGTTTATAACGGCCAAGCTTCGTCAGCATGGCTGGCGTGTAAATCATAAACGAGTTCAACGAATATGGCGAAAGGAAGCATTACAGGTGCCTCACAGACGCAAAGGACGAAAAACGAAAGGCAACAGCGACAACAGCTGCAGCGTGCAAAAAGCCGACTACAAGGACCATGTCTGGACGTATGATTTCGTCAGCGACCAGAGCGAGGACGGTCGCAGTCTGAAGTTTCTCACGGTGCTCGATGAGTTCACGCGTGAGTCGCTTACGATAGAAGTAGGCAGGTCGATCAAGTCGGGCGATGTGGTTGAAACGCTGGAATACCTGTTTGCGGTCCGAGGCGTGCCTGGGTTTATACGTAGCGACAACGGGCCGGAATTTGTGGCTAGTGCGATCAAGAAGAAGCTCGGCAAAAAGAACGTCGAAACGCTTTATATCGAGAAGGGTCAGCCGTGGGAAAATGGCTTCATCGAATCGTTCAACGGCAAGTTCAGAGATGAGGTGCTCAATCGTGAGCTGTTTTATTCGGTTAAGGAAGCGAAAGTGATTGTCGAACAGTGGCGGATGGAATATAATAACCATCGGCCGCACAGCGGGCTGGACTACGCGACCCCGGCCGAGTTCGCCGCCACGTGCATTGCTTCCGCTTCGCCTACGGCTCAGCTACAGCAATATACGACAGATGAGAAGGACAACTCTCTAACAGTAGCTGGTACATAATTCGGGGGCAGGTCAGTTGCAATACGCCCGGCTCGGGTTATGAGGTGAAGCTATCTGGGACTTCTACACCCTTTGGCGACAATAGTAAAGACCCGTGTCGATGTCGAACCGCCGGTGGGTGAACATGTAGGGATTAGCCCAGGTAAAAGAAACGCTTGTGTGCTTGCAATGTTCTCCGTTAAACTGCGTCCCTTTTGAGGACATATACGAGAACGTTATGAAAGAGAAACTCTGGCTGGGTGTGGTTGCCTGCCTGGCATACTGCATCGATAAAGAGCTTTACCACGCGATCGATTATCTCAAAGAGCAGGTGCGGGTTCTTGTCGAGCAGCAGGAAAAGCAGAACAAGCGAATCCTGCTGACTAATCGGCAGCGAATGAGAATCGCGGCAAAAGCCAAACGCCTCAGCCGTAAAATGCTGGACCAAACAACCGTTCTGTTCTCCCCGGATACGGTTATGGGCTGGTACCGAAATCTTATCGCTGATAAATACGATGGGAGCAAACACCGGGGCAAAGTCGGGAGGCCGCAGGTTGATGATGAGATCATTGCTTTGGTGCTAGAGCTGAAAAAGCAGAATCGTCGCTGGGGTTATCAGAAAATAACGGATCAGATTGTTTACCTCGGCTATCGCATCAGCAAGTCCTGCGTCAGGAACATACTTGTTGAAAACGGCTTCGATCCGGAACCTGATCTGACCGTCAGATCAACTTGGCACGAATTCATCCAAAGCCACTGGGAAGTGCTGGCTGCCTGCGATTTCTTTACGGTGGAGTTGCTGGTGAAAAATCGCCTTGTTCGCTGCACGGTGTTTTTCGTAATCGAAATCGCCTCCCGCAAGGTATTTTTCGCACCAGTCAAACCCCAGCCGGATGGCGATTTTATGAAACAAATGGCCCGCACCCTTACCAACTGTGAAGACGGATTCCTAAAAGGCAAAACGTACCTGATCCACGACAGAGATCCCCTGTATCGAACAGACGGATTCCACGCCCTGCTCAAAAGCTCCGGCATAGAGCCAATTAGATTACCGGCACACAGCCCCGACCTGAACGTCTACGCGGAAAGGTTCGTCAGATCAGTGAAATCGGAATGCCTCGATTATCTGATTCTGTCGTCCGTCGAACAGCTCGAGTACGTTCTTGATGAGTATAGCAACTATTATCACCACGAACGCATTCACCAATCACTGGGCAGGATCATCGAACCAAAGCACCAGCTTGACGAAACGGCTGATATCCGGTGCATTGAACGACTCGGCGGACTGCTGAAGTCATACCACCGCCTGGCGGCGTAGCTGCTAAGCGTGTCGCAAGCAATCAAATTGCACTACCTTCTACACAACCCGTGCGCCCACACTGGCAATATTTGCCACATCCATCAGCTCATAACAGACTAGGCGCCCTGCCAATGCTGTCAACTATTGACGTAATTTCCATTCTTAACTTACGAAAGAGCAAGAATTTAACCACCGATGATTATTTGCACCGCACGGGGCCAAAATAGGCACAAAAAAAGGACTCACGAATTAACGCAAGTCCTTTAGTTTCAAGTAAATAGCGGGGGGAGGATTCGAACCTCCGACCTCCGGGTTATGAGCCCGACGAGCTACCAAACTGCTCTACCCCGCGATCAATTTTTGTCTCAGGTCGCTTCTTATAGCACAATCGTTGTGAAGTAGCAACCATATATATCGTGAATTGTCAAAGATTTTTGCGAATCGTATCGGCGACCTTTTCGGCCTTGCCCGGTTCGTATTCGCCCGCGGGCCAGCCATCGAACAGGCCGTCGCCCTGGTTACGCGGTATTATGTGGAAATGCACATGATCAACCGCCTGTCCTGCCGCCCTGCCGGTGTTGCAAAGTACGTTGTAGCCGTCGCATTCGGTTGCGGCGGCGACTGCTTTTGCGAGTTTGTTGGCTGCAGCGATCACTTTGGCGAGTGTGTCCGGCGGGCACTGATCAAAACGTTCAAAGTGGTCCTTCGGGATCACGAGTGAGTGCCCTTCGCTGAGCGGGCCTATGTCAAGAAAGGCCAGAACCTGCTCATCTTCGTAGAGCTTATTGCTGGGTATTTCGCCTTTGACGATTTTGCAAAAGATGCAATCGGGCATACGCAATCAGTGAACGCTTTAACTACTCTTCGCTTTTCTCGGTTTCCTTTTTCGAGCCGGCTTCTTCACCAACGAGCTGAAGCAGAACGAGCTGGCCGTTGTCACCGAGCCTGCGTTTTGACAGCTTGATGATACGGGTGTAGCCGCCAGGCCTGTCGAGGTAACGAGGCCCGATCTCGGTGAAGAGCTTGCCGATGACGGTTCCGACCTTCTGGTTTTCGCCGTCCTGCTCTTCATAGATGTCACGATTGTTGAGTAGTGCAATCGCCTGTCTGCGTGCGGGCAGTGTGCCCTTCTTTGCCAGTGTGATCAGTTTTTCAGCGAATCCGCGTACTTCCTTCGCTTTTTCGAGCGTAGTCGAAATCGTCTCGTGCTCGAACAGCGAGGCAACCATGTTTCGGCGCATCGCCAAACGGTGCGAGCTTGTACGACTGAGTTTTCTACCTGCTACTCTGTGACGCATATTACCTAATCCTTCTTATAGTCCGTCTATCCAGATATCTTTATTGTATACTGTTACAACCGCCCATTCGGATATTTGAGCGGCACTTCATGCTTCTATACATCGGTCATGCCGAGGGTCAGGCCCATGTCGGCAAGTTTTCTGCGTATTTCGCGGAGGCTGGTCTTGCCGAAGCTTCGTATCTTGAGCAGATCGGCTTCGGTCATTTTTGCCAGTTCGCGTACAGTGCGAATATTCATCGATTCAAGACAGTTGTTTGAACGCACTGTCAGGTCGAGCTCTTCAATAGGTGTATTGAGCTTTTCTTCGAGCTCGGCATCGACTGCTTCTTCTTCAGCCTCTTTCTGCACAACTTCTTCTTCGATGGTTTCAGGGCCTATTTCAGAATAGTGCACGAATGGATTGATGCATTTTCTGAGTATTTTTCCAGCTTCGACGAGTGCCATGTCCGGCCTTACTGTTCCGTCGGTCCAAATCTCGAGGATGAGCTTGTCGTAGTTTGTCTTCTGCCCTACGCGAGTATCCTCGGTCTTGTATCTGACCCTGGTTACCGGCGAGTAGATAGCGTCTACAACGATCAGCCCCGTATCCTGTTCGAAGCGATCTTCTTCGGCGATGCGTTCGGCGGCAGGAGAATAGCCCCGGCCGCTTTCGATTTCCATTTCCATCTCGAAATCGATGTCCTTGGTCAGGGTCGCGATGACCAGGTCCTTGTTGATGATCTCAACGGAGGGATCCGTCTCGATCATGCCGGCGGTAACTTCGCCAGCTTTGCTGCTTTTTACAACAACGGTTCTGGGCTGATCGGTATCCATGTGGACGATGATCTGCTTAACGTTGAGGATGATCTTTGTAATGTCTTCCAGAACGCCGTCCATACTGGTGAATTCGTGATCAACGCCCTTGATCTTTATAGATGTAACCGCACTGCCTTCAAGCGAGGAGAGCAGAACGCGTCTGAGACTGTTACCTACAGTCGTACCGAAGCCGCGTTCGAAGGGCTCGACGTAAAAACGTCCATAGCGATCTGTCGAAATTTCAGTGTCTCGTTCGAAACGCGTTGGCAGTTCTAATCCGCGCCAGGTAATTCTCATGAGTGGCCTCCAAATATCGCAACAAAGGTCCCCGCATT